>NZ_WIBD01000067.1:0-401 GCF_009495975.1 Pseudomonas sp. SZ57 | reverse complement strand
CCCCCCCCCCCCCCCCCCCCCCCCCCCCCCCCCCCCCCCCCCCCCCCCCCCCCCCCCCCCCCCCCCCCCCCCCCCCCCCCCCCCCCCCCCCCCCCCCCCCCCCCCCCCCCCCCCCCCCCCCCCCCCCCCCCCCCCCCACCCCCCCCCCCCCCCCCCCCCCCCCCCCCCCGCGTACCAGCGCCCGCGCCCCCCGAGAGCTACACAGGCTGAACCACTCTGTCCCTACACGCCGCTCGTCCGATCTAACAAGTTCGCTCCTACCCCTCGGGCTGGAGGCCGTTTTTGATTCTGCCGAACGGGCGTTGGAGGGGACTTGTCCGCGAAGGGGTCGCAAAGCTTACCGAAAATGAATCGCCTGAGCGAGCGTCTTCGCGAACAAGTTCGCTCCTACCCCTCGGGCA
>NZ_WIBD01000066.1:0-384 GCF_009495975.1 Pseudomonas sp. SZ57 | reverse complement strand
GGCCCCGCCCCCCCCCCCCAGCCCCCCCCCCGCCGCGGGCCCCCGGCGCCCCGGCTCGGCGGGGCGCGGCGGGTCGCGCGCGACGGCGTGTGTGAGTGGCCGTCTGCCCAATGCACCCTCCGGCGGGGCGGGCCCCCCCCCCCCCCCCCCCCCGCCCCCCCCCCCCCCCCCCCGGGCCCCCCCCGCCCCCCCACCCACCAGGCCGGGGGTCTTCTCCCCCCCCCCCTACTGCTCGGCCTCGGCGCCCCCCCCCCCCCCCCCACCACCACCCCCCCTGGTGCAAGCTCGAGTGCTGCGCCCCCGCCGCTTCGCCCACCCCCCCCCCCCCCCCCCCCCTCGCGCCCCCCCCCCCCCCCCCCCCCCCGCCCCCCCCCCCCCCCCCCC
>NZ_WIBD01000065.1:0-217 GCF_009495975.1 Pseudomonas sp. SZ57 | reverse complement strand
CTTCAGGTCGCTGGCGGACAGGGTCATCACGCTGTCGGAGACGCTCTCGGCCAGCGGGATGAGCGTGAGCAGGCCGGCCTTCGTCGTGGCGACGACGGTGCCCGTGATGAGGGCGTAGTCGGCGAGCAGGTCCCCGGCGGGGATGCTGTCGTCGATGGTGAGGACGTGGCGCGGCGCGCTGTGGACGGCGGCGCGGATGGCGTCGACGTCGACGTCG
>NZ_WIBD01000064.1:0-216 GCF_009495975.1 Pseudomonas sp. SZ57 | reverse complement strand
CGCGAAGAGGGCAGTGCAGTCGCTGCGTCAGGACTATAGCCTTCGCGAACAAGTTCGCTCCTACTGGAGTTTGCGGTGCCTTGTGGGAGCGAGCTTGCTCGCGAAGAGGGCGTTGCGGTCGATGGATTTTCTGCGTCAGGAATACTGTCTTCGCGAGCAAGCTCGCTCCCACGGGAGTTCGCGGTGTCCTGTAGGAGCGGACTTGTCCGCGAAGAG
>NZ_WIBD01000063.1:873-1808 GCF_009495975.1 Pseudomonas sp. SZ57 | reverse complement strand
GACGACGCAAATTGCGACGTAATCCATCCGAACCACGCCTGATGGCGGGGCGAACGCCCATCCTACTGCTGCGCCACGTCATCCTTCTCCCAGCCGCCGCCGAGTGCCAGAAACAGATTGATCTGCCCCATCGCCACCTGCGTGTTGGCCTCGGCCATCTGCGCGCGCACGTCGGTGTAAGTGCGCGTAGCCTGCAGATCGGCGAGGAACGAGGCGCGCCCGGCCTGATAGAAGCGGTGCGTCTGGTCAGCCGCTTCCTTGGCGGATTGCTCGGCTTCTCTGAGCGCGTCGCGGCGGTCGAGCAGGGCGGTGTATTGCGCCAGACCGGTCTGGGTTTCACGGATGGCATTGAGCACCACACCGTCAAAGCGCGCCAGCGCAGCTTGCGCCGAGGCTTCGGCCTGATGGATGCGGGCGCGTGAGCCGTTGGACGGAATGGTCCAGTTCAGCAGCGGCCCGAAGCCCCAGCGATTGGCCGCCGGCTTGCCAAGGTTCTCGATCAGGCCGGTGGTGCCAATGCTCGCGCCGATGCTGATGTCCGGATACAGCTCGCCGGTGGCAACACCGATCTCGGCAGTCGACATCGCCAGATGGCGTTCAGCCTGACGCACATCCGGGCGGCGTTTGAGCAGTGCTGCGCCGTCGCCCACCGGCATGACCTGCGCAATCTGCGGCAGATGGTTGCAGGTGCTTACCCCGGCGGGCAGTTGCTCGACAGGTTTGGCCAGCAACATCGACAGGCGGAACATCGCAGCCTGACGGCGCGCCTCGTAACGGGGCATTTCGGCGCGCAATGACTTGAACTGCGTCTGCGAACGAGTGACCTGGGTTTCATCGCCACGCCCGGCATCGCGCAGGCGCTGGTTGAGGGACACACTCTGTTTTTGCAGGTCCAGCGATTCGCGGGCGATGTCGAGCTCTTCATTGGCCGCACA
>NZ_WIBD01000063.1:0-832 GCF_009495975.1 Pseudomonas sp. SZ57 | reverse complement strand
GCCTGCGCCGCTTCGATGCCACGCTGCAAGGTGCCGAACAGATCGAACTGGTACGAAGTGGTCAGACCCACGTCGCCGACATTGGCCACCGGCACCTTGTCGGTCAGCAGAAACGCCTCGCCCGACTCCTGCACGCGCTGCGCGCCGATCTTCGCGCCGTTGGTAAAGCCGCCGGCCGCCTCGGCTTCCGAGGTCTGATAGCGGGCACGCTGCAGGTTGGCGGCAGCGATGCGCAGGTCGGTATTGGAAGCGATGGCCTGGCGCACCAGCTCATCCAGACGCGCATCCTGGTACAGGCGCCACCAGTGCGCAGGCACCGGGGCCGAAACCGTGTTGACCGAGCGACCAGCCAGTTCACCCTGCAAGTCAGGGCGATTGATCGCGCCGTCTTTGGGCAACTGGTAATCCGGGCCGACCATCTGGCAGGCCGACAGCACGGCGGTAAAGCCGAGCGCGACCACGCGTAAAGCACATTTCATCGGCTGCGCTCCTGCGTGTCGTCGATAATCGACACCGTCGCGGTACGCCCGGCAATCATGCGGAAATCGGCGGGCACGTCATCGAAGGCGATCCGCACCGGAATCCGCTGCGCAAGACGCACCCAACTGAAGGCCGGGTTGACGTTGGGCAGCAGGTTCGAGCCGCTGCTGCGGTCGCGGTCTTCGATACCGGCAACGATGCTCACCACATGGCCGGTCAGCCGCGCGTTGTCACCGATGACGCGGATGTCGACGCCCTGGCCGACATGGATGCCATCGAGCTTGGTTTCCTCGAAATAGCCGTCGATGTGGAACGACGTCGAATCGACCACCGAAAGCACCGGACGCCCGGC
>NZ_WIBD01000062.1:0-649 GCF_009495975.1 Pseudomonas sp. SZ57 | reverse complement strand
ATGGGTTGGAATGCGCGTAATCAACTTGCTCTTGTTACTCTGCTGCAGCGTAAAGACGCAGCGAGCGATGAAGAGCGTTATGTCTATGACGGCCAGGGTCAGCGCTGCCGCAAGATACGTACTGCTCAGGCGTCAGGCCGCTTGCTTATCAACGAAGTGCGCTACCTGCCGGGGCTGGAAATCCGCACCACAGCCGATGGCGAAACCCTCCACGTCGTTACCGCTCAGGCGGGTCGCAACAGCGTGCGGGTGTTGCACTGGGAAGCTGGAAAACCGGGCTCTATTGCGAACGATCAGGTGCGTTACAGCCTGGGTGATCATCTGGGCTCGAGCACGCTGGAACTGGATCAACAAGGTGGCCTGATCAGCCAGGAAAGTTATTATCCGTTCGGCGGCACGGCCTGGTGGGCGGCGCGTAGTGCAGTGGAGGCCAAGTACAAGACCGTGCGTTATTCGGGTAAAGAGCGTGACGCCAGCGGGCTTTATTATTACGGGTTCAGGTATTACGCGCCGTGGCTGCAGCGGTGGATCAATCCGGATCCGGCGGGGGAAGTGGATGGGTTGAATCTGTTCGGCTTTGTTGGCAACAACCCACTCAACTTATTTGACCCCGACGGTCAGAACAGTCAAAAGGCCAGGGCGCGCTGGT
>NZ_WIBD01000061.1:0-300 GCF_009495975.1 Pseudomonas sp. SZ57 | reverse complement strand
TGCAGGACGGCAAGAACAGCCTTGTCACCTCCAGCCT
The DNA here is from genome assembly GCF_009495975.1 of Pseudomonas sp. SZ57. NCBI lineage: Bacteria > Pseudomonadati > Pseudomonadota > Gammaproteobacteria > Pseudomonadales > Pseudomonadaceae > Pseudomonas > Pseudomonas sp. SZ57. Next base: position 263 of record NZ_WIBD01000061.1, on the reverse strand, counting down.
CACCAGCCGCGACATCAAGAACAAGGCCGATTACGACGCCAACACCGTCAGCCTGGGCGGTGGCTACAACGAAATCGGCAAGGACCAGAAAGGCAACGTGCAGAACGGCGGCACGGTCAACCCTGGCACCGACCTGGCGAAGAACGAAAACAATATCGGCGCCAACATGCCGATCGCCATCAGCGCCAGCGACAAGGCCAGCAGCGTAACGCGCAGCGGCATCAGTGGCGGCGCCGTGGTCATCACCGACGACGCCGAACAGC
>NZ_WIBD01000060.1:0-336 GCF_009495975.1 Pseudomonas sp. SZ57 | reverse complement strand
CACCCAAGCAATTTGCGTCGAATGACCAGATTGCGGTGACTGTGAAGATGACACGAACCGAAAGTTTGCGTCACGAACGACACCTGAACTGACTATCACATACCCGATTTGCTGAAGCGCGCCGCATGGCACGATTCGGTACCCGAATTTCTTGACGACCATAGAGCATTGGAACCACCTGATCCCATCCCGAACTCAGTAGTGAAACGATGTATCGCCGATGGTAGTGTGGGGTTTCCCCATGTGAGAGTAGGTCATCGTCAAGATTCAATTCCAGAAACCCTCATCGCTTACGCGTTGAGGGTTTTTGTTTGTCTGGGGTTTATCACTCTGCCG
>NZ_WIBD01000059.1:0-1438 GCF_009495975.1 Pseudomonas sp. SZ57 | reverse complement strand
ACTTTCGGTTCGTGTCATCTTCACAGTCACCGCAATCTGGTCTTTCGACGCAAATTGCTTGGGTGTTATATGGTCAAGCCTCACGGGCAATTAGTATTGGTTAGCTCAACGCCTCACAGCGCTTACACACCCAACCTATCAACGTCGTAGTCTTCGACGGCCCTTTAGGGAACTCAAGGTTCCAGTGAGATCTCATCTTGAGGCAAGTTTCCCGCTTAGATGCTTTCAGCGGTTATCTTTTCCGAACATAGCTACCCGGCAATGCCACTGGCGTGACAACCGGAACACCAGAGGTTCGTCCACTCCGGTCCTCTCGTACTAGGAGCAGCCCCTCTCAAATCTCAAACGTCCACGGCAGATAGGGACCGAACTGTCTCACGACGTTCTAAACCCAGCTCGCGTACCACTTTAAATGGCGAACAGCCATACCCTTGGGACCGGCTTCAGCCCCAGGATGTGATGAGCCGACATCGAGGTGCCAAACACCGCCGTCGATATGAACTCTTGGGCGGTATCAGCCTGTTATCCCCGGAGTACCTTTTATCCGTTGAGCGATGGCCCTTCCATACAGAACCACCGGATCACTAAGACCTACTTTCGTACCTGCTCGACGTGTCTGTCTCGCAGTCAAGCGCGCTTTTGCCTTTATACTCTACGACCGATTTCCGACCGGTCTGAGCGCACCTTCGTACTCCTCCGTTACTCTTTAGGAGGAGACCGCCCCAGTCAAACTACCCACCATACACTGTCCTCGATCCGGATAACGGACCTGAGTTAGAACCTCAAAGTTGCCAGGGTGGTATTTCAAGGTTGGCTCCACGCAGACTGGCGTCCACGCTTCAAAGCCTCCCACCTATCCTACACAAGCAAATTCAAAGTCCAGTGCAAAGCTATAGTAAAGGTTCACGGGGTCTTTCCGTCTAGCCGCGGATACACTGCATCTTCACAGCGATTTCAATTTCACTGAGTCTCGGGTGGAGACAGCGCCGCCATCGTTACGCCATTCGTGCAGGTCGGAACTTACCCGACAAGGAATTTCGCTACCTTAGGACCGTTATAGTTACGGCCGCCGTTTACCGGGGCTTCGATCAAGAGCTTCGCTTGCGCTAACCCCATCAATTAACCTTCCGGCACCGGGCAGGCGTCACACCCTATACGTCCACTTTCGTGTTTGCAGAGTGCTGTGTTTTTAATAAACAGTCGCAGCGGCCTGGTATCTTCGACCGGCAGGGGCTTACGCAGTAAATGCTTCACCTCCACCGGCGCACCTTCTCCCGAAGTTACGGTGCCATTTTGCCTAGTTCCTTCACCCGAGTTCTCTCAAGCGCCTTGGTATTCTCTACCCAACCACCTGTGTCGGTTTGGGGTACGGTTCCTGGTTACCTGAAGCTTAGAAGCTTTTCTTGGAAGCATGGCATCAACCACTTCGTGTTCTAAA
>NZ_WIBD01000006.1:0-798 GCF_009495975.1 Pseudomonas sp. SZ57 | reverse complement strand
GCCTTTTTGACGAAGGTGCTCTTAACGCATCCTCAAAGCCCCCTAAGAAAGCTGGACGCCCAAGAAAGATGACGACGCCCCTTCCCCCTGTGAAATCTGCTCCGATCAACGATGAATCGCGCTCGCGTGACGAGTTGCTTGCCGAGGTGAAGCAACTGCGGATGGAGGTCGATTATCTAAAAAAGCTCGATGCCTTGGTTCAGAAGAAGCAACGAATAGCGCAGCAGAAAAAGCGCAAATCGTGATGGAACTGAGGCCTTTGCATTCTCTGGACGGCCTGCTGAAGTTTGCCGGTCTGGCACGCAGCACTTTTTACTATCAACAAAAGGTACTGCTGGCAGATGACAAATACGCCGGGCTGAAAGACCTGATTCAGGCAACTTTCTACGAGCACAAGGGCCGGTATGGCTATCGTCGCATCACGGCAGCTTTGCGCAGGGCGGGCCATCTTGTGAACCACAAGACGGTGCAGAAACTAATGGGGCAGCTAGGCCTGAAGAGCCTGATACGCGTGAAGAAATACCGTTCCTACAAAGGCGAAACAGGCAAGGCCGCGCCTAACCTGCTAAAGCGTGATTTCAAAGCGCAATACCTTAACCAGAAATGGGCCACCGACGTGACCGAATTCAAAGTAGGAGGCCAGAAACTCTATCTGTCGCCGATCATGGATCTGTACAGCGGCGAAATCATTTCCTATGCGATTGCCAGGCGCCCGCTGTACTCCATGGTCGACGAAATGCTTGAAGGAGCATTTAAGCGGCTTGGACCGCATGAAAAGCCGATTTTGCATTCCGACCA
>NZ_WIBD01000058.1:0-1062 GCF_009495975.1 Pseudomonas sp. SZ57 | reverse complement strand
CGGCCAACAAACTGGATGTGATCCGTCTGGAAGGTCTGAGCGCTGCCGATGTGGTGCTGCGTCGTGAGTATGATGACCTGATTATCCAGATCAAGGACAGCGGCGAAACCCTGCGGGTCAGCTCGCACTTCAACACCAGCGCTCTCTACGGCTATAACATTGATCAGATACAGTTTGCCGATGGTACTGCACTGACCAATGAGCAGATCCGTACGGCTCTGCTGACCGGTACCGAAGTCGATGAGACCGTTACCGGTTATGAGTCGGCGGACAGCCTGTTCGGCCTGTCGGGTAACGACACCCTGAATGGCCGTGCCGGTGATGACATCCTCGACGGCGGCGATGGCCGTGACACCCTCAACGGTGAAGATGGCAACGACACACTGCTGGGCGGCGCAGGTAATGACACGCTTACCGGCGGCTATGGCAACGACACTCTGGAAGGCGGCAGCGGCAATGACTCGCTGGACGGTGGCTACGGTTCCGACACCTACGTGTTCCGCAAGGGCTCGGGTCAAGACACTATCAGCAACTATTCTTACAACGACACCACGACCAACAAGCTGGACGTGATTCGTCTGGAAGGGCTGAACGCTGCCGATGTGGTGCTGCGCCGTGAGTCCGATGACCTGATTATCCAGATCAAGGACAGCGGTGAAACCCTGCGGGTCAGTTCGCACTTCTACAGCAGTGCCATCTACGGCTATGGCATCGATCAGGTGCAGTTTGCCGATGGGGTGATCTGGAACAAAGAGAGTATCAGCGCCAATCTGTTCACACCTGTAGCGGTGAGTGCCTTGACTGTCTCCGGCACGGAGGTCGGCGAAACCCTCAGCGGAGGTGACGGTAACGATACGCTCTACGGTAATGGTGGAGACGATGTGTTGGAGGGGGGCTCGGGTAATGACCGTCTGGACGGTGGTGCCGGTGACGACACCTACCTGTTCGGCAAGGGCTCGGGTCAGGATACGATCTACTACGCCAACGAAAGCCGTGTCGGCAAGGTCGATACGATTCGGTTGGTCGACCTCAATGCAGCTGATGTCAGCGTTTCGCGAGACA
>NZ_WIBD01000057.1:0-2126 GCF_009495975.1 Pseudomonas sp. SZ57 | reverse complement strand
CTCAAGGGCAGCCGCTGGGCGGTGATGCCGAAGCTGAAAACACGCAGCTATACCCTTCGCCAGCTGTATGACGGCTACGTGTATGTCTATGACGAAACGGCAGAGACGTTGCACGAGTACGCGGTGTCAGCCGCCACCGGCAACCTGAGCCTTATTGTCTGGACCGATACGCAGATTGGCAGCGACCAGCGCAGTGGCGGCAGCGATGCCAAGCCTTTTCTGCTCTATCCGCGAAGCAACCTGCTGCGCATCGCCTTTTCAGCGCAGCAATGGACCTGGCGAATCTGCGAACACCTGCGCTCGAATCCGGAAAGCCGCGCTTCATGGATGAAAGCGCTGGATCTGAAACGCTACTGCATGACCATGGCCGAGCCGCATACCCTGCCGTTGAACCGCATCGCCGAGGCGGTGGCGGACATCGACAAAGAGCATGTGGTTGATGATGACCGCTTTGCAGACTCGGCGATTCCTACATCCAAGGCCTCCAGCGAAGAAACCCAGCCGCTGTTTTCGCCGATCGGCGCTGACGTTTTCTGGCAGGGCAGCGTTGAAGACCAGGACAGCTCCCTGCTCATCGCCCTTGATGATCCGCTGGCCATTTTCAACGATCTGGGCATGCAACTGGCCGCCGATCAGGCCGCTTACCGCAACTGGCAAGCCGAGCACGAACACAAAATCCAGATCGCCCAGACTGTCACCGCACTGTGTGGCGCTGAAGGCGAACCGGAGAAATTGCCGGCATCGGTGCGCGGCAATGCGGCGCTTACCCACCAGTACCTGAGCGAAGTCGAAGCCTATTTTGAACAATGCATATTTGAACAAGAGCAGATCGGCAACAACACCGCTCCCGGTGGCGTGCTGTTGCTGCCGGATATTTTCAAAAGCCCGGAGATGCGCAGATCGCTTGAAATGCGTTACGGCAGCGCGCCCTCCGACGAGGCCCTGCAAGCCTGGAAAGATCGCCACAAATGGCGGCGCGAGGTCGATCTGAGCGGTGCGCGTCAGTACCTTCAGCAGCACCTGCCAACCGGTGACACACTGCTGCAACAGGTGCGTGACACGCAAAGCGACTTTCGGCAATGGTCGACCCATATGGGCACGGAACCGCTCAAGCTGTTTGTCGACCCCACCCATCCAGAAAGCCTGCTTTATCTGCAAACGCTCATGCTTAACCTGCAGATCATCTACGCTCAAGACAACGCCGCCAGCGCCTGGCTCGCCGAGCAGGAAGCCAACGAAAGCAGCCTGTTTGGCACCTTGCGCTACGGCTTCTCACCGGCGCTCAAGCACGCCCTACACCAGGAGGCCAACGCGCTGCTGAACGGTCTTGGCGACGTCACCAACCTGGCCACCCGCATTGGCGAACTTAACGGCGCGCTCAATCACCAGGGCTTTGCCGAAAAGCCGTGGATGAAAGCGCTGAAACACCCCGTTCAGGACACCTTCAAAGTCCTCGGCCAACTGGCCAGCAACGCTGGCAAGGCAACGTTCGAAAGCATCCTGCTGGCCTGGGTGCCCATCGACAGCCGTCTGGCGGTGGGCAAGCAGCAGAACATCGTTGCACTGATTCGCACGCTGTTGATCGGCCAGATCCTGCTCGATTCGAACGCACGTATTGCGATCGATCAGAAAATGTTTACGAAGCTGAAAAGCTGGATCAGTGAGTGGCGGGTACTCAACAAGCAGATCAGCGATATCCGCCGCAGCTGGCTCTATCCAACCGCTTACAACCCCCGCAAAAGCATCGCCAGCCACCTGCGCGCGCTCGAGCAAAAACTTCGCCTGCACGAACTGAGCATGCCCGCCCTGCTCGACTTTCAGAACAACCAATATGCCAAGCAATTACAGGACGAGATTCGCCTGCACTTCCAGTCCGGCAAAGCCATCACCAAAGAATGGCTGAGCACCGCCAGGCGCTGGCTCGATGGACTGGGAGGGATTGCCGGTTCGATTACCTGGGGCGTGATCATGCTCAACTTCATCAACACCGCCTTCACCTATCGCGACCTTACTCGGGATGGCGACTTCAGTGCCAAGGACATCGGCAAGGTGACGTATGGGTTGGGATATAGCTTTAACTTGCTGATGGCGGTGTTTGTTGAAGCACCGTGGGCGGTTATCAGGGA
>NZ_WIBD01000056.1:0-331 GCF_009495975.1 Pseudomonas sp. SZ57 | reverse complement strand
GACACCAACACCTACAAGGTCGACGAAAAGAGCCTCGGCTTCGGCGTCAGCCTGTGCATTCCGCCGTTCTGCACCGGCATGAGCACCATCAGTGGTGCCAGCGGCAACTTCGGCGCGACCAACATCGACTCCAACTACGCCAGCGTCACCGAGCAATCAGGCATCAAGGCCGGTGATGACGGTTTCGACATCAACGTGCGGGGCAACACCGATCTGGTCGGCGCCGTTATCGCCAGCAGCGACAAAGCCGTGCAGGACGGCAATAACAGACTTGTCAACTCAAGCCTCACCAGCCGCGACATCAAGAACAAGTCCGATTACGACGCCAACA
>NZ_WIBD01000055.1:0-434 GCF_009495975.1 Pseudomonas sp. SZ57 | reverse complement strand
GTGATTCATGACTGGGGTGAAGTCGTAACAAGGTAGCCGTAGGGGAACCTGCGGCTGGATCACCTCCTTAATCGACGACTCAGCTGCGCCATAAGCACCCACACGAATTGCTTGATTCATTGACGAAGACGATTAGAAGCAGCGCCCGAGTTCGGGTCTGTAGCTCAGTTGGTTAGAGCGCACCCCTGATAAGGGTGAGGTCGGCAGTTCGAATCTGCCCAGACCCACCAGTTTACTGGTGAGATAGCTGGTCAGAGTAGACGCCTCCACGGTATGTAGAAATACGGGGCCATAGCTCAGCTGGGAGAGCGCCTGCCTTGCACGCAGGAGGTCAGCGGTTCGATCCCGCTTGGCTCCACCACTTACTGCTTCTGTTTGAAAGCTTAGAAATGAGCATTCCATTGATCTTGATGATCAGTGCATGAATGTTGATT
>NZ_WIBD01000054.1:0-352 GCF_009495975.1 Pseudomonas sp. SZ57 | reverse complement strand
GATGTCAGCGTTTCGCGAGACAGCTATGACCTGGTGATTCGCATCAACGGCACGACTGATACGTTGCGTGTCGTGTATCACTTCCTGAGCGATGCCACAGCCGGTTATCAGATCGACCGCATCCAGTTTGCCGATGGCAGTGCCTGGGATCTGGACGCAATCAAGACTCAGGTATTGCGAGGGAATGATGCAGACCAGTCTCTGGCCGGTTACGCCACCGATGACCTGATCGACGCCGGTGCCGGTGACGACATCGTCAGTGGTGGTGCTGGCAACGACAGCCTGGCCGGTGGTTCGGGTGCCGATACCCTGAACGGTGAAGAAGGTAACGACTTGCTGCAAGGCGGTCTGG
>NZ_WIBD01000053.1:0-1459 GCF_009495975.1 Pseudomonas sp. SZ57 | reverse complement strand
TGTCTCGCGAAACGCTGACATCGGCTGCGTTGAGGTCGAGCAATTGAATGGTATCGACCTTGCCGACGCGGCTTTCGTTGGCATAGTAGATCGTGTCCTGCCCCGCCCCCTTGCCGAACAGGTAGGTGTCGTCTCCGGCACCACCGTCCAGACGGTCATTGCCAGCACCGCCATCAAGCACGTCATTACCGGCGCCGCCGTTGAGGATGTCATTGCCCGAACCGCCTTGCAGCAGATCGTTACCCTCATCGCCGTTCAGGGTATCGGCACCCGAACCACCGGCCAGGCTGTCGTTGCCAGCACCACCACCGACGGTGTCGTCACCAGCACCGGCGTCGATCAGATCGTCGATGGCGTAACCCGTCAGGGACTGGTCAGCATCATTCCCCTTCAATACCTGAGTCTTGATTGCGTCCAGATCCCAGGCACTGCCATCGGCAAACTGGATGCGGTCGATCTGATAACCCGAGGTCGCATCACTCATAAAGTGATACGTAACACGCAAGGTATCGGTCGTCCCGTTGACCCGAATGACCAGGTCATAGCTGTCTCGCGAAACGCTGACGTCGGCTGCGTTGAGGCCGACCAACTGAATCGTATCGACCTTGTCGACGCGGCTTTCGTTGGCGTAGTAGATCGTGTCCTGACCCGAGCCCTTGCCGAACAGGTAGGTATCGTCACCGGCACCACCATCCAGACGATCATTGCCAGCACCGCCATCGAGCACGTCATTGCCGGCGCCGCCGTTGAGGATGTCATTGCCCGAACCGCCTTGCAGCAGATCGTTACCCTCTTCACCGTTCAGGGTATCGGCACCCGAGCCACCGGCCAGGCTGTCGTTGCCAGCACCACCACTGACGGTGTCGTCACCCGAACCACCAACCAGGGTGTCATTGCCAGCACCACCACTGACGGTGTCGTCACCGGCACCGGCGTCGATCAGGTCGTCGGTGGCGTAACCCGTCAGGGACTGGTCAGCATCATTCCCCTTCAATACCTGAGTCTTGATTGCGTCCAGATCCCAGGCACTGCCATCGGCAAACTGGATGCGGTCAATCTGATAACCGGCTGTGGCATCGCTCATGAAGTGATACACGACGCGCAACGTATCAGTCGTGCCGTTGATGCGAATCACCAGGTCATAGCTGTCTCGCGAAACGCTGACATCGGCTGCATTGAGGTCGACCAATTGAATGGTATCGACCTTGCCGACGCGGCTTTCGTTGGCGTAGTAGATCGTGTCCTGACCCGAGCCCTTACCGAACAGGTAGGTATCGTCACCGGCACCACCATCCAGACGATCATTGCCAGCACCGCCATCGAGCACATCATTGCCGGCGCCACCGTTAAGGATGTCATTGCCCAGACCGCCTTGCAGCAATTCGTTACCGTCTTCACCGTTCAGGGTATCGGCACCCGAACCACCGGCCAGGCTGTCAGATCGGAAGAGCGGCGTGTA
>NZ_WIBD01000052.1:0-447 GCF_009495975.1 Pseudomonas sp. SZ57 | reverse complement strand
AGCCGATTTTGCATTCCGACCAGGGCTGGCAATATCGGATGCCTATTTACCAGCGACTGCTCAATGAGAATTCGATCGCAGCCAGCATGTCGCGCAAGGGTAACTGCTACGACAACGCGGCTATTGAGAGCTTTTTTAGCACGCTGAAATCCGAATTTTTCTACCTGAACAAATTTAACGATCTGGATGAGCTTCAAGCGGGTATCGAAGAGTACATTGAGTATTACAATCACTCACGCATAAAACTGAAGCTTAACGGCCTGAGTCCTGTGGAATACAGAATGCAGGCTGCCAAGGCAGCGTAGGTGGATAATTGTCCAACCTTCGGTGGTCACACCAGAGAGTGAGGAACGAGAGGTGTACGGAAGAACACCTCTCATTGCTATGCGCGGGGCGAAGTCTATCGCTTTCGTGATTCAACCTCGTCGGCGCAGGGCCTCGATACGT
>NZ_WIBD01000051.1:0-203 GCF_009495975.1 Pseudomonas sp. SZ57 | reverse complement strand
AAAAAGAGTTTGACACGCGGTTGTAATGCTGTAGAATTCGCCTCCCGCTGATGAGCAACTCAAGAGTTGATCGCAGCGCAAGTGGTTGAAGTTGCAAAGGAAACTTTGAAAACTTCTTAAAATAACCGCTTGACAGATACAGAGGACGCTGTAGAATGCGCGCCTCGGTTGAGACGAAAGATCTTAACCAACCGCTCTTTAAC
>NZ_WIBD01000050.1:0-1722 GCF_009495975.1 Pseudomonas sp. SZ57 | reverse complement strand
TGAATGTTGATTTCTAGTCTTTGATTAGATCGTTCTTTAAAAATTTGGGTATGTGATAGAAAGAAATATAGACCGGGCACCTCTTTCACTGGTGCGTGTCCGGGCTAAGGTAAAGTTTGTGAAATGCAAACTTTCGGCGAATGTCGTCTTCACAGTATAACCAGATTGCTTGGGGTTATATGGTCAAGTGAAGAAGCGCATACGGTGGATGCCTTGGCAGTCAGAGGCGATGAAAGACGTGGTAGCCTGCGAAAAGCTTCGGGGAGTCGGCAAACAGACTGTGATCCGGAGATATCTGAATGGGGGAACCCAGCCATCATAAGATGGTTATCTTGTACTGAATACATAGGTGCAAGAGGCGAACCAGGGGAACTGAAACATCTAAGTACCCTGAGGAAAAGAAATCAACCGAGATTCCCTTAGTAGTGGCGAGCGAACGGGGACCAGCCCTTAAGTTGTATTGAGATTAGCGGAACACTCTGGAAAGGGTGGCCATAGTGGGTGATAGCCCTGTACGCGAAAATCCCTTTGCAATGAAATCGAGTAGGACGGGGCACGAGAAACCTTGTCTGAATATGGGGGGACCATCCTCCAAGGCTAAATACTACTGACTGACCGATAGTGAACCAGTACCGTGAGGGAAAGGCGAAAAGAACCGCGGAGAGCGGAGTGAAATAGATCCTGAAACCGTATGCGTACAAGCAGTGGGAGCCCACTTTGTTGGGTGACTGCGTACCTTTTGTATAATGGGTCAGCGACTTATTTTCAGTGGCGAGCTTAACCGAATAGGGGAGGCGTAGCGAAAGCGAGTCTTAATAGGGCGTCTAGTCGCTGGGAATAGACCCGAAACCGGGCGATCTATCCATGGGCAGGTTGAAGGTTGGGTAACACTAACTGGAGGACCGAACCGACTACCGTTGAAAAGTTAGCGGATGACCTGTGGATCGGAGTGAAAGGCTAATCAAGCTCGGAGATAGCTGGTTCTCCTCGAAAGCTATTTAGGTAGCGCCTCATGTATCACTGTAGGGGGTAGAGCACTGTTTCGGCTAGGGGGTCATCCCGACTTACCAAACCGATGCAAACTCCGAATACCTACAAGTGCCGAGCATGGGAGACACACGGCGGGTGCTAACGTCCGTCGTGAAAAGGGAAACAACCCAGACCGTCAGCTAAGGTCCCAAAGTCATGGTTAAGTGGGAAACGATGTGGGAAGGCTTAGACAGCTAGGAGGTTGGCTTAGAAGCAGCCACCCTTTAAAGAAAGCGTAATAGCTCACTAGTCGAGTCGGCCTGCGCGGAAGATGTAACGGGGCTCAAACCATGCACCGAAGCTACGGGTATCATCTTTTGATGATGCGGTAGAGGAGCGTTCTGTAAGCCTGTGAAGGTGAGTTGAGAAGCTTGCTGGAGGTATCAGAAGTGCGAATGCTGACATGAGTAACGACAATGGGTGTGAAAAACACCCACGCCGAAAGACCAAGGTTTCCTGCGCAACGTTAATCGACGCAGGGTTAGTCGGTCCCTAAGGCGAGGCTGAAAAGCGTAGTCGATGGAAAACAGGTTAATATTCCTGTACTTCTGGTTATTGCGATGGAGGGACGGAGAAGGCTAGGCCAGCCTGGCGTTGGTTGTCCAGGTTTAAGGTGGTAGGCTGAGATCTTAGGTAAATCCGGGATCTTAAGGCCGAGAGCTGATGACGAGTGTTCTTTTAGAACACGAAGTG
>NZ_WIBD01000005.1:0-285945 GCF_009495975.1 Pseudomonas sp. SZ57 | reverse complement strand
TTTTTACACAGTCTGGGCCATGGAGGGCCCGTTGCGGCGACCCCGGATCTGTGTCTGGACGACGTAACCCGACGAAGTCGGGCCGGAAACAGGAGCGAAGGACTTTGCTCACTTTGGTCCCTCAAAGTGAGTCGCCGAGGGGCGAAAAGGTGACCTGAGCCGAACATCAATCCACCTGACATCACAGAACCGCTGTGTGACGCAGAGCGTCACGAACTGCATTCCCACGCGGAGCGTGGGAACGATAGTCAACCGTCCAACCTTTTGGGGTCAGTTCAGAGCATCGGGGCGATTATCAGTTAATAACCCTGGCCGCGATCCACCTGTCCTTGCATCGCTTCACCGCGTTCAAAGCGGCGAATGTTATCGAGCAGGCCAGGAAATGCGCTTTCCGGCTGGGTCATGGCCGCCACATGCGGGGTCAGCAGGATCTTCGGGTGTACCCAGAACGGATGGTCGGCTGCTGCCGGTTCCTGCTGCAGCACATCCAGCACCGCAGCGCTGAGTTGGCCGCTGTCCAGCGCTTCAAGCAGGTCCGCTTCCACCAGATGCCCGCCACGGCCCATATTGATCAGCGCGGCCCCCTTGGGCAATTGCTCGAAAAGCCGGCGATTGAGGATGCCTTCGGTCTGCCCGGTCAGCGGCAGCACACACAGCAAAATGTCGCACTGCCCTAGAAATGCGTCCAGTTGCTCTTCCCCGGCATAGCACTGCACAGCGTCGATTCGATGCTCGCTGCGCGCCCAGCCCGACAGTTGGAAACCGAAGGGTTTGAGGCTCGACAGAATATGCTGCGCCTGCAAGCCCAGCCCCATCACGCCGACTCGCCGTTGGTTCGCCGGTATCAGCGGTTGGGCTTTCCAGACGCCTTCAACCTGCTGCTGCCGATAACGCAGCATTTCCCGATGCAGGCTCAATACGGCGAAGGTCGCGTATTCACACATCGCGTGACTGATGCCAGGGTCCAGCAGACGCACCACCGGCAGTGATTTCGGAATACGGCTCAGGTCCAGCTGGTCCACACCTGCCGACAGGGCAAACAGCACTTTCAGGTTGGGCAGCAGTTCCTGCAGATCATCGGGCGCCAGCCAGGCGCCCAGATAGTGGATGTCGGCCGGGTCGCCGATGTCTGGCCATACGCGCCATTCAATGTCCGGCGCGTGCTCGGCAAACAGGACGCGCCAGCGTTCGGCACGTGCGGGATCGGCTTTGTAGAGCAGGGCGGGCATGGGCGTTTCCTGAGCATGAAAGATGAGCCTCATCATGCCGTAAAAGCAAAGCACGATCTGTCGAAACGCCTGCTTCCAGGCCTCTCCAATGTCCGAAAAGCGCCGCTGCCCGGCAGATTGCATGGTGATGTGCGGGCATGAAGGAATCTGCCGTTTGCGAGGCGAAAAACAGTCGATATGGACATCTGAGGGTGCAAGTTCGGCGTAGATCATTTCGCTGAACGCTTAACCTGAACAGCATTGCAGCCACCCCCGCCGGCTGCCTGGCCCATGATAGGTAAAACCATGAACAGCAAAGTCGACGACACCCCTCATCTGATCCGCCAGCGCGACCAGTTTGTGCCGCGTGGCATTGTCACGGCCCACCCGCTGGTCATCGACCGCGCCCAGGGTTCTGAATTGTGGGACGTCGATGGCAAGCGCTATCTGGATTTCGTCGGCGGTATCGGCGTGTTGAACATCGGCCACAACCACCCGAACGTGGTCGCGGCGATTCAGGCGCAGCTGACCAAAGTCACCCACGCCTGCTTTCAGGTGGCCTCCTACCAGCCCTATATCGACCTGGCCAAACGCCTGAGCCTGTTGATCGCAGGCCAGAGCGGCATCGATCATAAGGCAGTGCTTTTCACCTCCGGCGCCGAAGCCGTGGAAAACGCGGTGAAAATCGCCCGCGCCCACACCAATCGCCCGGCGATCATCTCGTTCCGCGGCGGCTTTCATGGCCGTACGCTGCTCGGCACCACGCTGACCGGCATGAGCCAGCCGTACAAACAGAATTTCGGCCCGATGGCGCCTGAGGTGTTCCACACCCCGTACCCGAACGAATACCGCGGCGTGACCACCGAAGTGGCGCTGGCGGCGTTGCACGAGCTGTTGGCCACTCAGGTCGCACCGGAGCGTGTGGCGGCGATTCTAATCGAGCCGATGCAGGGCGACGGCGGCTTCCTGACTGCGCCGGTCGAGTTCATGAAGGCCTTGCGTGCCCTTACCGAACAACACGGCATCGTGCTGATTGCCGATGAAATCCAGTCCGGTTTCGGGCGTACCGGCAAATGGTTCGGCTTCGAGCATTCGGGCATCCAGCCGGATCTGGTGACCGTGGCCAAGAGCCTCGCGGGCGGCATGCCGCTGTCGGGCGTGGTCGGGCGTGCCGAGATCATGGATGCACCGCTTCCGGGCGGCCTGGGCGGCACCTACGGCGGTAATGCGCTGTCCTGCGCCGCGGCACTGGCAGTGATCGACACCTACGAGCAGGAAAACCTGCTGGCGCGCGGCGAACAGTTGGGCGAACGCCTGCGTGCCGGTCTGCTCAATCTCAAAGAGCGTTACGCCTGCATCGGCGACGTGCGCGGCACCGGTTTCATGCTCGCCATGGAGATGGTCAAGAATGACGCAGCCCGCAGCCCGGACGCCGACCTCAACCAGAAGATCATCGACCAGGCGCGCCTCGGTGGCCTGCTGGTGATCAAGTGCGGCGTGTACCGCAACGTCCTGCGCTTCCTGGCCCCGCTGGTGACCACCGAGCAGCAGATCGATGAGGCGTTGGGCATTCTTGACGCTGCCTTGGCACGAGTATTGAAGTCCAGCTGAGCGCAAGCGTGGTCGCGGCTGTCGTCAGACGCTGCGATCACCCGCGCTGGGGATCATTGTTGAATGGAGACGTTGCCTGCCATGGGGCTTATTGATTACCGCGCACTGCTGATCGATTGTGATGAAGTGCTGGTGGACCGTGATTCCGGTGTCTGGACGGCGTTGCAGCCGTTGCTGGACAACGGTCTGAACACACCCGGCAAAGACCAGGTACTCACTGAATTCAATGATGTCATCCGCACGTTGTACCCGCGCTTTGACGAATTGGGTTTCAGCGGGCTGCTGTGCTTTGCGCATCGACAGCTGGCCGAACGACTGGGGATCAAGGCGAGTTGGGAGGAAGGCATGAGCTTCGCCCGCTCGGTGCCGAACTGGACGCTGTTCGAGGATGCGCCCGGCGCGATGCTCTACCTGCGCAAGTTCTATCGATTGCTGGTGTACGCCGACCGCGACCTGCAAGATCGCGGCCTGCTGTGCGAGCGACTGGGGCTTGAGCCCGACAGCCTGCTGTCATTGACCACCCACCCGCTGGAAGACACGGGCTGGCTTGCCGATATGGATCTGGAGCCGCGTGAGACCCTGATAGTGTCACGCCCACCGGCCTCGGCGTTGGCAAGCGGTGGGTTGTGCCTGATCCGGCGTGGTCGGGAACAGCACAGCAAGCCCTGCACGGCGGATATCTGCATCAACAGCATGGCTGATCTGGTCGCTCAGCATCAGCTGTCTTTACGGCGCTGATTTTGCTAGAAGGTAGGCACCGTGAATGGCAATACATGAGGTAGGTAATGGAAGGCTTGGTCAAACTGGATCGGATTGATATCAATATTTTGGTAGAACTCCAGAAAGACGGGCGCATGACCAACGTCAGCCTGGCCGATGCCGTCGGACTTTCCGCGAGCCCTTGCCTGCAACGCGTCAAACGCCTGGAGTCGGCAGGTTACATTTCCAGCTACAAAGCGCACCTTAATCTGGCCAAGATCACCGAATCGGTCACCGTGTTCACGGAAATCTCCCTCAGCGACCACAAGCGCGAAGACTTCGCCAAATTCGAAGCCAACATCCGTCACGTCGACGAAGTGCTGGAATGCCACCTGATCAGCGGCGGCTACGATTACCTGGTGCGCTTCATGACCCGCAGCATTCAGCATTACCAGGAAGTGATCGAAGAGCTGCTGGACAAGAACATCGGCATCTCCAAGTACTTCAGCTACATCGTCATCAAATCCCCGGTCATGAAAGACGGCGTGCCGCTGCGCAAACTGTTGCGCCACTGAAGCGCTAGCCCGGAGAGGACGCAGAGCGTCCAGAACGGCATACCCACGCGGAGCATGGGCACGATAGCGTTCGCACGGTGTGTATAGCGCTGAGCCACGATAGCGTTCGCCCGGACACATCGTGCCCCACCCGTTCCGCGATCTACCTGACGACTATCGTTCCTCACGCTCCAGCGTGGGAATGCCTGGCGTGACGCTCCGCGTCACAGATCTGCGCCACACCGCATACGCAGCCGTGAATACTGGGCAAAGAATAGGTATGTCTGAATTTCTGGCATAGGGCTACTATCCGGACGGCACTTTGGCCGGGCTTTTGCTCGTGCAGATTTGAAAAACCGGCAGGAGCCCCTGTCGCCATGGATTTCAAAAGGATGTGTTCGATGCCCGTAGCCCCTCGTTTCCTTGACCATTACCGCAAGGCCGACCGGATCATGCTGGGTCTGATCTGGCTGTTGTTCATCTACGCGCTCGGGTTGGCGTTCTGGTTCGACACCTTCACCCAGGCAGTCGTCGTCGGTGGCGGCACCGCGGTGGTGCTGACCGGGCTGTATCGGGCCATCGGCGGCACCCGATTGATGCGTTGCTGTTTCGGCGTCGGGCTGATGGTCATGACCGCGCTGCACATCAATCAGGCCCACGGGCAGGTCGAGATACATTTCGGCATCTTCGTCCTGCTGGCGGTGCTGACCTTCTACCGCGACTGGCTGCCGATTCTGGTCGCTGCCGTCACCATCGCCATTCACCATGTCGGCTTCCATGCCCTGCAGCATTCCGGCTTCCCGGTGTACGTCATGCACCACGGCTTCGGCTGGAGCATGGTGCTTGTGCATGCGGTGTATGTGGTCGTTGAAAGCGCGATTCTGGTCTACCTCGCGGTACAGAACCAAGCCGAGGCGGTCGAGAATCAGGACATGCTGGACCGGATGCTGGCCACCACCAACCAGTTCTCTACCGATAGCCAGTCCAACCAGCAGTCGGGCAAACATGTTTCGCTGGCGCAGCGTTTCGAGCAGTTTCTGGCGCAGATCACCGGCCTGGTCGACGGCGTGGTGCGTGACACTCGCGGGCTTGGCGAACTGGGTCATGACCTTGCCAAGGCCAGCAGTACGCTGGAAACCGGTGCGCAGCATCAGCTCAGTGAAATCGCGCGCATGACCGGCGCGATGCAGCGCATGGGCGATGCCATGAACGATATCTCCAGCCACGTCGCGCAAGCCGTGCAGCGGGCCGGTGACGCCAGCGATCAGGTCGCTCACGGGCGCGACAGTGTCGACCGTGCGCAGAGCGAAATCACCCAGCTTGCCGCACGCATCACGACCACCGATGAAACCGTACAAGCCCTGGCCAACCAGTCAGAACAGATCGGCAAGGTGCTGGACGTGATCGGCAGCATTGCCGAGCAGACCAACCTGCTGGCCCTCAACGCCGCAATCGAAGCCGCCCGCGCCGGTGAGCAGGGCCGAGGCTTTGCGGTGGTGGCCGATGAAGTGCGCAACCTGGCGCAGCGCACAGCGTCGTCGACCAAGGAGATCCAGACCATCATCGAAGACCTGCAAAAAGGCAGTCGTCAGGCCGCTACGGCCATGAACGACAGCCTGCAGGGCGTCGGGCGTTGTGTCGAGGACAGCCAGCGCGCTTCGCAATCCCTGCGCGCCGTCGGCGAAGGCATCGGCCATATCACCCAGCTTAACGGCTTGATTGCCACGACGACCGAACAACAGTCCGCCGTCAGCCGGGAAATGGCCGACCAGTTGCGCTCGGTGCAGACCATCGCCGAACAGACCGCCGCCAATATCGGTGTGCTGGCGACCAGCAGCCAGAGCCTGTCGCCACTGGCTATCCGCCTGGAAGCGCTGGGCCAGAGCTTTCACGCGTAGTTTTCGCGCTCAGGCGAACACCAGCCCCGACGAACGCAGCAGTTCCTGAGTGTAGGCCTGCTGCGGTGCAGCGAAGATCTCGCGGGACGGGCCCTGCTCGACGACCTTGCCGTCCTTGATGACGATCAGGTCATGGGCCAGGGCGTGAACCACCGCCAGGTCATGGCTGATGAACAGGTACGTCAGGCCATGACGGATTTGCAGGTCGCGCAGCAGGGCGACGATCTGCTTTTGCACGGTCCGGTCGAGCGCCGAGGTCGGCTCGTCGAGCAGGATCAGATCCGGTTCAAGCACCAGCGCCCGCGCGATGGAAATACGCTGGCGCTGCCCGCCGGAAAACTCGTGCGGGTAACGATGCCGGGTGGCCGGGTCCAGGCCGACTTCCTGCAACACGCGGATCACGGTCTGTTCACGCTCTTTCGGCGTACCGATGGTGTGCGTCACCAGGCCCTCGGCAATGATCTGTTCCACAGTCATGCGCGGGCTGAGACTGCCGAACGGGTCCTGAAACACCACCTGCAGCTGGCGGCGCAACGGGCGCATCAGGTGCTGACTGTGCAGGCTCAGTTCCTTGGTGCCGAAGCGGATGCTGCCCTCTGAATCGACCAGGCGCAAAATCGCCTGGCCCAGCGTCGACTTGCCCGAACCCGACTCGCCGACAATGCCCAGCGTCTTGCCCTTGAGCAGCTCGAAACTCACCCCGTCCACCGCCTTCACATACTGAGGCTCACGTTTGAACCAGGCCTTGCCCAGCGGGAACCAGACCTTCAGGTCCTGCACCGACAGCAGCGTGTTGCTGTGCGTGGACGGCACCGGTTCGCCATCCGGCTCGGCATTGATCAGCAGACGGCTGTAAGGGTGCTGCGGGCTGTCGAACAGGGTCTGGCAATCGGCCTGCTCGACGATCTCGCCCTCACGCATCACGCAGACCCGCTGGGCGATGCGCCGCACCAGATTGAGGTCGTGGCTGATCAGCAGCAGCGACATATTCAGCCGCTGTTGCAGGGACTTGAGCAACTCCAGAATCTTCACCTGCACGGTCACGTCCAGCGCGGTGGTCGGCTCGTCGGCGATCAGCAGATCCGGCTCGTTGGCCAGCGCCATGGCAATCATGATGCGCTGCCGTTGCCCGCCCGACAGTTGATGCGGATACGCCTTGAGACGGGACAGCGGATCACGAATGCCGACCAGTTCCAGCAACTCCAGAGTGCGGCTCAGCGCAGCCTTGCCCTTGAGGCCCTTGTGGGTCACGAGGATTTCGCCGATCTGTTTTTCGACCGTGTGCAGCGGGTTCAGCGAGCTCATGGGCTCCTGAAAAATCATCGCCACTCGATTGCCGCGCAGGCTGCGCAACTGCTTGTCGCTGGCGCTGACCAGGTCCAGCCCGTCGTAACGAATCGAGCCCTGGGTGCTGACGGTTTTCGCCGGCAATAGGCGCAGAATCGAATGCGCCGTGACCGATTTGCCCGAGCCGGATTCGCCCACCAGCGCCAGGCACTCGCCACGGCGGATGTCGAGGCTGACGCCATGCACCACTTCGCGGCCGTTGAAGGCGACCCGCAGGTCACGAATTTCAATCAGGTTGTCGTGCATGTCAGCTCCGAGGATCGAACGCGTCGCGGCAGGCTTCGCCGATGAACACCAGCAGAGAAAGGATCAGGGCCAGCACCACGAACGCGGTCAGCCCCAGCCAGGGCGCTTGCAGATTACGCTTGGCCTCGCCAATCAACTCGCCCAGCGACGCACTGCCCGCCGGCATGCCGAAGCCGAGAAAATCCAGCGCAGTGAGGGTGGCGATGGCGCCGGTGATGATGAACGGCAGGTAGGTCAGGGTACTGGTCATCGCGTTGGGCAGGATGTGTCGCCACATCAGCGCAGCGTCGGTCAGACCCAATGCGCGGGCAGCTTTGACGTACTCCAGATTGCGCCCACGCAGGAACTCGGCACGCACCACGTCCACCAGCGACAGCCAGGAGAACAGCGCCATGATCCCCAGCAGCCACCAGAAACTGGGCGACACAAAGCCGGACAGAATGATCAGCAGGTACAGCACCGGCAGCCCCGACCAGATCTCCTGAATGCGCTGGCCGATCAGGTCGGTCATGCCGCCGTAGTAACCCTGAATCGCCCCGGCACACACCCCAATCACCGTGCTGATCGCGGTCAGCAGCAGCGCGAACAGAATGGATATCCGCGCGCCGAACAGCACCCGCGCCAGCACATCACGGGCCTGCTCGTCGGTGCCCAGCCAGTTAATGTGGTCCGGCGGGCTGGGCGATGGCGCGTCCAGGTCATAGTTGATGGTGTCGTAGCTGAACGGGATCGGCGCGAACAGCATCCAGCCGTTTTTCGCGGCGATCAGCTTGCGCACGTAGTCGCTGGCATAGTCCGGTTCGAAAGGCAGCTCGCCGCCGAAATCGGTTTCCATGTAGGTGTGCAGCACCGGGTAATACAGCTGCCCGTCGTAGCGGATCAGCAGCGGCTTGTCGTTGGCGATCAGTTCGCCGCACAGGCACACCAGCAGCAGGCCGATGAAGATCCACAGCGACCACCAACCGCGACGGTTGGCCTTGAACAGGTCGAAGCGGCGCCGGGTCTGGGGAGAGAACTCGAACATCAGGCGCTCCTCGCGGAAAAGTCGATGCGTGGGTCGACCAGCGTGTAACACAGGTCACCGATCAGTTTGATCAGCAGGCCGAACAGCGTGAACAGAAACAGCGTGCCGAACACGATGGGGTAGTCGCGCGAGACGGCTGCTTCGTAACTCATGCGCCCCAAACCATCGAGGCCGAAGATGGTTTCGATCAGCAGCGAGCCGGCGAAGAACACTTCGATCAAGGCCTGTGGAATACCGGCGATCACCAGCAGCATGGCGTTGCGAAACACATGGCCGTACAGCACGCGGTGCTCGGTCAGGCCCTTGGCGCGCGCCGTGACCACGTACTGGCGGCTGATCTCGTTGAGAAAGCTGTTCTTGGTGAGGATGGTCAGCGTGGCGAACCCGCCGATCACCAGCGAACTGACCGGCAGCACCAGGTGCCACAGATAGTCCTTCACCTTGCCCCAGGCGCTCAGGCTGTCGAAGTTGTCCGAGAACAGCCCCTGCGCCGGAAACCAGCTCAGGTAACTGCCCCCGGCGAACACCACGATCAGCAGAATGGCGAACAGAAACGCGGGCGTGGCGTAACCGATGATCACCAGCGTGCTGCTCCAGACATCGAATGCGCTGCCATGCCGCACCGCCTTGCGAATGCCCAGCGGGATGGAAATCAGGTACGTGATCAGCGTCGCCCAGAGCCCGAGGGACAGCGACACCGGCAGCTTTTGCGCGATCAGTTCGGTGACCGGTGCACCGCGGAAGAAGCTGGTGCCGAAGTCCAGTTGCGCGTAGTTCTTGAGCATCAGCCACAGCCGTTCGTGCATCGGCTTGTCGAAACCGTAGTGTTGCTTGATCTGCTCGATCAGCGCCGGGTCCAGCCCGCGTGTGCTGCGGCTGGCGGTGCCGGAGGCAGCCACTTCGCCCCCGCCGCCGCCCACACCGTTGGGGCTGAAGCCCTGAATGCGCGCGATGGCCTGCTCGACCGGTCCGCCGGGGGCGGCCTGCACGATCAGGAAATTCACAATCAGAATGGCCAGCAGCGTGGGAATGATCAGCAGCAGGCGTCGAATCACATAAGCCAGCATCTCAGTACTCCTTGGCGGCGGCAGGTTTGCCGGTCAGCGCAGTGGCCTGAGCATTGGTCAGCGGCGTCGGGCTGATCTGCCACCAGGTTTCCAGGCCCACGTCATAGATCGGTGCCACGTCCGGCATGCCGAACCGGTTGGCGAACACCAGCGGCGTGCCCTTGGAGTAGTAGTTGGGAATCATGTAGTAACCCCACTGCAGGACCCGATCCAGCGCCCGCGCGTAGAGCACCATGTCGTTGCGCGTATTGGCGCTGACCAGCCCGTCGATCAGCGTGTCCACGGCAGGATTGCGCAGCACCATGGCGTTGGAGCTGCCCACTTCGGTGGCGCTTTGCGAGCCATACAGGTTGTACAGCTCACGGCCCGGGGAAATGATCGGATTGCCGTTTTTCGGCAGGCTGACCACGATCATGTCGTAGTCCCGCGCATTGAGCCGGTTGATGTACTGCGCCGAATCGATGCGCAGAAAATCCAGCGTGATGCCGATCTGCGCCAGCGTACGCTTGAAGGGCAGAATCAGCCGGTCGAAGCCGCCCTGACCATCGAGAAAACTGAACACCATCGGCTCGCCCGCCGCGTTGACCAGCTTGCTGTCCTTCGGATGCCAGCCGGCTTCGGCCAGCAGCTTGAGGGCCTGCAACTGCTTGTCACGGATGTAACCGCTGCCGTCGGTTTTCGGTGGCTGATAGACCTTGCTGAACACCTCGTCCGGAACCTGGCCGCGCAAGGGTTCGAGGATCTTCAGCTCGGCCGGGGTCGGTAGCTCGGTGGCGGCCATGTCGCTTTTCGGGAAGTAGCTTTGTTCACGCACGTAGAAATTGCGCATGACCCGGCGATTGATCCAGTCGAAATCCCACAGCAACGACAGCGCCTCGCGCACGCGGCGGTCCTTGAACATGGGCTTGTCCAGATTGAACACAAAGCCCTGCGCGGCGACCGGACGTTGCGGTGCGAGGATGCGCTTTTGCAGGCGCCCGTCGTCAATCGCCGGGCCGCTGTAGCCGACCACGAAGCCTGAAGAGGAGAACTCGCGGTTGTAGTCGAACGTCCCGGCCTGCAGCAGCTGGCGGGCGATTTCGGTGTCGCCGTAGTAGTTCACGGTGAGCGAGTCGAAGTTGTACAGACCACGGCTGACCGGCAGGTCCTTACCCCACCAGTCCTTGACCCGCTCGAAGGTGACGCTGCGTCCGGCGTCGACCTTGGCGACCCGGTACGGCCCGTTGCCCAGCGGCGGTTCGAAACCGCCGCCGTTGGCGAAGTCGCGGGTCTTCCACCAGTGTTCGGGGAGGATGTGCATGCTGGCGATGTCCAGCGCCAGCATGCGGTTGAGATTGTTTTTGAAGTCGAAGCGAATCTGCAGCGGGCCTTCGATTGTCACCTCTTTGACGTCGGCGAACATCGGTCGATAGCTGAAGCTGCCCTTGGTGGTCATCAGCTCGAAGGTGTAGCGCACGTCTTCGGCGGTGACGGGCTTGCCGTCCTCGAAACGCGCCTTGGGGTTGAGGAAAAAACGAATCCACAGACCGTCCGGGTCCATCTCCATCTTTTCCGCGATCAGGCCATACACCGTGTACGGCTCATCCAGCGAGCGATAGGCCAGTGGCGAGTACACCCAGCTGTCGACCTCGCGCACATTGATGCCCTGATCGACATAGGGATTGAGGTAATTGAACTGGCCGATTTCTTCCGCCGACCGGGTCAGCGAACCACCCTTGGGGGCGTTCGGGTTGACGTAATCGAAGTGCTGGAAGCCGGCCGGGTATTTCGGCGCCTCGCCATAGACGGTCAAGGCGTGGGTCGGCGTCGCCAGCACAGTCTGCCAGCCACTGCACAGCGCAACACCCAGAAGCAGGCGCTGCAGAAAACGGTTAAGACGCGACATGGTAGGGCTTTCCTCGTGCGCACTGAATGACGGAACACTGCGAAAAAGCCCCCGGCCGGGGAAGGCGGATGAAACCTGGGCCGGAGGGGGCGAGCTCGCAATCTGACGTGGCCCACGGAGCGTGTATGGGCCACGTCGTCACACTCAGAAGTGGTAAGTCGCGCGGGCGAACAGGGTGCGGCCCAGCGGGTCGGCGTAACGAGGGTCGTAGCCGGACTGGAAGTTGTAGGCCTGGTTGGAGAACGGCGGGTTGCGGTCGAACATATTGCGCACACCGGCGTCGATATCCAGCACCTTGTCGAAGGTATGACCCACCGACATGTCCCACAGCGCATACGACGCGACCCGCGCATTGGTGGTACGGTCGTAGTCGTTGTAGCCGCTGGTGAAGCGGTTGGTTATGGAGGCGCGGGTATCGCCCAGTGACCAGGTACCGGTCAGGACGTGTTTCCAGCGCGAAATCACGCCGTCGCCCTGAAAGTCGCCGACCTTATCGGTGTACGGGCCGTCGATGATGTTCTGGAAGTCATAACGGGTGACGTAGGTGCCGGTCATGCCCAGACCGAACTGACCGTAAGGCGTGTTCGGGAAGCGATAGTCGAGGGTTACGTCGACACCGCTGGTCTTGACGATGCCCAGGTTGGCGTTGCCGGTGACGATGTTGGCGATTGAACCATCGGCAGCGCGCACGTAGCGGTCGGCGTAGGTGTTGGGGTCATCAAACACAGTTGACTCGGGGAACGCCTGGATCTGGTTGGAAATGTGAATCCACCAGAAATCCAGGCCCATCGACAGGTTGTTGACCGGCTGATAGACGAAGCCCAGGGTCATGTTGCGGGCTTTTTCCGGGGCCAGTTCGGTGTTGCCTCCGCCATTGTTGAGGAACTGCTGCTGGCAATCACGACCGGCGTTACCACCAGGCTGGACGACACCACCGGCACACAGCACCGGGTCGTTGTAATAGCCTTGGGTAAAAGTCGTGCTACGCGGGGCATACAGTTCGTACAGCGAAGGTGCTCGAAAGCCTTCGCTGTAGGCACCACGGACAACCAGTTGCTTGAACGGCTGGTAGCGGAACGAGTATTTCGGGTTGGTGGTGCTGCCGAAGTCGCTGTATTTGTCGTGACGAACGGCGGCGGTCAGTTCAAGGCTGTCCAGCACGGGGACATTCAGTTCGGCGTATTCCGCCTTGACGCTCCTGTCACCTTCGACGCTGCCTGCGGCATCTGCGCCCAGACTGCTGACGTCGTTGACGAACGCTTCGTACTCCTGATGCATTTTCTCTTTTCGGTATTCGCCACCTAGCGCAATGCCGGCAGGGCCTGCACCGAACCAGTCACCGATTTCCCGGCTGATGCGCGCATCCAGCCCGGCCACTCGGCCCACGGCGCTTGAGTACTGGCCATGGTATTGACTGGCGTCAATCAGCGTCTGACCTGCAGCGGTCTGCGGACCAAACGGATTGAGGGTGCCGTTGGCGAGGCCATTGAGCATTGCAGCATCGCTGATGTAACCATCGGTGAGTGATGACAACACTTTGTTCTGGTTGTAAGAAGCGCCAACGTTGTAGTCCCAGCCACCCACCAGACCGTCGAAATTCAGCAGAAAACGCTGGCTGGTGTTTTGGTCGCTCGATCCGCGTGGGCCTGCTGCCGTTTCTCGCCAGGCGGTGCTGACCGGTTGCGTCGGGTCGAGGGTGAAATCGGTGGGGGCCGGAGTGATGCCGTTACCGGGATAGAAGGGGGACGACGAGTCCAGTGACAGCCCGGTGAGAGGCGCTGGCCCGATATCGGTGTGGTTGTTGTTGCGGGCCCAGAAGTATTCGAGGCTGACGTTATGATCGTCGGCCAGCTTGCCGGTAGCCCTGCCGAAAAAAGAGGTCTTTTCGGTTTGCGGGATCAGGTCGATGTATTCGCGAGTGCTGAATCGGCAGATGCCGTTGCTGGCTATCAGGCTGGGGCCGCTGCAGTTTCTGCCCAGCGGGTTGGCGGAGTTGTCGCCCTGAAAATAATTGCCGGGATATGCCGTCCCGGAGGTCTGGTTGAGACCGCGTCCCGGTACGTAATCCTTGGCAAACGAGCGGTCATTGGCGTCCAGATTCTGCTGCTTGTTGTAGTTGAAGACGCCCATCACGTTAAAGCGGTCTTCTTCCAGATCACCGAAGCCCCAGCTGGCACTCATGTCCTTGGTCGCACCGCCGCCACTGGCGGTCGGCGTCTCGCCACCGAGGGTCAGGCTGCCGTCGGTCAGGGACTTTTTGGTGATGAAGTTGATCACGCCGCCGATGGCGTCGGTGCCGTACAGCGCCGAGGCACCGTCACGCAGCACTTCCACGCGGTCGATCGCAGCGAACGGGATCATGTTCAGGTCGATGGCGCTGCCGTTGGGCGTACCCACACCGGACAACGCATTGTTGGCCAGACGTCGGCCGTTGAGCAGCACCAGCGTCTTGTTCGCACCGATGCCGCGCATGTCGGCGAAGGAGGCGCCTCCTGTTCCGGCTCCGACCGAGCCTGCGCTGTTGTTGATCGACTGGCTGCCGGTGATGCGCTGGACCATTTCCTGGGTGGTGGTCACGCCCTGTTTCTTCAGGTCGTCGGCGCGCAGGATGGTAATCGGCACGGCGGTTTCGGCATCGACCCGGCGGATCGCCGAACCGGTCACTTCTACGCGTTGCAACTGGGTCGTGGCAGGCACAACCGCTGCACTGGTGGGCACGGCCGAGCCGCTGGTGTCTGCATCGACGGCGTCTGCCGCCTGGGCACCGCTCATGCCCATGGCCAATGCGCAGAGCAGGGCACGTGGATGACGCCGGACCGCGAGGGCCAGTGGTTTGAGGGTACAACCGGGAAGATTCATCAGCATGGTTAGTTCCGACTTGATCCAGACATTATTGAAATGGCCTTGTGAGCCCTCTGTTCCCGACGCGGTTGTGCCGAGCGGGAGTTCCACTTCTTCTTTTTCCAGCAAGCCGCTCCCCTCCAGGGGCTTTTCAGCCCACGGACAACCGCATTCACGGGGGTCGGGTCAGACGGCTTCGCGAGGCGAAGCCACCCGGTCAGTCGAGCGTCATTTCGCTGTCATGACGGATATCTTGGTAATGCCGGAGCGTTCGATGGAGGCCATGGCCTTGGCCACCTGGCCATAATTCACGGCGGTGTCGGCCTGCAACTGGACGCGGATTTCCGGGTCCTTGGCCTTTTCGTCCTGCAGGCTTTTTTCCAGCAGCTCCGGGGCGATTTCCGATTTGGCGAGGTAGAACTTGCCGTCCTGATCGACGCTGACCACCACCGGGTTTTTCTTCTCGGCGGGGGCGACTGCGTCGGTCTTGGGCAGGTTGACCTTGATCGCATTGGTCATCAGCGGCGTGGTGACGATGAACACCACCAGCAGCACGAGCATCACGTCGACCAGCGGCGTGACGTTCATTTCGCTGAGTACTTCATCGCTGTCCTGAGTGGAGAAAGACATTAGCTGGCCTCCCGAACGGCATGACCATTCTTGCTGGCGATGGGCTGGCGCGTGACGGCAAAGGCGCTGCGCTGGGCGAGGGCGTCGAAGTCGTGGGCGAAGTCATCCATGTCGGCCACGGCGAGCTTGAGGCGGCGCAGGAAGAAGTTGTAGATCAGCACTGCCGGCACGGCGACGGCGATACCCACACCGGTGGCGACCAGCGCGTGACCGATGGGGCCGGCAACCGCTTCGAGGCTGGCCGAGCCGGTCACGCCGATGCTTTGCAGCGCCTCCATGATCCCCCAGACCGTACCGAACAGGCCGATGAAGGGCGCGGTGCTGCCGATACTGGCGAGAATCGCCTGGCCACTTTCCAGCGCGCGCCGCTCTTTTTGTATCTGCTGGCGCAGGTTGCGCTCCAGACGGTCCGAGCGGTTGATGGTGTGCGCCAGTTGTTGCGTGGTGCGCGGCGACTCATCGACCGCCATGGCTTCAAAGCCGCTGTTGGCAATACGTGCCAGCGCGCCGGGGTATTGCGCAGAATGCTCGGCAGCGGTGAGCAGGTCCGGCGCGCTCCAGAACACTTTGGTGAATTGTTTGTTCTGGGACTTCTGGCGGACATACTGCGCCGACTTGATCAGCAACAGTGCCCAACTCAATACGGAAAACAGAATCAGTGCCCAGAGCACGGCCGGGACGATCATGGAAGAGAGCGATGCGTTCATGGTTTAAACCTCACCAGCTTTGATAATTGAATAGTCGGTTGTCATGCGCCGGATCATTCCGGCAACTTGAAGTCGATGGTCTGCGTCGCGAAGCCTTCTATCGGCGTGTCACCGCGTTTGGCCGGTATGAACTTCCAGTTGCGCACAGCCTCCACGGCCGCTTCGTCCAGTACCGGTTTGCCGCTGGATTTGGTCACCTCTACAGCCCCGGCGCGGCCGTTGGGCAGCACCTTGATGCGCAGAATCACGCGACCTTCCCAACTGCGTCGCAACGCCAGCCCCGGGTATTCCGGCGGTGGATTGCCCAGGCTGGCGAGCCCGGATACCGCAGCGCTTTCCTTGACCGGAGCCGGTGGCGCAGCAGGTGCCGGCGGCGCGGGCGCAGGTGTTGGCGGCGCGGGCGGGCTGGGCGCAGCGGCAGGCTTGGGCGCAGGCGGCGTCGGCTTTTTCACCGGCTCGACCTTCTTGACCGGCTTGGGCTTCTCGACCTTGGGTTTTTCCACCGGTTTGGGCGGCGGTTCGACCGCGTCCGGGTCCTCGACCGGTTGTTCCGGTTCGGGGGGAGGCGGTGGAGGCGGCGGCGGAGGTGGTGGCTCGGGCGGCGGCGGTTCCGGGGCGGGTGGTGTCGGGCTGGTCAGTTCAATGGTCATTTCCGGAACTTGTGGCGCAACTTCCGGCACGTCTGGCTGGGCCGTTTGTATGTACCACCAGATCACACCATGAATAAGTACCGACGCAGCAATCAACACCATTACTTGCGGCTTATTAAGACCGCCCGGGCGTGACGTATTGGCGCTGAAAGGAATACCCTGCCACGCCGTCGAAGTGTCATCGGGCGAGGGAGAGGGAACCGCTTTCATTATTACCGCATCATTCATTAACGCTCCCTCGGGTAGTTAAAGGGCAATAAAAATCCGCTCGAACAATGGGTAACTGTTCGATTGATGAAGACCTGCACATTGTTGATGGGCAGGGCAACGCGGTGGGTGCGCACACGGCGAACTCAAACGGTTAAAGGACGTCTTGAATCAGGGCACTGACATTGCAGATCCTTGCTTTCTTATCGTCATGTACGGGGACGTACAGCGATGTTCCTGAATGCTTACATTGCAACCGCTGTGCCAGAACGCCCTAGCTGGAACCATTGATGCAGAGGGGGTGTCGCATTCGTATAACTATTTATCGATTCCCGACTTCATTGACTTCAAAACCGCACAGATGAATAAAACGTCGAACAAAAAAACAGACAAACAATGACCCTCTGCTTGAGCAGACGCGTTCGAAAATCATGACCTGCAAGTCACTTTGTTTGATGCACCAATACTGTGTCACGAGGATCACGTTGGTGCGTTAGTTTATCAGCGCTTCATAAAAACAATGCTCCGTGTAGGTACGCGGTTGTGTGGACAGTTAGCGTTGTTGAAATAAAGCCATTCCATAGGTGATGGCAAAATGAAACCACTCAAAATAAAGTGTCGGACACTCTTTATAGGTCGACCGTCTTTTAATTAAAAACAGCCCCTTGTGTACTTATTACGCGCACGGGTGCACACGGTCCTGATTCATCATCAGAACTTTCAAGGCACACGCAAAATGTCTTAAGTCCAGACGTGCAGGGCCGTCGAATAACAACGCGCAGATCGGGACAAGGGTGAAGCGACCGTGCAGGCATCGCTTGAGGCAGGTGCTGCCCAAGCTGTGGATTGCCGGCGTAACGGTGGTCTGACGCAAGACTGATAGGGCACAGCTAGATTCCTTTCCTGGCGGGCAGCGAGACTTGTGGTCTGCTCCCCTGCACTGTTTGTGGACGCTCTGACATCCGTGAACTGCACTTTGGTGCGTGTAGGCACCCCATGAATGCAGCGCGCACCATTGGTTTATGGCACGACCGTTCCACTTGAAAGAACTGTGCCAATTTGTGTCTTTTTGTATCTGGAGGAGTACATTTTCATCTGGAGACGAGTTTTTGCGGCTGCAGGGCGCAGTCACTGACCCCGGCGGGTATCAACTCGGCAGATTGGCGCGGGTGCGCCGGGAGAGAGCCGCCCTCGATTCGGGCGGCCTGTAGGTGTCGTCAATTACCAGAACGCAGCAGGTGCGCTGAGCGCCTTGCTGAACACCTCGATGGCGCGCTCGACATCTGCCTGCGTGGTGTAGCGGCCAAGGCTGACGCGCACGCTGGCCAGGGCCTTGGCAGAGTCCATGCCCAGAGCAAGCAGCACATGCGAGGGTGCATTGCTGGCCGAGTTGCACGCGGACGTCGAGGACAACGCCAGGCTGTGGGACAACTGGGCGCTGGTGAAGCCGCTGCGGGTGATGCACAGGTTCAGGGTGTGCGGTATGCGTTGTTGCGGGCAGCCATTGAGTTGCACATCCGGCAGACTCAACAGGCCTTCGCGCAGGTGACGACTCAGCCCTTCGATACGACGGTTTTCAGTGTCGGCCTGGCTGATCGCCAAGGCAAAGGCCGTCCCCATGCCGACGATCTGATGGGTGGCCAAGGTGCCCGAACGAAAGCCGCCTTCATGTCCGCCGCCGTGGATTTGCGCTTTCAACAGTGAATGCGCACGCGGGCCCACGTACAGCGCGCCAATGCCCTTGGGGCCGTATGCCTTGTGCGCCGAGAACGACATCAGGTCGACGGCCAGGCTCGCCAGATCGATCTTCACCTTGCCGACGCCCTGCGCAGCGTCCACATGAAACAGCGCACCGTGCTCGCGCACCAGGGCGCCAATGCTGGCGATATCGGTCAGCGTACCCAGCTCATTGTTCACCAGCATCAGCGACACCAGCAGCGTGTCTTCGCGCAATGCAGCCTGTACAGCGTGAGGCTGGATCAGGCCTTGAGCGTCCGGTTTCAGCCAGGTGACGGGAAAGCCCTGACGCTCCAGCGTGCTGACGGTGTCGAGCACGGCCTTGTGTTCCAGGACGCTGGTGATGATGTGCCGGCGTTGCGCGCTGGCATCATGGGCGATGCCCTTGATCGCCAGGTTGTTGGACTCGGTAGCGCCGGAGGTCCAGACGATGGTATCCGCAGGCGCACCCACCGCATCGGCCACCTGTGTGCGCGCCTGTTCAACGGCCTGCCGCGCCACCTGCCCATAACCGTGCCCGCTGGAAGCCGGATTACCGAAATGACCTTCGCGCCCCATACAGGCAACCATGGCTTCGATGACCTGTTCATCGACAGGTGTGGTGGCGGCGTAATCCAGATAGAGCGCAGAAGTGGTCATGGGCAATTCGCTTTGTAATCGAGTCAAAATCAAGGACTGGCATTACCAGACCGACTGCTTGAAAGATTACTGATCCGCGCGCGAAAATTTATTGATATTTGCACGGGCATGGGCAACCAATTCGAAAAGTTATTCGCTTTTGCTTGGATTTATACGATTAAAAATTCTAGGATGCTGCTTCAGACGCAGAATCGCATCCAGACGCCATCGTTCCTCACGCTCCGCGTGGGAACGCAGTCCTGGACGCTCCGCGTCCAATCCCGGGGTTCAAGGTGCTGCACCGTTGGATGACGCAGAGCGTCACGAAAGGCATGCCAACGCGGAGCATTGGCACGATAGTCATGCTGTGTGAGGCGCAGAATCGCAGTCAGACACCATCGTTCCTCACGATCAGTGTAGAGCGACTAACGCAGGAAACCGCTAATGGACAAATTCGACCGGGCAATTCTCGACATCCTGCAAACCGACTGCACCCGTTCGGTGGCGGACATCGCCGAGCGTATCGGCCTGGGCAGTACCGCGTGCTGGCGACGTATCCAGAAGCTGGAAGAGGCCGGCATCATCGACCGCCGGGTCGCGCTGCTCAATCCACAACGGCTGAACGTGTCAGTCAGCGTCTTCGCCGCCATCCGCACCAACCAGCACAACGCCGCCTGGCTCGAACAGTTTCACGCCGCCGTCGGCGAGCTGCCTGAAGTGGTCGAGTGCTATCGCATGGCGGGCGACACCGACTACATGCTGCGCATCGTCGTAGCCGACATCGCAGGGTACGACGCGGTGTACAAACAACTGATCAGCATCCCCGGCATCAGCGACGTGAGCTCGAGCTTCGCCATGGAACAGATCAAATTCACCACCGGCCTGCCCTTGCAATACGCATCGTTTGGCGGCTGAGCGCAGCCACGCTCATCGATTGAATCGAACCCTCAGCCCGATGCCACGTCCACTTTCTTTGGCAAACGAAAAAGGTGGCTGACATGACAACCGATCACATACTCACAGACAGCGTACCCAAAGAAGACCCCGCCAGCCCGCAACTCGGCCAGTACGACCGCGAAGCAGACCCGGTCCTCGCCATGAACGCGAACAGACCCGGTGTCGGCCCGAAAAAAGGCGACGAGGTGAAGAAGCGTACGGAACACGACGAGACTTACGATGAAGGTGAGCCGGAAGTGGACGACGCCGATAGCGTCTCGGATGAGGGCGGCGGCACTCTGCCGGGCTGAGGGAGTACAAATATGGCGCTGAGGTGGTGTAACAGCTCAAACGTGTTTCTGCAGGTACGTTGAGCTGCTCACATGGATTGGAAACGATGAATCCGTAGATTCAAGGCCGAGAAGCAATCTCGTCCAGATGATTCAGCAGATCCAGCGGGTCTTCATACACCCTCAACGCGCCAGCACGCTCAAGCTCGCCGATGTCGTAGCCGCCCGACAGCAGACCCACGCCGGTTGCCTTGCAGCGACGCGCCGCGAGCATGTCCCAGATCGCATCGCCGATCACCAAGCACTCGTCGATCGGAGCGTTTATCTTATTTGCAGCCGCCAGGAACAGGTCGGGGTCAGGCTTGCCGTAGCTCACGTCATCGCGCGTTACGATGTTGATCTTGTTGATGTCCAGTTTCAGCGCTTTGAGGTTGATCGTCGCCGTATCGATCCCGCCGCTGGTGGCGATGCACCACTTGAGGTTTTCCTTGTCGAGCGTCTCCAGCAACTCAACGGCGCCGGGCAATGCGATGATCTGTCCTTGCAGCCGCTCGTAAGCCTGAGCATGTTTCTCGCTGAGCCGTTCGGCTTGTTCTTCGCTGATGTTCAAGCCGGTTTCACGCGACAGTGATTTCAACATCAGCCCGCCGCTCATACCGATCTTGCGGTGAATACGCCACATCGCAAGCGGGATCTTTTCTGCATCCAGCGCTTCTTTCCAGGCGGCGACGTTTTGATAAACGCTGTCGGTCAGCGTGCCGTCCAGGTCGAAGATGAAGGAAGTCTGGGGTCTCATAGGGTTACTCTTTTTGAATGCGGATTGACCATCTGGCGAGGTCCGGAGCGTTGTGAGTCGATACCTGTTCGGCGGTACCGGGGGGCTTCAATACGGCGTTGCCAAATGGCGGGAAAGGGTTGGTTTTTTGAGGTCACACACTTTCGAGTACGTGATGGAATGGCGGTTCGATCTTTCGGGCGGGAGGGCGATCTGGCAGCAGAAAAGCCTGATGGTTCTAAAGCCGCATTAACGCTGTACGTAACCCTCCACCAGCGCCTGAACCCGCGCTGCGTCATCCTCGGTGACCGGGTTATAAACAATCATCGACAGATCGGGCCGGCCATCCACTGCGAACCCCGAATACTCCAGTTCAATCAGCCCATGAACCGGATGCCGCAGGCGCTTGGTGCCTTCGCCCTGTGAACGCACATCGTTGTCGCGCCACAACGCAGCAAAATCGGCGCTGAGCGTGCAGAGTTCGTCAGCAAGTTCGCGGAGTTCCGAGGCAGCACCGGCACGGGTCGCGTCGGCTCTGAATGCGGCGACGATAAAGCGCGCGACGGCCTGCCAGTCGTCCTGCTTTGCTCGTGTGCCAGCGTTGCAAAACATCAGGCGCAGGATGTTGCGCTGCTCTACGGGCAGCAGGCTGTAGTCAGTAAATACAGCTGCCGCAGCGTTGTTCCAGGCCAGAACATCCCAAGTGGCAGTCTTGATAAAAGCAGGGCTGAACGCGAGCGTATCCAGAATGCGCTGCAAGCGCGGCGATACGCCTTCGGGCGCGCTGTAGACCACTTCGGGCAGGTGACCAAAAGCGAGCATGAACAGGTGTTGCCGCTCGGGCTCGGTCATCAGGAGACTTTGCGCGATCCGGTCCAGAACCTGAGCAGAAGGCGCGCCACCGCGACCTTGTTCCAGCCACGTGTACCACGTCGCGCTGATATTGGCGCGCTGGGCAACTTCTTCACGACGCAAACCTGGCGTGCGTCGACGCGTGGTGGAAAGCCCCAGACTCGCAGGGTCCAGACGCGCCCGACAGTCCTTCAAATATGTTCCCAGCGGGTTGGCCATGATGATCCTGTTGGTTTCTATACCCTGATAACGTCACGTCTTTTACGGGATAAACGTTACGCGCACTCTGCCGACTTCAGCAAAGAGAGATTTGACTATGCGCGTATTTATAACCGGCGCCACAGGCTTTATTGGCACTCGCGTCACTGGGGAACTGATCAACGCAGGCCATCAGGTAGTAGGTCTGACACGTTCGCAAGAGGGGGATCGAGCTCTGCTTGCCATGGGAGCCGAACCGCATCGCGGTGATATCGAAGACCTGTCCAGCCTTCAGCGTGGCGTAGAGAAGTGCGACGCGGTGATTCACACGGCGTTTGATCACAACTTCGCGCACTTCGTCGCCAACTGCCAGAAAGACGCTCGCGTTATCGACGCATTGGGTTCTGCACTGGCAGGTTCCGAGCGACCACTGGTTATCACCTCCAGCACCGCGATGGGCTCGTCAGCACCTGGGCAGGCCGCAGACGAAGATCATTTCGACCCGGCGCACCCCAACCCTCGCGTCGCATCGGAACTCGCCGGGCAGGCGCTGTTGCAACGCGGCGTCAACGTAGTCGTGATGCGACTCTCGCAGATTCACAACCCGGCCAAACAAGGCCTGGTCAGCGAAGTCATCAAACAGGCGCAGGAAAAAGGCTGCTCAGCCTATATCGACCAAGGCCTCAATCAGTGGTCTGCAGCGCACCTTGAAGACACGGCGCGCCTGTATCGTCTGGCTCTGGAGAAACATCATCCGGGGGCTCGTTATCACGCGACTGCCGAATCAGACATTACTTTCCGCCTGATTGCCGAAACCATCGGAGAACACCTCGGCCTGCCCACCTTGGCCGTGCCTGCCCATGAAGCCACCGCACACTTTGGCTGGCTGTCGACATTCGTGGCCAAGGACATGAGCAGCTTGAGTCACAAGACACGCGAGCGCCTGGGGTGGCAGCCCAAGGGCCCAGGTTTGATTGAGGATTTGGGAAGGTGTTTGAAGGGGTAGTGTCTGCAGACACGCTGCTTTTTACAATTTGTTTAATTACGTTACCGAACAGGCGACCTAAAATCGTGCGTTTGCCATGCAAGGGAAGCAAACCATGAGCATCCACCAGTTGCGTAAGGATGTAGAAGAACACTTTCAGCGATTTGAGCGTGCGCCTTTCAAAGAGGCTTGGCGTCGGCGTGATGCTCGTATCTGTTTGATCTGGATGATCGCATGGATATTGGCACTCTCCGCGACACTGATACTTTTGCCTTGGACCAAGCTAGCTGACTACATGCCGGCGTTGATTCCTGTGCTTCTGATATCCATGATCTGCGCAGTTCGATTGGCTGAGATCTATGAGTTGGTTCGCGCAGATCAGATGGGCGCGGGACCGCTCACGACACCTTTGGAGCGTTCGCAATTGCGGCAACAATGGTTTTGCACCCGTTATAGCTGTAGTTCTGCCGAGCTCGTCGATAAGGCAAGAGTGATGAAACACTTGTGGGAAGAACGTCAAGAACTCAAGCGGCTGGCCAGCAACGATACGATGGGGCCACGCATCGCTGCTTTCTTTCGTCTCCCAGACCCTGCCCGATTCATCGGGACGCTGTTTGCCATCGCCGCGATCTTTACAACAATGATCACCTTGGGCAGCAACATCGACGCCATTTTCGCCGCCGTACAAGACTGGCGAACAATAGGCTTCAATATCCTACTCGGCACGTTCTTGTGCGCCGAAATCGTGTGGCTTTGGATCATGGTCACCGGCATGATCAGTGAGATAGGCCCTTCATTGCTTGAACAGCTTGGACTGCTGCCCATGAGCAGTCGTCGAGTTTATCGGTATTTGCTTGCAGTACATGGTGCGAGTGAGCCTGTAACGCCTGTTCCCAAGGCAACGCGTGGATTGCTGAAGATGAGCTCTTTGTTCTTTATGCCCGTTGGCGAGGTGTGGGCAAAGGTGCGGACGCGTTTTTTGACAGGCTCAGCGGTCGGGGCCTGAATGAGGTGCTGAGATGACCATCGTGCCAATGCTCCGCGTTGGCACGCAGTTCGTGACGCTCTGCGTCACAAAGCTACAGTCTGGCAAGACGGCCCCAAGGCCTACAGAATCGCGTGAAATCAGAACGATTTACTGGTGAGTGTCCGCATTCTCAGCCGGATAAAACTCGCCCTGGCTCCCCATCCTTTCCAGCCGCTCGCGAACGAGTGCTTCGACGTTGGCTACTGCAGCCTTATCGTCGGGGTCGACCAGTTGCAGGCACAGGCGCCGGGCGTTCTGATCGTGGGTGCCCTCGCTGAGCATGTCGTGGGTAGGGACTTGTTTGCCACGCCACAGACATAGCTCGGTATGAGTACCGCCGAGCCATATTTCGTTGACTGATCTGAGGTCAGTGGAAGCCAGTTGGTCCACAGTGATCGTCTTGTCCATTGCGCTGTACCTTTTCAGTGAGTCGATACAGGTCAGACGAACAGCCGCCGCGGATCGTTCCCGGCGTCGGCTGTTCAACAGCGCCAACGGTGAACAGTCGACGCCCTGAATCAATCGACAGGCAAGGCTTTACTTCTTTAGCCAGCCCTCGACAACATCGGAACCATGCTCCGCTTTCCACTCCTTCAGAATCTTGTGATTCCCACCCTTGGTCTCGATCACTTCACCGGTTTTCGGGTTCTTATAAACCTTGAGTTCACGCGGTTTGCGTTTGCCCGCAGGTTTTTCAACGGTCTGGCCACGGGAAGAGCTCTGTGGGTCCAGCAGATTGATGATGTGCTTCAGGCTGAAGCCATAGTGCTCAAGCAGCTTGCGCAGCTTGGTTTCGAACTCGATTTCCTTCTTGAGCCCCTGGTCGCCTTTCATCGTCTCCAGTGCCTTGAGTTGCTCGGCGAGATGCTTTTCCAGCTGACGGTATTCTGCGAGTTTAGACATGGTATTTTCCTTATAAACAGGTGTGCGTAGTTAGTGAGAGAGATCGTGCCCGTTACAAGTTCAGCCTATTTTCCGTAGAGGCGCAGTGGCTTCCAATATGCTGTAGTAACACGATAAGCCAGATTGCCCGGGCTTCCAGTTATTTTCAGAAAATGCGATTTTGCGGGCGCGCGTCAGTAGCTTTCGATCAGAGCGGTCACTGAGGTCGCTTGAGCGATTTACCTCATCTCAGGAAGTAGTGGTAGGGATGTAGCGCAGGTATCCAGCGATGTCCGACCCGCTTCCAGCAGCTTTATCCTTGGGATGAATTCGCCCTTCGTTGACTGGAAACTCTTCAAAATCAAATGGACTGATTCCTTCGAGGCAGGCCACATTAACTCCGTACTGGGCCGGGTTGGAGCGGCGTTGGTGATGTGTATATATCCCGCATTGTGAGCAGAAATAATGCTTCGCTTGCAGGGTGTTGAACTGATAGAGCTTGAGCATCGTCTCGCCGGAAGTGATCTCAATATCCTCCAGGGCTGCTGAAACCGCGACCGCACCGCGCATCCGGCAATAGGAGCAGTTGCAGCGCCGGACGGTCTTGAATCCGTCAGTAAGCCGAACTTGAAATCGTACAGCGCCGCAATGGCAGGTGCCTTGTAACGTTCCGTCAGAGATGTCCATATAAAACAGTGACTCCGTCTATGGGCTGTGCCGCGAATCGGTCCCGACAGTGACGTCCGTTAGCGCGGAAGGAAGCATTTCCGCCAAATCTGCATCACTTATCATCATGCCGTGCTCTGTTCATACCAGTGGATATCGAAAATATCATAGGCCTGAATAGGTTCTAAATTTTCAAAAGTGAAATAAGTCACCAAACAATAGGCTTATCGTCCCAATCCCAGAAGGTCCCGCTATCGGCCGGTCCATGTGCGCCTACTACCTCAATGATGCGATCCGCCGAGAAAGCCGGTTCGAACAGTTGGCCTTCGGGCACGTTCGCCTGGAATGGCTGAGACAGCTCCGTGTCAGTCGTGCCTGGGTGTATTGCCAGGACAGTAGAGGCCGGGTTAAGGCGTTTCAACTCAATACTGGCCGTGTGCAGCAACTGGTTTAGCGCTGCTTTGCTGGCTCTGTAGCTGTACCAGCCACCCAATCGGTTATCGCCAATGGAGCCAACCCGCGCGGAGAGCGCCGCGAAGGTAGAAGGTTGTTTGCGCAATAAAGGGAGTAGGTGCTTGAGCAGCAGGATCGGCGCAAAGGTGTTGGTTGCGAAACTCGCTTGCAGGCTCGCAAGTGTCAGTTGTGCCAGACCCTTTTCTGCTTTCGCACCGTCCTGATGAAGAATACCTAGCGTACTGATGACGAGGTGCAGATGATCGCATCCATCCAGCGTCTCGCTCACGAGTGCTTCGAGGGATTGTTCATTGCGCGCGTCGCAGTCGACGCGTTTGATGCGTTGGCCATATTGCTCTGCAAGCGTTGCCAGTTCTGTGGAAGTGCTGGCTTGTCGCGCGACCGCCCATACCTGAGCCACATCATCGCGAGCAAGCAACGCCGCGCACAGTGCCAAGCCAATACCTCGGCTGGCCCCGCATATCAGCACGTTAGCCTCGCTGTTCAGTTCGGGTATCAAACTCATAAGGCACCTTGAGGAGCATGGTTGAAGTGTTTTTGACTTCTTTGGGGCAACTATAGCCCTACCGCCTCGCCAACAACCGCGCCAACCCAGCCGTCACCACGACAGCCAGCAAAACGGCAGCCGCGATAGACAGAAGCGCGCCCCATTGCAATATGGAGTACCGGAGGGTCAGGTAGAAACTCACCACACCGACGGCGCCAATGGCATTGCCGCGGATTATCGCCGCCAGTTCATAACGCCCGCCTTGCACGTGGACGAACACTGCAAGCGGCCAGGCGATCACCGGGATCGGCGCGAGCAGCCCACTGACCACCGGCCCGAGCCACGTGGCACTTGCAGTAATCGCCAGCAGCAGAAGGGTGGCCGTCAGCATGCGCATCGGAATGACCCAGCGCGGCAGTGCCACGTATGAGGCTACGTCCGGCGGTGTCTGTTGCGAGGTGGCACCGATGATCAACGCAACCATCAGCAGCGTGAAAATGATCGACAGCGCCAGTAAGCCCAACAGGTTCATCAGAAAGGCTGTCGCGCCATACACCGCGAGCGCCAGGACGCATCCCGTCAGCGCTGAAACGCGTCGAGTGATCAGGAAATAAAACAGGTAAGTCGCCTGAATCGCCGCCAGCCCGGCCAATGCCCCAGGCACCGCCATCGAGGCGAATTCGGTGCCTTGCTCAAGGCTGAGAAACAGCATGACCAGCGCCGAAGTCATCGGCAGGCCGGAAAGCAGCCCTGCCACGCCGGTGCCCCAGCGCCTGGCCGCCAATGAGATGGCCAGCATGAGCGCGGGGGTGATGAGTAACTTGAGGTAGAAGGCCGTCATGCAGAAAACTTCACATCCGAAGGTGGGCTGAATGCTAAACCTTTTGGCGGTGGGTAACGATGCATGTCAGCGCTTACTCCATCGCCCGATAGCGCATGTTGTAGCGAGTCGCTCCACCTCCGAGATGTTCAGTACGCCCGCAAAAGTATCAACGCAGCAGGCGGAAGGTCTCACGCACATGCTCGGTGAGCGTCGTCGGGTTTTCCATGGCCGCGAAGTGGCCGCCGTGCTCGGCTTCCGCGAAGAACCGCAGATCGTCGAAACGCGCCTGCGCCCAGCGCCGTGACAGGCGCAGCAGCTCGCCCGGAAACATGCTCACGCCCGCAGGGATTGGCATCGCAGGGGCAGGGCCTTGCTGTTGCATTTCGCGCATCCCTTCCCAGTAGAAACGGACCGAACTGGGGCCGGCATTGGGCAGCCAGTACAGCATGATGTCGTCGATCAGCGCATCGAGCTCGATGACCCGCTCAGGCTCGCCGCCGCTGTCGGAGGCATCCTGAAACAGCGCATATACCCACGCCGCCAGGCCAACGGGCGAATCCGACAGGGCGAAGCCTACTGACTGCGGCCGGGTGCTGTGCACTTTCATGTAGCCGGAAAGCTCTCGGTCGTAGCGTTGCGCGTCGGCCAACATGCGCTGTTCTTCAGGCGTGGCCTGGGCGATTTCTGCCTCGGTGGCTTGGTACATCACCATGTTCAGGTGAATGCCGATCAGGCCAGGCGGGCGCATGTGCCCAAGGGCGGTGGTCACGGCCGCGCCCCAATCCCCACCCTGAGCGGCCCAGCGCTGGCCATAGCCCAAACGCTCCATCAACTGCGCCCAGGCCGCCGCCGTTTTGCCCACGCCCCAGCCTGTAGAACGCGGCTTATCACTGAAACCAAAACCCGGTAGCGCCGGGATCACCAGATGGAACGCATCACTGGCCTGCCCACCGTGGGCGACAGGGTCGGTGAGTGGCCCGATCATCTTCCTGAACTCAAGAATCGAGCCCGGCCAACCGTGGGTCATCAGCAAGGGCAAGGCGTCAGGGTGAGGCGAGCGGATGTGCAGAAAATGAATCCCAAGGCCGTCGATCTCGACCCGGCTGCTGTTCCACTGATTGAGCTGGGCTTCGGTGACCCGCCAGTCATAGCCATTACGCCAGCGCTCGACCAGCGCGCGCAGTCGCTCGAGCCGTGGTCCCTGACTGTTGTCGGAGACCGTTTCAGGATCAGGCCAGCGGGTTTGCGCCAGGCGCTGAGCCAGATCGTCGAGCTGCACCTGGGGGATTTGAATAGGAAAGGGTTCGATAAGGTCGGTCATTGGTTGCTCCCTTGCACATGGGTACGGGCCAGCGTGTCACGCACGGACGCCCATTCACGTTGACCATAGCGGTCGTTATCCAGATTGGGCAGCTTGCCGCGCCCGCTCATCATGTCGCGCAGGTATTGCATGCCCTGCCAGGCCGGGAACGGCTTGTCACTGGCAGGCGTGAGCGCACGCACTACGCCGATGAGGGTGGACAGCGTGCCAATATTGCCGGGGCGCAGGGTACGGTAGCGCTGCCCGGTCAGCTCGGTGAGGAGGCTGGTGATCTGCGCAGGCGACAGGCTGTTACCGGCAATGCGCAGAAAGCGCGGCGTGTGAGAATCCAGCGCGGCATCGGCGGTGAAAGCGGCTACGTCGTCCTTGGCGGTGAAGTCCAGCGGCTGTTGTGCATCACCGAAATGCAGCACCCGGCGCCCAGGCAGCACGATCGGCGCATCGCCTTCGAGCAACTCCAGAAAGCCACCGTTGAGGATCGAGGTCACGTTAATGTCGGCCGCATCGAGCTGGGTGAGGAAGCGTCGGCGAAGGTCCAGGTTGCGGTTATCGCCAGGCCGGGTACGGGTGTAGTCGAGCGAATAATCCGAGGGAATGAACCTGGGCACGCCAGCGGCTACCGCAGCCTCCAACAGCCTGCCCTGCTGCCCGATGACCACCTCTTCCAGACCGTTGAGCGTAGACACCACACAACCCGAGCCGGCAATAGCACGGCGCAGGCCCTGAGCGTCATCCAGTGAAACAGGCGTGATCGTCGTGGTGCTGTTGCGCAGGCCATTCAGCCGGGCTGGCTTAGTACCCGGCCGAACCAGCGCTATCACATGGGCACTGCGCTCCGCCAAGGCCCGCACGACGCGTTGGCCCAAATCTCCCGTAGCGCCAGCAACCACGATGGGTAAAGCAGTCGCGTCATTCACAAAGCGCTTCCTTGGTCGTTATGAATAGGTAGAAACGGCGTTTACCTGCTTCCATTTAACTGAACGTTACCGTTTAGTTGACGAACAAACAAGCGGGCTGTAAGTTGCCGGCCATGACAGCGATCAAGACCAAATCCAAAGGCGGCAGGCCCAGGCAAGACCAGGCGGGCGAGGCCGAGCGTCGATTGCTGGATGCCGCGCTGCAGCGCTTTCTGGCCTGTGGTTTCGAAGGCACCTCATGCGAAGACATCGCCCGCGCCGCCGGCGCCAGCAAAGCCACCCTCTACGCGCGTTACGCCAACAAAGAAGCGCTGTTCGAAGCCGTGGTGCGACGCCACGTAGCCACCTTGCTGGCGCCCGCCGAAACAATCCCCGCGCTCCCACTCGAAGGCCGCCTGCGGCACGTGGGCCACGGCATCCTCGAACATGCGCTGCAAGCCGATACCCTGGCCATGATGCGCCTGGTGATCGCCACCTCTAGCCGCACCCCGCTACTGGCGGCTGAGGTCAACCGAATCGGGTGGGAAGGCGGTTTCACCAGAGTACGTTCGGCGATATTGGCAGGCCCGGACCAACCCACCGACCCTGACGCGCTGGCCCGCCAATTCATTGATCTGGTGTTCGCTCCCCATCAGCTTAGAGCGCTGCTGGGGGAGGATCGGGGGGTGCTGATTCAGGGTATTCCGGAGCGGGTGGAATGGGGGGTGAGGATGGTTGGGGGTGCTGGGTTGTTGGGGTGAGGGGGTTGGGTTTTAGGTGTTTTGAAGTAATTGGGCTGGACGGTAAAGCCCTCCCGGGGCTTTGGCTCAAGAGGCCTGCCATTGCTCATTACTGATAGCTGAGCCGCGATTCCTGATAGGTGCACCATCACGCTTGTAGGTGGCAATGCATGGTCGGGGCCAGGACGGTTTGCTGTGCAGAGGCAAGGTCACCCCTTTGCTTGTCTTCTCTGCCAAAAGCGCGGCTGCATTGGTTAAGATGCGCTCCTTAGCTTGCAAGTGGGTGCGGTATAACCGGCCTAGCAGCGCTGCTATTCAGCGCTTTGATTTGGAGTATCTGCAATGGATGCCGAGCAACAGTTGCACCGTTTACTCGCCAGTAGCGGCGAGAGCGAGGTGGTGGAGTTTAAGGAGGCCAAAAACGGCTATGACTTCAGCAAGCTCGGTAAATATTTCTCCGCCCTGAGTAACGAAGCCAATCTCAAAGGCGTGCCCAGCGCCTGGCTGGTATTTGGTGTGAAGGATAATCTACAAGTGGTGGGCAGCCAGTTCCGCGAGGCCTTCAAGGATCTGCAATCGCTGAAGAAGGAAGTGGCCGATAAGGTCAGCCAGCGCCTGAGCTTTATTGATATCCATACCGTTCTACATCCTGATGGCCGCGTATTGCTGTTCGAGATTCCTGCCGCGCCGCAAGGCCTGCCGGTAACCTGGGAAGGCCACTACTATGGCCGCGACGGTGAATCCCTCGGGCCGCTGTCGCTTGAAGAAATCGAGCGCATCCGTGGCCAGAATCGTCCGCAGGATTGGAGTGCGGGCATTTGTCCCGGCGCAAGTCTGGCTGATTTGAGTACGGAGGCCATCGCCTTGGCTCGCCGCGAATTTGCCACCAAGCATCCCAAGATGGCTGCCGAACTGCCGGCCTGGAGCGATGAAACCTTTCTCAACAAATCCAAGCTGACCATTCAGGGGCAGATCACGCGTACCGCCATCCTGCTGCTGGGTAAGCCTGAGGCAGCGCACTGGCTCAATCCGGCCTCGCCCACCATTAGCTGGATTCTCAAGGATCGTGACGGCTCAGAGCGTGACTACCAGCATTTTTCTTGCCCGCTGCTGGCTAGTGCCGACGAGGTGTACCGCAAGATCCGCAACCTGAAATACCGCTATATGTCGGATAGCTCGCTGTTCCCCGAAGAGGTCGATCAGTACGACCCCTTTATAATCCGTGAGGCGCTCAACAACGCCATCGCCCATCAGGACTACCAGTTGGGCGGCAAGGTCTCGGTGGTGGAGTTCGAGGACGGACAGCTGTGCTTCAGCAACCCCGGCGCTTTTATTCCCGGATCGGTCGAGCAGGTGATCCAGGCCGACGCGCCGGAAAGCCGCTATCGCAACCGCTTCCTCACCGATGCCATGGTCAACCTGAACATGATCGACACCATCGGCAGCGGCATCCGCAAAATGTTCCTGATCCAGAAGAATCGCTTCTTCCCCCTGCCGGAATACCAGCTGGAGCAAAACCGCGTGCAGGTGACCATCACCGGGCGCGTGCTGGACATCAGCTATGCGCGCAAGCTCGCCGAGCTGCCCAACCTGGCGTTGGACGACATCATCCTGCTGGATAGGGTGCAGAAGCACAAATCACTGAGTGATGCACAGGTTCGCCATCTCAAGGCGCAGAGGCTGATCGAGGGGCGCAAGCCCAATTTCCATATCTCCGCTCAAGTGGCGCGGCACAGCGACGATCTAGCTCAGTACATTCTTAACCGTGGCATCGATGACACGCATTACAAGCGTCTGATCTGCGAATTAATCCAACAGTCCGGATCGGCCAGACGGTCCGCCATCGACAAGCTACTCGTAGACAAACTGCCGGACGTTTTAGACATTCAACAGAAGGCCCACAAGATTAAGAACTTGCTGCAATCCTTGAAAAAACAAGGGGTTATCGAGCCAAAGGGTAAGCTGTGGCAAATGTCTAAAGGCTGATTTCTAGACATTTTTAGACATTCAGGAAATGGTCTGGCGATGACAAAAGATGCTTGGAGGCATTGCCCGAACTCATTTGACTGGAGCGGCCATTGCAAGCGGGCAGGCCAAGGAAAGGCGCGGTTTTAGCCGCTCCCACTTGCACTGCTCAATTTGCCGGCCATTTGACTGATGCGGCCAACGCCTCCAGGCAGCACCCTAAAACTTTGTAGATTAGGGCCTTGGAAAAAATGCTCATTTGGCTGCATGAGCGCTTTAGACGAATTAGCCGGGGTGTTAGACATTTTGCAGATTGTCAACCGAGCCTGCTCCAGCTTTTAACCCTATATAAATCAATGAATTAGTAGAAATAAAGGTAAGTAGCGACGAATATCTAAACCCCGTTGGCTGGATATTTTTAGACATTCGCGCGCCACGCCGGGCGAGCCTGGCCCCAATAAGCGAACAAGGGATAAGGAAGCTGGAATGGTAAGCAAAACCAACGAGCAGGCGCTGGAAGCGAGTATCGAAAAGTACCTGACCGGCACCTGCCTGGAAGAGCAGAATGTGATCCGCGACCGCGCGGCAGAATTGCCCCTCAGCACCCATCACGCTTACCAACTGGGCCGCGCCCAGGACTTTAATGCCCGCTATGCCGTAGATGCTCGCTGTTTATGGCAGTTCCTTGAAGGCCAGCCAAAGCGATGAGCTCGAACGCCTCAAGCAGCGCTACGAGGACTGGGACCTGCGCATTCTGGAGCGCTTCGACCGGATGGCGAAAAAATACGGCGTGCTGCACCTACTAAAGCGCGGCCTGGCCATCGACGATGTGCACCTCAACCTCATGTACCCCGCGCCGTTGGCGAGCAGCTCGGAGCGGAACAAACGCCAGTTCGCGGCGAATCTCTTTAGTAGCACCCGCCAGGTGCGTTACTCCCTGAGCAATACCTTAGAAGAGATCGACCTGGTGCTTTTCATCAATGGGCTGCCCTTCGCCACGCTGGAGCTGAAGAACCCCTGGACCGGCCAGACCGCCCGTTATCACGGGCAGAAGCAGTACAAGCAGGATCGCGACAGTAGCCATTCGAGAAGATCTTCGAGGAAGTGATGCTGATACGCCGCCGTCAGTACCTAGAGCTTTATCGCCTTGTAGCCGGTGATACGGCGCTCAAGTCTTCGTTGCAGCAGAGCATGAGGGGCATGCTGGGCTGAGATATGTGCGAGCTAGGTGCGTTTCAGCATGTCCGGTCCATATGGCTAGTACTCAAAAGTTCTTCGTAGACTGTCCACTGTCCAAAACACATCTAGATTTCAACAGAGTGCCCAGACCTAAATCACGCAAATAAAACCAAGCCGCCGCAGAGTGCGTGTGCACCCTGCGGCGGCTCTTTCCTGCGAAGCTTGGGGCTCTGAATCAGCTTTGCCCTTGCTTCGGATCCTCAGCGTGAGCCCAACGATAATCCAGACGCGGCGCGAACACTTTGATCCGACGCTTGATCTTGATCAGAATCGGGTCATGCACCGGCTCCGGATCTTTCAGGAATACGGTCAGCACAGCACTCAGTGCGTACAACCCGGAGAACGCCCAGACCACGCCTTCAATGCCGTA
The DNA here is from genome assembly GCF_009495975.1 of Pseudomonas sp. SZ57. Taxonomy (NCBI): domain Bacteria; kingdom Pseudomonadati; phylum Pseudomonadota; class Gammaproteobacteria; order Pseudomonadales; family Pseudomonadaceae; genus Pseudomonas; species Pseudomonas sp. SZ57. The sequence goes on along the minus strand of NZ_WIBD01000005.1, from coordinate 252,090 downwards.
GCTTTCATTGAAGATCGCAACAACAGCCGGGCCAACCCACGTCGACGCGCCTGCACCCAGGCTCAACACCGATAAGGCAGCCGCTTTGTTGTTCGGTGCCAAAGCAGGGGCAAGCGCCGACAGCGGCACGAAGCACGCCAGGGTCAGGCCGTAGAAGGCGCCGAAGATCGAGGCGATCAGGAAGTCGTTCGGAAACGCCTGCGGCATGAAGAAGAACAGCGGCGTGCTGATCGTGCTGCCCACTGCGCCAAACCACAGGATCGTGTTGCGATAACCGATCTTGGTGCTGATGACGCTGGAGCCCAGGTTGCCGATGATGTTGAACACAAACACGATGGTCAGCAGGCGCAGCCACTCTTCCAGGGTGAAGCCAACGGTTTGCATGAAGAACCCTGGCATGACCACCAGAAAGCCAAACATCGACGAGGTGTTGATGACGCGGACGATACCGGCCAACGACACTTTGGGACGGGTCCACATGATGGTGATGTTCTTGGCCATCGACACCAGCGGACGCTCGCCTTCCGGCGCCAGTCGGCGCATGCCATGAGCTTCGCGCATCCCGACCAGACCAATCACACCACCGATGACCACCAGGGCGAAAGACAGCCAGAAGGTCAGCAATGCACCAATCAACGGAATAGCGATGCTCGCCACCAGAGAGCCCAGCATTGGCAGGCCCGCGGCGTAAGCCACCCAGAACCAGCCCACGGCCATGCCCATCTTGCGGGACGGCGTGGAAGCCGCGATCCAGACCAGAAAACCGTAGGCGAAGAGCGGATAACCGAAACCGCGCAAACCATAGGTCAGCAGAATCATGGAATAGCTCAATTCCTGCAGCCCGTAGACCAGGAAGAGCACTTCAAACACGCTCCAGATAATCAATCCCAGGAACATCACCCGTTTCGGGCCCCAGATATTGGAGAGCGCGCCGGCGAGCCACGATGAAATACCGACCGTGACGCCATAGAGGGTGAAGATCATGGCGACTTCATCGCCGGGCATGCCGCGTTCACTGAGGAAGGGCGAAAGGTATCCGAGTTCTACGCCATCGCCGATCATGAAGATCAACAGGCCGACAAAACCCCAGAACATGGGATAGGGAATACCAACTTTGTCGCAGAATCTAACGAGTGGAGTGTTCGGAGTGGATTGATCGCTCAATTTTCCGGTCCTTTTTGTTGCACGACGTTTGGGCGCGCCGTAGGAATGGCCTCGATGAGGTTGAAAGACAGATTGGATAGCACAGGCATCCGCTTCGGGCAGCGAGCAAAACTGGCTTGATTATTTGACGCGTGGGGTCAGACATTGGAGCAGCTATCGTCGACCCATTAATCTATGTTTTCCTAGATTTTCGAGCCCGAAGCCGACCTTTTATGCCAGATGAAACGATTCATCACAACCGCAAGCCATTTTTTTGGGTGCGACAATGTGTCCGGTTGTATTGCCTGAGGAGTTCGGATTTAGGGGGATGAGGTGTTTCGAATTGTGTATAAAAATAAGTACATCTTTTTCCTGGGGTTGTGAGAAAAGCGGTGAGCGGTGTGCCAGTGCTGCTGCATCTCCGGAACCGTTCAGGGCGGCGAACATACCGAGGCCTTTGCTGACATCGGTTGGGGGGGGCGAGCATGCGTACCTCGATGCCCGCTTTCAGTTCCTTGTTCGCTTGGGCCATTTGCTGGACCAACATCTTCTCGCCGATGACGTGCGGAGCGCACATAACGATCTCGTGCAGCACCAAAAGCCAGGAATAACAAAGCCCGCATAAGGCGGGCTTTTGGAGTTCTTTGTAGACGGTCAACGACATGTCCAGATTCCAGGCGTCGTTTGAACTGGAGGCTGGAAGCCCCGGATTCTTTGGGTCTACCAGCCTTCGGTTTTCGTAGGCATACACGTGAGCATACAAGGTCTCGGCTACTGGTCGTGCTCGCGGCCTACTTTTGAGGCTCATCAGGTGGCTGTTTGACGGTCAGCTCCGTTTCCCTGATCACCCGGTCCGAACTGCCATCCAGCCTAATGACCTTTGTTCCGACAAGTAAAATGTGCTTTTACCGTCCGCTAGGATCGGATGGCCGCTTAGCCGCTCGCTTTTATCCGTGATGACCGCATGGATAGGTGCTCGTTTAATAACTCCAAGGTGTGTTGGGTTAGACTGAGCACTTCACACCACTGCGCGAATCTTATGCATCAACTGCCTGAACCCGAAGAGATTACAAAAGCGAAAATTCGGCGGCTGCTGACTACGGGTGCCATTTTTCCTGTAATGAACAACACCAGATGGGCTGAGCTGATCAACGCAATGATTGATGCCCCGCACATGAAGCCAGAGTTCAGATTGCACAGCGCCTTAGCTCCAAGCGATTACTGCACAGAATGGGATGGAGAATGGCATTACCACATCCATCCGGTGGCAGAAATTGAGTGGATCGAACTCAGAGCGGATTCCCTCGATTGGCTACTCTCTACGCTAAGAAAGTACAATCTGCCCTTTTCTCTAGAGGATGGAGTGCCACGTGTTTGGGGTTATACCAGACCTGGCATGCAGCCTTTATGGGGCTAAGATCCCGAAGTTTCACCTAGGCTCTGTACGAAAAGTCGGCTAGGGAAGGTCAGGCAAGGCAAAAACAGGTAAGGAAGTGGAGCCTGCTGGTTGTAAATGAGCATTCCGCGCCTGTTTTTACGCAGCATCACCGGGCGCAGCCACTTTATGTATAGAGCCTAGCCTGCATTACCGGACGCATACAAATCAGAGGCTGCAGGAAAGAGGCTCGGTTCTCCATCAGTCTGGATAAGTTCACTACGCCGGGAGAAGCGTCGGCTACTGAAGATCCGGGAGACTCTCGGACCGGTATGCAGCAGAGGCTCAGAGTCCACGGCTTATGCCGGTCTCTACACGCTGATGGAGCTCATTTCGCAGGGAACAAGGCAAAGACCTGTGGAATGCTGTGTAACTGGTGTTACAGCTACAGCGAACTGACCTATACAGTTAAAAATGAAGACTAAAATAATCGTAACCTAGAGTGGCGTACACGTGATGCAACAACTAGGAACTGTATAAAATTGTCTTCGTCCATAAGCCCGAACAACCGTGTACGATGGCCGCTATCGGCCTAGGCTGTGTGAAAACGCTTTTCCAAAATTGAAGTGCACGCCTCTACGTTAAATCTGAAATTTATCGGCAAATGAGCAGATAAAGATTTTGCGTAGGGATGTGATTTTCAGGCCGTCTTTAGATACCTATCTCGCCGAAAATCGTTTTTACACACACTGGACCGAGAGCGGCCATGCAAGAAGGCCTTCTCAGGAAAATAGCCGGGCAAGCGAGCGGGCAAAAAGCCATATGAACCAGTCCCGCCATTCCGTTATGCTCCAGGGACAGTTTTGCATTCCAGGTACGGAGAGATTGGCAATGGGGATTTCAAATGATTAGTCGCGGGTCCGAATGGCATCGGTGGGAGCCGCACATTCATGCCCCGGGGACGGTTCTGAACAATCAATTTGGCTCAGAAAATCCTTGGGAAACCTACCTTCAGTCGCTTGAAGAACTTATACCTGCAGTCGAGGCAATAGCTGTTACTGACTACTACGTCACGGACACCTATGAGACCTTTCTGGAGCACAAAGAGGCTGGCAGGCTGCCAAGCGTCCAGCTCCTCTTTCCGAACATCGAGCTTCGCCTGGATGTTGCCGCGAAATCCGGCTTTGTGAACATCCATCTGCTGGTCAGTCCAGAGGATCCTGATCATGTCTCAGAGATTAAACGAATCCTCAAACGCCTTCAGTTTCAAGCTTTGGGTGATCGGTTCGACTGCACGCGAGATGAACTGATTAAGCTCGGGAAGTGCGCTGACCCTTCGATTGTTGCTGATGGCGCTGCTTTACGGCACGGAGCGACGCAATTTAAAGTCAACTTCGACCAACTGCGAAAGGTGCTTGGTGAAAGCGACTGGGCGAAAAAGAACATCCTAGTCGCTGTGGCCGGGAATGCGGGCGATGGAACATCCGGAGTTCGACAGGCTGCGGACGCGACAATACGCCAAGAAATAGAAAAGTTCGCTCATATCATTTTTTCTAGCAGCTCTGCACAACGGGAGTTCTGGCTCGGCCAACGTTCTAGTATGACTTCAGAGGATCTGCGCATTCGCTATGGCGGACTCAAACCATGCCTCCACGGCAGCGACTCCCACGACCAGAAATCGGTGGGACAGCCGGTAGATAAACGTTTCTCGTGGATCAAGGGGGCACTTGAATTTGATGCCCTCCGTCAGGCTTGTATTGACCCAGAGGGGCGCGCTCACGTTGGCGAACTGCCTCCTCGTTCTGCGATGCCTTCCCAAGTCATTTCCCATGTCAGAATCAATAACGCGGCTTGGGCGGAATCACCCAGCATTCCTCTAAATCCTGGTCTTGTGGCAATTATTGGCGCGCGAGGTTCGGGTAAAACCGCTCTCGCCGACATCATCGCTGCCGGCTGTGATGCGATCACCGAAGAGAGTTGGAAGGCAGATGAGAACAGTAGTCCATCCTTCTTGGCACGTGCTCGACGGTTAATGGGAGATACATCCACTACTCTTACCTGGGGAGGCGGAGCCTCCATCGAACGCGCTCTTGATGGGAGGGACGCTAATGGACATATATCCTTTGCGCGGGCTCGCTACCTTTCTCAGCAATTCGTTGAAGAGCTGTGCTCGGCAAAAGGTATGTCCGACGGTCTGGTGGACGAAATCCAGAGGGTCATCTTTGATTCACACACCCCAGATAGTCGAGATGGAGCTATCGATTTTGACCAACTTCGCGATCAGCTAACAGCTCGCTTTCAACAAGCTCGCGCTCGGGAGGCTGCGGCAATTGATGACATATCAGAGCGAATCGCGATCGAATTTGAGAAAGAAAGCTCGGTTGCTTTGCTGACAACTCAAGTTGCTCAGAAAAAGCAGCAGCTCCATGGGTATTCCATCGATCTGGCGAAGCTTGTGGTCAAAGGTACAGAGACGCATGCGACTCGGCATGCCCAGTTAAGTACGGCGGCCGAAAGTCTACGAAGCCGAATTCAGAACTACGGTAATCAGCGTCGTACCTTCGTCGCGTTACAGGACGAGGTACGGAGCATGCGAGCAACAGGTGCGCCTGAAATACTTCGGCAGGTACAAGCGAGGCACACTAATAGCGGCCTAAGGCCAGAGCAGTGGGACCAGTTCCTACTGGTTTACAAGGGGGATGTCGACCAGAGTCTGACCGCCTATATCAAATGGGCTGACGAAGAGATCGCAAAGCTTAGGGGCGTTCCCCCACCACCCGGCGATCCGCTGACTCCTCTAGTCGCCGATACCGTGGACATCACGTCTTTGGCACTAGCACCTATCACTGCTGAGATGACAAGACTCGAAGCCCTTTTCAGCGCCGATAAGCTAATTCAAGAGCAGTTCAAAGCTCTGTCCGACCGTATCACTCAAGAAAACACAATCCTCAAATCTCTTGAGACCAGGTTTACAGACGCCCAAGGGGCCGAAGCGCGGCGTAAGGTGCTCCAGGCCGAGCGTAGCGACACATATGGTCGTGTATTCGAAGCAATCATCAATGAGCAGAGTGCCTTAGCCGATCTCTACTACCCGCTAATGGTACGTCTGGAGGCCTCATCAGGAACCCTACAAAAGCTCGGCATATCAGTTCGTCGATCAGCTGATGTCGCCGCATGGGGAATCATTGGCGAAGAAAAGTTGCTCGATAGGAGAAAGGGCGGGCCGTTCAACGGCCGAGGATCGCTGATCGATGCTGCAACAAGGGAGCTCAAGCCTTTATGGGAAACGGGTTCCGCTTTGGAAATCCAGACCGCAATGGCCGCTTTCATGGATAAGTACCGCAGGGACTTCATCGCTCATGCTCCAGTTGCTCAGTCCCAGCAAGGGGAGTTCCGCGCTTGGTCTAAGCAATTTGCAGCTTGGCTTTACAGCACTGACCACATGACTGTCAGCTACGAGATTTTGTACGACGGTATCGACATCAGAAAGCTGTCGCCAGGTACGCGGGGTATTGTGTTGCTCCTGTTATATCTGGCGCTCGACGACGCAGATGATAGACCTCTGATCATCGACCAGCCTGAAGAGAACCTCGACCCTAAATCGGTTTTCGACGAGTTGGTCTCTCTCTTCATAGCCGCAAAAGCGAAGCGTCAGGTGATTATCGTCACCCACAACGCCAACCTTGTGATCAATATCGACGCCGACCAGATCATCGTGGCAAGCTCGGGCCACCATACTTCAGGTGGCCTACCGCCTATTTCCTATGTGTCAGGCGGGTTGGAGAGCTTAGAGGTTCGTAAAGCAGTGTGTGAGATTCTGGAAGGGGGCAATACTGCGTTTCAGGAGCGAGCCAGACGACTGCGGGTAAGATTAGAACGGTAAAGTGTGAGCGGGGTGGGGAGTCATTCCCACTCCGTTCAGTTTCTTATGGTCTGCGAGCGGTTGCGATAGCACTCATGATTTACGATGACTACGGTCATGACCAGAACGATCACCAGATCTACGATCAACTATCGAATTTAATTTTGCTTGTTTCTATAATTAATATTCGTTTTGGATAATAGCCCAGCTCGTGATCGTAATACTGCCGAGGCATTTGTTCGAACGTCTGAAGGTGCCCCATCTCACTAATCCACCCCCAAGGGTTTTTGTAAACTTTAGCTTCCACACCCAGACGCTGCACCTTTGTTTTTCCGCTCTGCACTGAAGTAGAAGATATATTTGGACATACAGCAAGGCAGCGCAGTGGAACGGTCTCTGGAAATGAATGTATCTTCTCGAATGTGCGCCAACCTTTATTTAAAAGGGCTTTCTTTACATTTTCAAGCGGTGTGACGGTGCATCCAAACTTTGAATAATCTAAAGGCAAGGGGCAGTTCCAGCTTTTGGGCAAGTCCGAAATACCCAAATGATTGTAGAATGCATACAAAGGAATTGCATTATTGGCCTTCGCATAGTCCTCAAGTATTTTGTGCTGAAATTCTGCTAATACCCCTATACCAACCTTATGATTGAGCGAGGCATATCGGCCCGTTTTTGCATCCAGTTTTTTTGCTTGAACTGCATAACGAAGAAAGCCATTTTCACTATTCCCGATCCACCACTCCCAATCAGTCCCTTTGATACTTTCCTTGTGCTTCGGGGTTTGAATTATTTTGATTGTTGATAATTTTTGGGATGCCAAATAAAGCAGAAGATTATCTGTAATAGTTTCTTCCCCTTGAGTTATTCCAAACCTCTTAGAGTTTTCGAGACGCTGCCATACATCGTCGCAAACTATATTCAAATGATGTTTTAACATTCACTATCCTTGTAAATCTAATTATAAATAGGCGACACATATGATGGGAATATTTTTCGTCTCCCTGAACGAGTGTTGTCGTCTGTCAGAACCGCGATATAGTAGAGGAGAAAGACGACAAGACCTGCATTAAGTTTACGAAGTCGTTACAAATATGTCTATGGTGGATCATGCGCACTGAGCCGAGGATGGCCCTAGTCATCAAGGCCAAATCGTAATGCCTCTCCATCAACGCGATCTCGAGGTAACCTACCGCCACACTCGCGATCAAACCAAGCAGTTATGACTCGTCGAGTAAATTCACGAGCTTCAGTTAATGTCATCAAATTTTCTTGTGAAACGGATTCATCTCGCTTTGATGCTCCGTGACGACCAGATATACGATTGTTCGCTGCCCGCTTGAATTCGTCTAAAGACCGGCGTTCCGCGAGGCCAATTTTCGTAAGCTTATCAAGTGTCGTTCCTCGATGCCCCGCGATGTCCTCGAGCAGCCGGTAATAATCTGCCCAGGAAGGTCTGCCTGCGATAACCGCAGCGGCATATGCTGCAAGTGGATTATTCGACATGAAACTCACACGACTTGGCATCAAGTGCTCAATCAAATCATGCCGCCGACTGACGATAGCTCGGGTAGGCAAATTCGATACAAAAGATTCGAAGCTGGCACCTCCTGACGCCCCGTCACTCGTCCATGACACTGACACTGGGACCACCGGTTTAAAGTTGCTATCTGTAAGAGTCGCATAGCCGTTGAGCGGTGCGATTATATCGTAAGCCATCCAGCTCATTTCCTTGGCGCTACCCGCCGAAATCAGAGGCAGACAGCCATCTCCAGTCAGGTACGTGTCTCGGCAATCAATATTTTTCACCCGATCATATAAGCCCTCCTTCTCTCCGACCAAGCGTGTCACGACACGAAGTGATGGATACGAGTCATTAGAAAAAAGCAAGCTGAGCGTGTACAGATCATCAACGTGACCATCCAGCGCAATTTTGATGATGGTTGGGACCATATTACTTTCCTGTCAGGATCCACAAATGTGAAAGCCTAGCTTAATAAAAACAAAAGTCTAAAAAGCTTCAATCGGCAGGCCTCATGTGTATCTCCGGTGATCCATAGAAAATAGATCGCTCGTGCGAGCTGATTCTGGTTGCGCATCAGTTGGTCTTCTAGAGCTACCAAGTACTCTGCGCGCCATCTTTCCAACCATGCGCAGCTCATACACCTATTTCATCCCGTGTTAGCAGCCAGTTTATCTAAGCAATCTTAATCAACTCCTACGCGTGCGTTTTAACGACGCACCGCTAGCGCCCCAATTAGCATGCCAACGCCGATCAGCAAAGTTGATCACAAAAAACAAAAAAACCCGCACAAGGCGGGCTTTCGGAGTTCTTCGTAGACTGTCCACAACTCAAGACATATCCAGACTGCAAAAGATGGTGCACCAGGCGGGATTCGAACCCACGACCCCTGCCTTCGGAGGGCAGTACTCTATCCAGCTGAGCTACTGGTGCGACGCGGGCGCCATGATACTCACATGGGTACGGGGCGTCCAGTTGCGGGCGGTGTGCAACACAAATCATCCGCCTTCCATCACCCCACCCCCACCTCCACCCACAAAGGAACAGCCTACCGCTACCGGCACAACCGCCAGCTGGTGCATGATGCTCCCCATACCACTCCGTCAGTTCGTTTCCACCGAGGGCCTCCTATCAATCAGTTCAAAAGCATCGAGCGCAGCCCGTGCCGCGTTCTTATTACCGGGGCCAGTATCGCGGGTTGTGCCGCGGCCTGGTGGCTGACGCGGCGCGATTGCGATGTCACGGTTGTCGAGCAGGCGCCTGCCTTTCGTGATGGTGGGCAGAATGTGGATGTGCGGGGTGCGGCTCGGGAGGTCTTGCGCCTGATGGGGCTTGAGCAGGCGGTGAAGGAGCTCAACACTGGCGAGACGGGGCTTGCGTGGGTGGATGAGGATAACCGTACGGCGGCGCGCATTGATCTGGCTGGTCTGGACGGGGACGGCCCGACGGCTGAGCTTGAGGTGTTGCGCGGTGATCTTGCGCGTCTGCTGTATGAGGCGTCGTCTGCTGATGCGTTCTATCGCTTCGGTGATCGCATCGTCTCGGTCGAGCACGATGCGGAGGGCGTGTCGGTCACGTTCGAGGGCGGTGGCGAGGAGCGTTTTGATCTACTGATCATTGCTGAAGGTGTCGGTTCGCGCACGCGGGAGCTGGTTTTCCCCGGCGAGAACCAGCCGCGCCGGATGGACCTGGCCAGCGCGTTCTTTACCGTGCCTCGTGCGCCGACCGATAGTCAGACCGCGCGCTGGTACAACGCGGTGGGCGGTCGCAGTGCGGGTGTTCGTCCGGACAATCGCGGTACGACGCGTGCGTTCTTTAATGTGCAGGGCCGAAGCCACCTGACGGTCGGCAACAGTGTTGCCGAGCAGAAGGCGTTTCTTCGGGCGTCGTTTGCAGGCGCGCGCTGGGAGGTGCCTCGCCTGCTGGAGGGGATGGAGGCTGCGGAGGATTTCTGGTTCGATGACTTGCGTCAGGTGAAAATCGATCGCTGGTCGAATGGTCCAGTGGTACTGCTGGGCGATGCGGCGTGGTGTGTCACGCCGCTGGGCGGGGTCGGTGCTTCGTTGTCGCTGATTGGCGCGTATGTGCTGGCGGGTGAACTCACCAAGACCGACACGATTGCCGAGGCGCTTGCCTCGTACGAATATGTCCTGCGCCCTGTGGTGAAAAAGTCGCAGAGCGTGCCGAAACTTGTGCCGCGTCTGGTCCACCCTCGCAGTCAGACCGGGGTGAAGATCCTGCGCGCCGTGCAGCGGTTGGTGGCAACGCCCTTTATCAGCAAGCGTGCTGCCAGGGCGCTGACCCCGGCGGTGCAGTCGTTCACGCTTCCGGATTATCGATAGCGCTACAGGCGTGGGTTAATGCCTGCGCCACAGGGAGAATAAAAAATGGAATCGCTACAACAGTGGCTCAGCTTCGCGATGATTGCCTTGTTCGTTACGCTCACGCCGGGGCCGGCGGTGATCATGGCGCTGTCGAATTCAATCACCCACGGGCCGGCGAGGGCGATGGTCGGTTCGCTCGGCAACGCCTTGGGGTTGATCGTGGTTGCCACGGCGGTAACGGCCGGGCTGGGCGCGGTCCTGGTAGCGTCCGCCAGTGCCTTTCTGGTGCTGAAAATCGCAGGCGCGGGGTATCTGGTTTATTTGGGGATCAAGCAGTGGCGTAGCGCGCGCAGTGCTTTTGATGCGCTGGCCGACGTGCCCAAAGCGGTGTCCACAGGCAGCCTGTTTATCAAAGGCATCTCGGTGGCGCTGACCAACCCCAAGGCAATCCTGTTTTTCATCGCGTTTCTGCCGCAGTTCATTCAGCCCGGCACCTTTCAGGTGGAGCAGACGGGCATGCTGATCGTGACCTTCGCCGGCTGCTCTGTGGTTGCTCACATCTTTTATGTGCTGCTGGCACAGACGCTCAAGCGCCACCTCAATTCGGCCCGCAGGCGCCAGAACGTCAATCGGGTGTTTGGTGCGTCGTTCATTGGCCTGGGGCTAAGCCTGTTCACGTTGAAGGGCAGGGCAGCCTGATCGCGTTGCGGTTGCAAGATGCCTCTGCGTCGCGGCTCGACGCTGATCAGAAAACCACACACCTCCCTGCGCCCGTTCTTTTTTTCGAACGGGCTATTGTCCTTTCCCCCCGCAATGCCTAGGATTCGTTTGAGATTTCAAACGCTCTTGTTCGGTCTTCCTGCTTTCATGCGTGGCGCAGCGCTGGAACCCGATGGAATGTTTTCCTGACGATGGCTTCCAATGGGGCGCATCGATATCAATTGTTCGCGTCGCCTCTCGGGCGATGCTGTTTAGGAGGCCGACATGCAGCTCAAAGATTCCACACTGTTCCGCCAGCAAGCCTACATCAATGGCCAGTGGCTGGACGCGGACGGTGGTCAGTCGATCAAGGTCAACAACCCTGCCAACAACGAGATCCTCGGCACTGTGCCAAAAATGGGCGCAGCCGAGACGCGTCGGGCGATTGAGGCGGCTGACAAGGCGCTGCCGGCCTGGCGTGCGCTGACCGCCAAGGAGCGTGGCAATAAGCTGCGCCGCTGGTTCGAGCTGATGATTGAGAACCAGGACGATCTGGGTCTGCTGATGACACTGGAGCAGGGCAAGCCACTGGCCGAAGCCAAGGGCGAGATCACCTACGCCGCGTCGTTCATCGAGTGGTTCGCCGAAGAAGCCAAACGCGTGTATGGCGATGTGATCCCTGGTCACCAGCCGGACAAGCGCCTGATCGTGCTCAAGCAGCCGATTGGTGTGACCGCGGCGATCACCCCGTGGAACTTCCCGGCAGCGATGATCACCCGCAAGGCCGGCCCGGCACTGGCGGCGGGCTGCACCATGGTGCTCAAGCCTGCGTCGCAAACGCCGTTCTCGGCATTGGCCCTGGCTGAACTGGCCGAACGTGCGGGCATTCCGGCGGGCGTGTTCAGCGTGGTGACTGGCAGCGCAGGCGATATCGGTGCGGAGCTGACCGGCAACCCGATCGTGCGCAAACTGTCCTTCACCGGCTCGACCGACATTGGTCGCCAGTTGATGGCCGAGTGCGCCAAGGACATCAAGAAGGTGTCCCTGGAGCTGGGCGGTAACGCGCCTTTCATCGTGTTCGACGATGCCGACCTCGACAAGGCGGTCGAAGGCGCGATGATCTCCAAGTACCGCAACAACGGCCAGACCTGCGTTTGCGCCAACCGCATCTACGTGCAGGACGCGGTGTATGACGCGTTCGCCGAGAAGCTCAAGGCGGCGGTCGGCAAGCTGAAGATCGGTAACGGCCTGGAAGAAGGCGTCACCACCGGCCCGTTGATCGACGACAAGGCGGTGGCCAAGGTCAAGGAACACATCGCCGACGCCGTCAGCAAGGGCGCAACCGTGCTGACCGGCGGCAACAGCCTGGAAGGCTCGTTCTTCGAACCGACCATTCTGGTCAACGTGTCGAAAGATGCCGCCGTGGCCCGGGAAGAAACCTTTGGTCCGCTGGCCCCGCTGTTCCGCTTCAAGGACGAGGCCGAAGTGATCGCGATGGCTAACGACACCGAGTTCGGTCTGGCGTCGTACTTCTACGCGCAGAACATGAGCCGCGTGTTCCGTGTCGCCGAGGCGCTGGAATATGGCATGGTGGGTATCAACACCGGCCTGATCTCCAACGAGCTGGCACCGTTCGGCGGTATCAAGTCGTCCGGCCTGGGCCGTGAAGGCTCCAAGTACGGCATCGAAGATTATCTGGAAATCAAATACCTCTGCCTGTCGGTCTGACCGACACTTGGGTATTGCAGCCGATGGCGCGCGAGAGCGACGTGTCATCGGCTTTTGTTGCACCGCAGTTTCCTGGTGGCCTGAAGGCTGCAGCAGTCGATCATCGTATGCTGCCGCAGTTGATCCGGTCCGCTTGATCCTTGACCCACGCCGACCGATGAGCGGCGAATGAGGAATACATGAGCAAGACTAACGAATCCCTGATGCAACGCCGCCATGCAGCCGTCCCGCGTGGCGTTGGTCAGATCCACCCGATCTTCGCTGCTTCGGCGAAGAACGCGACCGTTACCGACGTGGAAGGTCGTGAGTTCATCGACTTCGCGGGCGGTATTGCCGTTCTGAACACCGGTCACCTGCACCCGAAGATCATCGCCGCCGTGCAAGAACAGCTGACCAAGCTGAGCCACACCTGCTTCCAGGTACTGGCCTACGAGCCTTACGTCGAGCTGTGCGAAAAAATCAACGCCAAGGTCCCAGGCGATTTCGACAAGAAAACCCTGCTGGTGACCACCGGTTCCGAAGCGGTGGAAAACGCCGTGAAGATCGCCCGTGCTGCGACGGGTCGCGCGGGCGTTATCGCCTTCACCGGCGCTTACCACGGCCGCACCATGATGACCCTGGGTCTGACCGGCAAGGTCGTGCCGTACTCGGCCGGCATGGGACTGATGCCAGGCGGTATCTTCCGCGCGCTGTACCCGTGCGAACTGCATGGCGTGAGCGTGGATGATTCCATCGCCAGCATCGAGCGCATCTTCAAGAACGACGCCGAGCCCAAGGACATCGCTGCGATCATCATCGAACCCGTACAGGGCGAGGGTGGTTTCTACGTGGCACCGAAGGCCTTCATGCTGCGTCTGCGCGAGCTGTGCGACAAGCACGGCATTCTGCTGATCGCTGACGAAGTGCAGACCGGCGCTGGCCGTACCGGCACGTTCTTCGCGATGGAGCAGATGGGCGTTGCGGCTGACCTGACTACCTTCGCCAAGTCCATCGCAGGCGGCTTCCCGCTGGCGGGCGTGTGCGGCAAGGCTGAATACATGGATGCCATCGCACCCGGCGGTCTGGGCGGCACGTATGCTGGTAGCCCGGTGGCCTGCGCTGCGGCACTGGCGGTGCTGGACATCTTCGAAGAAGAGCACCTGCTGGAGCGCTGCAAGGCGGTTGGCGAGCAGTTGGTGACCTCGCTCAAGGCGATGCAGGCCAAGTACCCGGTTATCGGTGAAGTGCGTGCGCTGGGTGCGATGATCGCTGTTGAGCTGTTCGAAGGCGGTGACTCGCACAAGCCTAACGCAGCTGCCGTGGCTCAGGTGGTTGCCAAGGCGCGTGACAAGGGTTTGATTCTGCTGTCCTGCGGTACTTACGGCAACGTGTTGCGCGTGCTGGTACCGTTGACGGCCGAAGACGAATTGCTGAACCGCGGCCTGGCCATTCTTGACGAATGCTTCGCTGAAATCGCGTAAAAAGTGTGAAGTCATGAATTGATTAATTTATGACCAAACAGACAAAAAAAGCCCGTTTCGACGGGTTTTTTTTGCTTTAGAGCAGGGTATTTCGCTGTTTTGGGTATATCCGGACGTTTGCATTGGCTAAGGTGGTCGCATTGACATCGGAGAGTCATGATGACCGCTGTAGTTTTGCCCGCCGTTCCCCGCGTACTGATAGCCGAGTCTGATCCGTGGGTTCGCGAGACGCTCAGCGACCTGGTGCTGGGCGTGCGTGCGGATATCGAGCTGGAGATGTGCACCGATGGCAAACAGGCCGTCGAGTGGATGAAAAAACACCTGCCGGACCTGATCATCGCCGCCCGCGAGCTGCCGGGGATCGATGGCCTGAGCCTGTTGCGGGGCGTGCGCAATCTGCGTCGTCAGCCCGCCATTCCGTTCATTCTGATCAGCAATCGCAATGACAGCGCCAGCGTGCGCGAGGTCGTGCCGCTGGCGCCGACTGCCTACCTGACCAAACCACTGAACACCGAAGGGCTGCGCCAGCGTCTTGAAGGCCTGTTGCTGGAACGCAGTGCCCCGGTTGCGGGTGCAGTGCCCGCGCTGACGCCGGGTCTGACCCTGACCAAGTTTCTCGACAAGCGCCGCGACATCGCCGATGGAGCGCCGCTGTTCGTCGATGTCGCCACCGCGGTGACGCTCAGCCAGACCGCCAGCGGCATCGACGCCGCCTTGCTGGAGCAGGAACTGCGCAATGATCCGCACATCACGGCTGTATTGATCGCCGCCGCCAACACGGCGGCGCAGCATCTGGGCAAGCCGATTCAGACCATGGGCGGGGCGCTGGCCATTCTCGGGCCGGTGCAGGTCGCCAATATCGCGTCCGGTCTGGGCAAAAAGCGTATAGCGGTGCTGACCGATGATGCGTTGCTGGCCAAGGCCCATGAGCTATGGACCCTGTCGCAACGCACGGCTGATTACGCACGCATCCTGGGCGGCATGCTGGAGCTGGATGCGGAGCGCTGTTTCTGTGCCGGACTGTTGCAGTCGCTGGGCGATCTGGCGGTATTGGGTTGCCTGCAGGAGTGGCTGTTGGCTGGCGGCCAACTGGATGAGCAGGTGATCGGGCAGTCTCTGGAGCAGTATTCAGCTGCCTTCGGTTCTGCTCTGCGCACCCGCTGGCGTTTGCCGCTGGAACTGCGTGAGCTGATCGCTGCGGTGTATCAGTACAATACCGGCATCTACACACGCGAAGTGCTGGCAATGAACCTGGCGGGGCAAATGGCGCGCCTGGGCGAGGAAGAAAGTGTCACCACGCTGATCAAGACCAAGTCGGCCAAGCTGTTGAAGCTCAGCGTCGGTGACTTGCAGCGCCTGCGCAAGAAGCTGACAGGTGTGACGGATCCGAGTTTGCTGAGGCCGCTGACTAGCGAGCCTGAGGTGGCTGCCGAGGTGGTCGAAGACAAGCCTGATCTGCTCGACCTGGCACCTGAGGCACCTGCTGAAGAGCCTGCTGCGATCGAGGATCCGGCTGGCGCTGTTCAGGGCCCGCCCGAAAAGTAAAAACCCCACTGACGCCTTCGCGAGCAAGCTCGCTCCCACAAGGTACCGCGTACTCCAAGGAGCGAACTTGTTCGCGAAGGCGGTATTCCTGACGCAGAAAAATCCATCGACTGCACCGGCCTCTTCGCGAGCAAGCTCGCTCCCACAAGGTACCGCGTGCTCCCGTAGGAGCGAACTTGTTCGCGAAGGCGGTATTCCTGACGCAGAAAGTCCATCGACTGCACCGGACTCTTTGCGAGCAAGCTCGCTCCCACAAGGTACCGGATGCTCCTGTAGGAGCGAACTTGTTCGCGAAGGCGGTATTGCTGACGCAGAAAATCCATCGACTGCACCGGACTCTTCGCGAGCAAGCTCGCTCCCACAAGATACCGCGTGCTCGCTCCCACAAGGTACCGCGTACTCCTGTAGGAGCGACCGGGGTGGCGATCCGCCTTGTTCGCGATGGGCCAGTCGTGCTTTCTACCTTCGAGAAGGCATTTCAGACCAGTACGATCTGATTCTTGCCCTGGCGTTTGGCCTGATACATCGCGGCGTCGGCGCGGCCGTAGAGGGTTTCGAGGCTTGGGTCGTCTGCGCCCAGGTTGGTCAGGCCCTGGCTGGCAGTGATGCTGAAGGTGGTGCCTCCGGACTGGAAGTTCTGGCGCTGGATCTCGCGTTGCAGGCGTTCGGCGATCTGCATGGCCATGTCCGGCGCGCAGCCGGGGAATACCGCAGCGAATTCTTCGCCACCGATACGCCCGAACAGGTCACCTCGCCTCAATGCCGAACGACCGCTTTCGGCGATGCGCTGCAGCACGGTATCGCCTTCCTGATGGCCGTAGGTGTCGTTGACCAGCTTGAAATCATCGATGTCCAGCAGCAGAAACGCCAGCGGCGTGCCATTGAGGCGGGCCAGTTCGAACTCGCGCTGGGCGCATTCGAAAAAGTGTCGGCGGTTGCTGCTCTGGGTCAGCACATCGGTGGTTGCCAGGCGTTGCAGCTCATCCTCGAGGTGCTTCTTCTCGGTGATGTCTTCGGCGATGCCCACCACGATCAAACGCTGGCTGGCGTCGGCGCGATGACTGACGAAGCATTTGTCGCTGAGCCAGCGCACTTCGCCATCCGCACGAATAATCCGGTACTCGCGGTCCTCGATCGAGCCTTTCTCGATTACCTCGTTGAGGCTGCGCTCGGCGTAGTTCAGGTCATCGGGGTAGATGCTGTCGCGCCACTCGCTGTAGTCCGCCAGCAGCAGGCCCGCCGAACGACCGAAGATGCGCTCGTAGGCCGGGCTGACATAGATCATGTGCTGGGTTTCCCAGTCGAACGCCCACAGAACAGCGTTCACGCTCACCAGCAACGAGCTGAACAATTGTTCACGCTCGCTCAGGCGTGCGACTTCTGCCTGAGCGTGCATCAGGGCTAACAGGGTTTCTGCGGCTGCGGGCATATCAGTGATCGGTGTGCCGGGTAGGGAGGTGGGAGGCTGCTTTTCCATAAGAACCATCTCAAGCGTTTACGGCCAGTGAGGCGCCCTATCCCGATTGGCGGGAAAGTGGATGAGATAGACGAAGAGGGGATAAGTTCCGGGACCGGCGCGCCAGGGGATGGCGCGCCGATCAACGGTTCAGGCGTGGGCGGGGCGCAGCGAGTAGGTTTTCAGCTGGTCGGCGAACTCGCGCAACGAGTGAATACCGCTGGCTTCAGCCTCGTGAATCCACTCTTTTATGGCCGACAACATGTCGTGACCGTTGCTGCTGGTCTTGACCCAGATCTGCTGCAGGGCCAGGCGTTTTTCATAGATCACTTTCAACGCATGGCTGTGTTCCAGCATGGTCTGGATACGCAGGTGATGCCTGTCATCGAGCAGGCTTGTCTCACGCGACAGCAGACGTTTTGCGCGGCGGAACTGATGACGCACCGACTCGTCAGCCTTGCCGAGTTCCTGGGCAACCAGCGGCGCGATGACCAGCTTGCGGTACTGCGCCATGATCTGGAAACGGTTGTTGAGGATCGCCATCGCAGTGTCCATGTCCATATGGCCCTTGCCTTCGACCCGATGGGCGATAGGCGCAACCCGCTGGACCTTGGCCAGACGCAGGAAGCTGAAGACCTTGATCCACGCCCAGCCCATGTCGAATTCCCAAGGCTTGACCGACAGCTTGGCCGAGTTGGGATAGGTGTGGTGATTGTTGTGCAGCTCTTCGCCGCCGATCACGATGCCCCACGGCACCAGATTGGTGGCTGCGTCGCGGCATTCGAAGTTGCGATAGCCGACCGCATGACCCAGACCGTTGACCACACCGGCAGCCCAGAAGGGAATCCACATCATCTGCACGGCCCAGACCGTGATACCGAGAGCACCGAACAGCGCCACGTCGATGACCGCCATCAGGGCGATACCCAGCAGCTTGTAGCGCGAATACAGATTGCGCTCGATCCAGTCTTCCGGGCAGTTCTTGCCGTAGATACGCAGGGTGTCCTGGTTCTGCGCTTCCTCGCGGTACAGCTCAGCGCCCTTGCGCAGCACGGTGGACAGACCCTTGACGACCGGGCTGTGCGGGTCGTCGACGGTTTCGCATTTTGCGTGGTGTTTGCGGTGGATGGCTGTCCACTCGCGGGTATTCTGGGCAGTGGTCAGCCACAGCCAGAAGCGGAAGAAGTGTTTCAGACCCGCATTGAGCTCAAGTGAGCGGTGGGCTGAATAGCGGTGCAGATAGACCGTGACGCCAATGATCGTTATATGGGTCATGACCAGCGTGACCGCTATTAACTGCCAGACGGAAAGGTCGAGCAAACCGTTGTACCACATAGGCTGTTTGGCCCTCGTAGAAATACCTGTGAAGAAAAAAGTCGCAACAGCATTATCACTGACATTGCTCAGAAAACCAGCCACCCTTGCAGATAAGCGTCGCAGGATGTTTCTTGCTTTATAATCCAGACCTTTCGTAAGGCTCGGTTTTTTATGTCCGATTATTCCCGTAACGCGCTGCGAACCGCCGTTCTGTATGGGCTGCTGTCGATTCTGTGGTTCGCGACAGGCAGCGCCCTGCTGTCTTTTTTCGTCAAGGATCCGGCTCGACTGGCCGTCGGACAACAGATGATCGGTTATGGCTGGGCGCTGCTCAGCACCGTCATGATCTTCATTGCACGTGACAAATTGAAGGCCATCATCGGCGGTGAAGCGCTGTTCGAGCGCCAACAACAGGACTATGACCGGCTGCTGTTGGCGGCGGTGGTGTTCGACAGCACGCGTGAGGGCGTACTGGTCAGTGATGCCGAAGGGCGTATTGTCCATGTAAATCGTGCTTTTGTGGACATCACTGGCTATCAGGCCGACGAGGTGCTGGGTTTCAACCCCAGCAAGTTCAAGTCCGGTCGTCATGGCCCCGAGTTTTATCGGCAGATGTATCACTCACTGCAGAGTGCCGGGCAGTGGAGCGGCGAGATCTGGAACCGGCGCAAAAGCGGCGAAATCTATCCGCAATGGCAAACCATCCGCAGCATCAAGGGCGAAGACGGGCAGGCCAGGCATTTTGTCGCGGTGTTTTCCGATATCACGGCCATCAAGCGCTCCGAGCAGGAACTGGCGCAACTGGCCCATTATGATGCGCTGACCGAGTTGCCCAATCGTCTGCTGCTGACCGATCGTATCAGCCAGGCGCTGACCTCGGCGCGCTCCAGCAGGCGCGGCTGTGCGCTGCTGGTGGTCGACCTGGACAACTTCAGAAACATCAACGACAGCCTTGGCCATAACATCGGCGACGAAGTGCTCAAGGCGGCTGCCGAACGTCTCAATACGCTGGCCGACAGCGGCATGACGGTCTCGCGGCTGGGCGGTGATGAATTCGCACTGCTGGTCAAAAACTGTACGCACATGGTGCATGCCGCAGCGCTCGCGCAGCAGGTGATCAATGCTTTCAAAGCGCCGTACCCGATTGCCGGGCATCAGTTGTTCGTGAGTGCCAGTATCGGTATCAGCCTGTTTCCCGGTGATGCGCTGACTGCCGAGCAATTGTTGCGCAATGCTGATTCGGCGCTGTTCAAGGCCAAGAGCGATGGCCGCGAAGGGTTTGCGCTGTACACCGAAGAGCTGACCGCCCAAGCCCAGCAACGGGTGCAACTGGCCAGCGAGTTGCGTCAGGCGATCGAGCAGGACCAATTGCGGGTGTTCTACCAACCGGTTTACGACCTGGTGACCGGGCGTATTTGCGCAGTCGAAGCGCTGGTGCGCTGGCAACACCCGACCCGTGGCATGGTGTCGCCTGGCGACTTCATCCCTATTGCCGAGCAGAACGGGCTCATTGCCGATATCGACGCCTGGGTATTGAATACCGCCTGTCGGCAGATGCAGACCTGGCTGGCAGAAGGCGTCTCGATTGCGTCCGTTGCGGTCAATGTATCCAGCCGTCTGTTCAGTCGTGGCGATGTCGATCGGCAAGTGGCTGAGGTCTTGAACGAGACCGGCCTCGATCCGGCATTTCTTGAGCTGGAAGTCACTGAAAGTGCCGTCATGGAGGACCCTGAACAGGCCATCGAGCAATTGCATCGCCTGCGTGAACTGGGCCTGAGCCTGGCCATCGATGATTTCGGCACAGGCTACTCATCGCTGCTGCGGCTCAAGAGCATGCCGGTGCAAAAGCTCAAGATCGATCAGGGTTTCGTGGCCGGGCTGCCGGGCGACGTGGATGACATCGCGATTGTACGGGCGGTCATTGCGCTGGCGTCGAGCCTGGGCATGCGTGTACTGGCCGAGGGGATCGAACACGCCAATCAGGCTTCATTTTTGTTAAGCAACGGTTGCGAGTTGGGCCAGGGCTACTGGTTTGCCCGGCCCATGGCGGCGCAGTCGATTGATTGGACGCACGCGCCCGCGTTCAACTAGTTCAGCCCCTCCCTGATAACGCCGACCAGGGTGTGCAATGCACCCTAGCAGACTCACGCCTTTCTAAAGTTCTTTTGGTTATATCTGCATTCTTAAATAGTCTTTTTAAGAATATCCGCACCTCACTATTATTGCTTCACCGCCATATGCCATCGCCCCCAGTCGCGACGGCAGGCCTCTCACTTCTCAAGGAATCAGACAATGAGCGCATCTCTACGTAGTGTTGACGGTCAGGACGAAGCAGCCATTCTGCGTGAAATTCAGAGTGCGTTGCGTGACCTGCGTTTTGGTGCCGTCGAAATCACCGTGCACAACGCACAGGTGGTGCAGATCGAGCGCAAGGAAAAGTTTCGTTTGCAGAACCCTGCCAAGCAGAGCTGAAGCCGCAAGCACCCGACTGGTCAACCGGAGGGTTTCATCCTGACTCCTGATACCCCCCTGAAAAAAAGCAGCGCGCCCGTGCGAATGCCGTTCTGACGCGCCAAGAAGAAATCAAAAAAGCCGACACACAGCATTTCCAGGAGCTTCAATCTATGTCCATTCGCCGTTTTGCGCTGGCTGCTCTCGCCAGTGCTGTTTTCGCAGGTTCGGCTGTCGCCAAGGATTACGAACTGCTCAACGTGTCCTACGATCCGACCCGCGAGCTGTATCAGGACTACAACGCAGAATTCGTCAATTTCTGGAAAAAATCCCATCCGGACGACAAGGTCGAGATCAAGCAATCCCACGGCGGCTCGGGCAAGCAGGCGCGTGGCGTGATCGACGGCCTGCGCGCCGACGTGGTGACCCTGGCACTGGCCGGTGACATCGACGAAATCGCCAAGCTCGGCAAGACCCTGCCCGAAAACTGGCAGACCCGCTTGCCGGACGCGAGCACGCCGTACACCTCGACCATCGTGTTTCTGGTGCGCAAGGGCAACCCGAAAGGCATCAAGGACTGGGGCGACCTGACCAAGGAAGGCGTCTCGGTGATCACGCCCAACCCGAAAACCTCGGGCGGTGCGCGCTGGAACTTCCTGGCCGCCTGGGCCTATGGCCTGAAAGCAGGCGGCGGTGACGAAGCCAAGGCCAAGGAATACGTGCAGACGCTGTTCAAGCACGTGCCGATTCTGGATACCGGCGCACGCGGTTCGACCATCACCTTCGTCAACAACGGTCAGGGTGACGTGCTGCTGGCGTGGGAAAACGAAGCGTTCCTGGCGTTGAAAGAAGACGGCGGCAAGGACAAGTTCGACATCGTTGTACCGTCGCTGTCGATCCTTGCCGAACCTCCGGTTGCCGTGGTCGACAAGAATGCCGAGCGGAAAGGCAACAGCGAAATCGCGACTGAATACCTCAAGCACCTGTACAGCAAGGAAGGTCAGGAAATTGCGGCGAAAAACTTCTATCGCCCACGTGATGCCGAAGTGGCCGCCAAGTACGAGAAGCAATTCCCGAAACTCGATCTGGTGACCATCGACAAAGACTTTGGTGGCTGGAAAACTGCGCAGCCGAAGTTTTTCAATGATGGCGGCGTGTTCGACCAGATTTATCAGGCGCAGTAAGCCGAATGAGGATGCCGCACGAGCGGCATCGCAGGTTTGGCCAAACAGCCCGGATTGACGTCCGGGCTTCGTGCAAGTGAAACCAGGGACTTTTATGTCGCGTCGTATCTCCCCCGTCATACCCGGCTTCGGGCTGACGCTGGGCTACACCTTGGTGTACCTCAGTCTGATTGTGCTAATACCGCTGGCCGCCATGTTCGTACATGCTGCGCAGCTCACCTGGGATCAGTTCTGGACCATCATCACGGCCCCTCGCGTGATCGCGGCACTCAAGCTGAGTTTCGGCACCGCCTTTTACGCAGCCCTCATCAACGGGGTGATCGGCACACTGCTGGCCTGGGTGCTGGTGCGCTACACCTTCCCCGGCCGCAAGATCATCGATGCGATGATCGATTTGCCCTTCGCCCTGCCGACCGCCGTGGCCGGCATCGCCCTGACCGCGCTGTACGCGCCCAACGGCTGGGTCGGCCAGTTCGCAGCTGATCTGGGCTTCAAGATCGCCTACACCCCGCTGGGCATAACCCTGGCGCTGACCTTCGTCACCCTGCCGTTCGTGGTGCGCACCGTGCAGCCTGTGCTGGCCGACATCCCCCGCGAAGTCGAAGAGGCCGCTGCCTGCCTGGGCGCACGTCCCCTGCAGGTGTTCCGCCACATCCTCGTGCCGGCGTTGCTGCCTGCCTGGCTGACCGGCTTCGCCCTGGCGTTTGCCCGTGGCGTGGGCGAGTACGGTTCGGTGATTTTCATCGCCGGCAACATGCCGATGAAAACCGAGATCCTGCCGCTGCTGATCATGGTCAAGCTCGACCAGTACGACTACACCGGCGCAACCGCTATCGGCGTGATGATGCTGGTGGTGTCCTTCATTCTGCTGCTGCTGATCAACCTGCTGCAGCGGCGCATTGAAACCCCATCCTGAGGAGGCGCAGAACATGTCTTATTCATCTGTTTCAGCCGCCGCCTCTGCCAACGCCGCCCGTCGTGGCAGCGCGGTGTCGCGACGTATCCTGATTGGCCTGTGCTGGCTGGTGTTCGTCCTGTTTCTGGGCCTGCCGCTGTTCATCGTGGTGTCCCAGGGCCTGAAAAACGGTCTGGGCGCGTTCTTCACCGCGATCCTCGAGCCGGACGCGCTGTCGGCGCTGAAGCTGACGGTCATTGCGGTACTGATCTCGGTACCGCTCAACCTGGTGTTCGGCGTCAGCGCCGCCTGGTGCGTGAGCAAATACTCGTTCCGCGGCAAGAGCATTCTGGTCACGCTGATCGACCTGCCGTTCTCGGTATCGCCGGTCATCGCCGGTCTGGTCTACGTGCTGATGTTCGGTGCGCAGGGGCTGTTCGGGCCGTGGTTGCAGGATCACGACATCCAGATCGTCTTTGCCCTGCCGGGCATCGTGCTGGCGACCATCTTCGTCACTGTGCCCTTCGTTGCGCGTGAGCTGATCCCGCTGATGCAGGAGCAGGGCACTCAGGAAGAAGAGGCCGCGCGGCTGCTGGGCGCCAACGGCTGGCAGATGTTCTGGCACGTCACGGTGCCGAACATCAAATGGGGCCTGATCTACGGCGTGGTGCTGTGTACGGCGCGGGCGATGGGTGAGTTTGGCGCGGTGTCGGTGGTTTCCGGGCACATTCGCGGCGTCACCAACACCCTGCCGCTGCACGTCGAAATTCTCTACAACGAGTACAACCACGTTGCCGCCTTTGCCGTGGCGAGCCTGTTGCTGATCCTGGCGCTGTTCATCCTGCTGCTCAAGCAGTGGAGCGAATCCCGCATTAACCGTCTGCGCCACAACGCGGCGGAGGAATAATCATGTCGATCGAAGTCCGTAACGTCAGCAAGAACTTCAACGCCTTCAAGGCCCTGAACAACATCAGTCTGGACATCCAGAGTGGCGAGCTGGTGGCTTTGCTCGGCCCGTCAGGCTGCGGCAAGACCACGCTGCTGCGCATCATTGCCGGTCTGGAAACCCCGGATGACGGCAGCATCGTGTTCCATGGCGAAGATGTGTCCGGGCATGACGTGCGTGATCGCAATGTCGGGTTCGTGTTCCAGCATTACGCGCTGTTCCGCCACATGACGGTGTTCGACAACGTCGCGTTCGGCCTGCGCATGAAGCCCAAACGCGAGCGCCCGAACGAAACACGGATCGCCGAGAAGGTCCATGAGCTATTGAACATGGTGCAGCTGGACTGGCTGGCCGACCGTTATCCGGAGCAGCTGTCGGGTGGACAGCGCCAGCGCATTGCCCTGGCCCGCGCCCTGGCGGTCGAGCCAAAAGTGCTGCTGCTGGACGAGCCGTTCGGCGCGCTGGACGCCAAGGTCCGCAAAGAGCTGCGTCGCTGGCTGGCGCGCCTGCACGAGGACATCAACCTGACCTCGGTGTTCGTGACTCACGATCAGGAAGAGGCCATGGAAGTGGCTGATCGCATCGTGGTGATGAACAAGGGTGTGATCGAACAGATCGGCTCGCCGGGCGAGGTCTACGAGAACCCGTCCAACGACTTCGTCTACCACTTCCTCGGCGACTCCAATCGCCTGAGCCTGGGCGAGGAGGGTCACCTGCTGTTCCGTCCGCATGAGGTGTCGCTGTCCCGCCAGGAAATCGAAGACCACCACGCCGCCGAAGTCCGCGACATCCGCCCGCTGGGCGCGACGACGCGGGTCACGTTGAAAGTGGAAGGGCAGAGCGAACTGATCGAGGCCGAAGTGGTGAAAGACCACGACAGCCTGGTGGGCCTGGCCAAGGGCGAAACGCTGTTCTTTAAACCGAAGGTCTGGCAGAAGCTTTAAAGCCCAGCCTCCGGCTATCGTTCCCATGCTCCGCGTGGGAACGCCTTTCTGGACGCTCTGCGTCAGATCTTGAGTGCGCGGTGTCAGCACGGGCATGTGACGCAGAGCGTCACGAACTGCATGCCAACGCGGAGCATTGGCACGATAGTCGCTTCACGATTTTTATCGTTCCCATGCTCCGCGTGGGAATGCCTTTCTGGACGCTCTGCGTCCTCGTGCTGTTATCGCACGGACAACGCCAGCATGAACGCCGCGACGATGCCGCATACGGCGAACAGTTGTTGCAGGCGTGGGCCGGCGAGGTAGCGGGCGACTTGTCTGCCGATGATCAGGCCGATGACGGCACCCAGCGCAAACGGCGCGCCAACGGACCAATGCATCACCCCGCTCAGTGACGCGGTAATAACGCTGCCCGTCGAGACCAGGGCGATCACCGCCAGTGACGTCGCCACGACACTCTTCATGTCCAGGTCGCTGTAGCGGGTCAGTGCCGGAATGATTACGAACCCGCCGCCCACCCCCAACAACCCGGACAGCAACCCGGAGCCCACCCCGGTCAGCGTCAGTGCGCGCAGGCAGGGCATGGTCCAGCGCAGGCGGCCCTGCAGCGGGTTAAGCACGCAGGGCAGTATTTCCGCACGCGGCGCCGGCTTGCCATGGCGCAATTCGCGGCTGGCCCTGATGAACATGCGTCCACAGGCGTACAGCAGCACGACCGAAAAGACCAAAGCCAGCGGCGTATTGGGCAGTCGATGAGCGAGCCACAGGCCCAGAGGCGCCATCAGTACACCGATGGACGCGATGTACCCGGCCGCGCGATAGCGGACGATGCCCTGACGCAGCCCCAGTACCGCACCGATCCCCGCCGCCAGCCCTACGGCCAAAAGACCGACAGGCGCGGCTTCGACGATCGACAGACCGAGACCGAAGACCAGCAGCGGCACGGCGAGAATGCCGCCGCCCGCGCCGGTCAACGCCAGCACCATGCCGATGATGGCCCCCAGACCAACGCCCAGCAACTGATGCTCATCCATGCCGGGTGTCAGCCTTTTGCGGTTTGGCCAGCCACTCTCGACCCTTGAGCATGCCATGCCAATAAAGCGCGGGCAGCACTCGCGCTTTCAACCACCAGGCCAGTCGGGTCGGCTGGCGACCCTCCAGCAGCCAGCGCGGAAAGCTCGGCGCAACCTTGCCGCCATAGGTAAATTCGGCCAGCACGATGCGGCCTTTCTCGACCGTCAGCGGGCACGAGCCGTAACCGTCATACACAGCTGCCCCATCCCGACGACCCAGCGCTACCAGCACGTTGTTGGCCACTACCGGCGCCTGCTTGCGTGCCGCTGCGGCGGTCTTGGCATTGCTGGTATTGGTGACGTCGCCCAGACCATGAACATTGGCGAACTGCCGGTGCTTCAGCGTGGCAGGGTCGACATCCACCCAGCCTGCGGCATCGGCCAGCGGGCTGCTGCGGATGAAGTCCGGGGCAATCTGCGGCGGCACTACGTGCAACATTTCGAAGCTTTGCTCGACGGTCTCGCTGCTGCCATCGGCTTGCGTGCGAATGAACGTCGCGCGCTTGCCAGGCCCGTCGACGGCCACCAGTCGATGGCTGAACTTGAGGCCGATGGCGTAGCGCTCGACGTACTTCATCAGCGCCGGCACATAGTCGGCGACACCGAACAGCACGCCACCGGCGTTGTAGAACTGCGTATCGATCTGCGCGAGACGGCCGCTTTTCAACCAGTGATCGCAGGACAGGTACATGGCCTTCTGCGGCGCACCGGCGCATTTGATCGGCATGGGCGGCTGGGTAAACAGCGCGCGGCCCTGTTTCAGGTTCTGTACCAGCTTCCAGGTGTAGGGCGCCAGGTCATAGCGATAGTTGGAGGTCACGCCATTGGCCCCGAGCGTTTCGACTAGCCCGTCGATAGCCGACCAGTCCAGCTTCAGGCCGGGGCAGACCACCAGTTGCTGATAACCAAGCACGCGGCCGTCGGCCAGCGTCAGCGTGTTGTGCTGCGGCTCGAAGGTCGCCACCGTAGCCTTGATCCACTGCACGCCTTTGGGAATCAGCGAGGCCATGCTGCGCGCCGTCGACTGCGGCGTGAAGATCCCCGCACCGACCATGGTCCAGCCGGGCTGGTAATAATGGGTATCGGCGGGGTCGACCAGGGTGATCTGCAGGGTGGCGTCGCGGGCCAGCAGGCTTGCGGCGGTGGCGATACCGGCAGCACCGCCACCGACGATCAGGATCTGACAGGTTGTTGTCGGAGCATTCATCACAGGGTTTTCCAGGGCGGGCAGCGGTCAAAGGGCATTGAGCGGGATCTTCAGGTAGACGATGCCGTTGTCTTCCTGCTCGGGAAAGTGTCCGCAGCGCATGTTGACCTGCACCGCAGGCAGCATCAGCACCGGCATGTCCAGCGTTGCGTCACGGGCTTCGCGCATGCCGACGAACGCGTCCTCATCCACCCCGTCGTGCACATGGATGTTGCTGGTGCGCTGTTCGGCAACCGTGGTCATGTATTTCAACTCACGGCCATTGGGCAGGTAGTCGTGGCACATGAACAGCAGGGTCTCCGGCGGCAGTGCCAGCAGCTTCTTGATCGAGCGATACAGCGTGCGCGCATCGGCACCCGGGAAGTCGCAACGAGCGGTGCCGTAATCAGGCATGAACAGCGTATCGCCGACAAACGCGACCGTGGCGTCACCGACTTGCACCAGGTAACTCATGCACGCCGGCGTGTGCCCGGGCGTGTGCATGGCCTTGACCTCAAGCGTGCCGAGGGCGAACGAGGCGTTGTCTTCCAGCAGCACATCGAACTGGCTGCCATTGCGCGCAAAGTCAGACGGCGCGTTGAACAGCGTGCCGAAGGTTTCCTGCACGGCAGTGATATGGCTGCCGATGACAATTTGCCCACCCAATCTCTGTTTCAGATACGGCGCTGCCGAGAGGTGATCGGCGTGCACGTGGGTTTCGAAAATCCACTGCACCGAGGCGCCCAGCGCCTGCGCCCGTTCGATCATCCGGTCGGCAGACTCGGTCCTGGTACGGCCGGACTTGGGATCGTAATCGAGCACGCTGTCGATCAGCGCACATTGCTTGCTGCGCAGGTCCATCACCAGATAGCTGATGGTCCAGGTATGCGTGTCGAAGAGCGCTTCGACATGGAGTTTTTCACCGATGATCATGTGCAATTCCTGTGGCTGTAAATCGCCTCAAGGCCCGTTTGGCCAGGCCGGACGGTTGGCAGT
The DNA here is from genome assembly GCF_009495975.1 of Pseudomonas sp. SZ57. Lineage (NCBI taxonomy): Bacteria > Pseudomonadati > Pseudomonadota > Gammaproteobacteria > Pseudomonadales > Pseudomonadaceae > Pseudomonas > Pseudomonas sp. SZ57. Next base: position 223,984 of record NZ_WIBD01000005.1, on the reverse strand, counting down.
CGTTGCCATGATGTCTCAATAACCATGCCAATCACGGCAAAGCCTGTTCAGGCTAATAAACACAGGGCGTTTTTGGGTTTTGCAAAACACCTCGATGGCCTGCCACAGCTCGCTGACTGCCACATTCTGGCAGTCATTTGGCAGTCCGTGGCACAAGCTGGCAGGCGAATGGGTTAAGCTGCGCCCAGTCCACAGGAGCACCCATGAACCTCATCGCCACCGATTTTCCCGGCAGTCGCATGCAGTCGCTGGTGTCATACCTCGAACATGATCTGCGACCGACCATCGTGCTCGACACCGACTACAACATCATTGCCGCCAACACCGCCTACCAGCGCCAGTTCGGCGTCGAAGGCACGCCGCATGTGGGCGAGAAGTGTTATCGGGTGTCGCATCAGTTTGCGGTGCCGTGTGATCAGGCCGGTGAGCATTGCCCGATGCGCAAGGCCCATGAAACGCGGCTCCCGGAGCGTCTGCTGCACATTCATCACACGCCGCGCGGCCCCGAGCATGTGGATGTCGAGCTGCGGCCGATTCTCGACGATCAGGGTGAGGTGATCGCTTATGTCGAGCGACTGAGCTCGGTGGCGGTGGCCTCCGTCCAGCCGCAGCAACATGGGCTGGTGGGGCGCTCGGCGGCGTTCAAAGAAGTGCTGAGCGCTCTGCAACGCGCTGCGCCCGCGCAGATTCCGGTGTTACTGCAGGGCGAGTCGGGTACCGGCAAGGAACTGTTCGCGCGCGCACTGCACGCCAGCAGCGCCAGGTCCGCCGGACCGCTGGTGGTGGTCGATTGCACCGGGCTTACCGAAACCCTGCTGGAAAGCGAGCTGTTCGGCTATGAGAAGGGCGCGTTCACTGGCGCATTGCAGCGCAAGACCGGTCTGGCCGAAGCCGCTCATGGCGGGACGTTGTTTCTTGATGAGATTGGTGAGGTGCCGCTGGCCATGCAGGTCAAGCTGTTGCGGCTGATCGAATCGGGCAGTTTTCGTCCGGTGGGCAGTCTGCGCACGGTGCACTCGGATTTTCGGCTGGTGGTGGCAACCCACAAACCGCTCAGGGAGATGGTCGCCGACGGCAGCTTTCGCCAGGATTTGTTCTACCGTATCAGCGCCTTTCCGATTCGCCTGCCGGCCCTGCGTGAACGCAGCGACGACCTGCCGCTGCTGATCGACAGCCTGCTGCAACGCATCGCGCCTGGCGCCGCGCCGCGTGTCGACGCCGAGGCCATGAAGCTGCTGAGTCTGTACAGCTACCCCGGCAACATTCGCGAGCTGCGCAACATACTCGAACGTGCCCGTTTATTTACCGATGACGGCATCATTCGCGCGCAGGATTTGCCCGACGAAGTACGCGGACAGGGCGAGGCGGGTGGCGTGACGTACCGCCAGCAGGACGACAGCCTGGAAAAACTCGCCCATGCGCTGCGAGTGTTCAACGGCTCGCGCAGCGAACTGGCCAGAGAACTGGGACTGAGCGAACGCACCCTGTACCGACGTTTGCGTGCCTTGGGGATTCCGCGCTGACGCACGGACGCTATGACGCAGAGCGTCACGAACTGCATTCCCACGCTGGAGCGTGCGGAACGATCATCTCAACTATCGTGCGGCTCTCCGCGTCGTATACCTTTCCGGACGCTCCGCGTCCTCTTGACGACGCAGAGCGTCGTGAACTGCATTCCCACGCTGGAGCGTGCGGAACGATCATCGTAACTATCGTGCGGCGCTCCGCGTCGCGTGCCTTTCCGGACGCTCCGCGTCCTCTTGACGACGCAGAGCGTCGAGAACGGCATTCCCACGCTGGAGCGTGAGGAACGATCATCTCAACTATCGTGCGGCGCTCCGCGTCGTATGCCTTTCCGGACGCTCTGCGTCCTCTGGCGACGCAGAGCGTCGTGAACGGCATTCCCCCACGCTGGAGCGTGCGGAACGATCATCGCAACTATCGTGCGACGCTCCGCGTCGCATGCCTTTCTGGACGCTCTGCGTCCTCCCGACGACGCAGAGCGTCGAGAACGGCATTCCCACGCTGGAGCGTGATCGTGCGGCGCTCTGCGTCGCATGCCTTTCCGGACGCTCTGCGTCCTCCCGACGACGCAGAGCGTCGCGAACTGCATTCCCACGCTGGAGCGTGCGGAACGATCATCACAACTATCGTGCGGCGCTCCGCGTCGTATGCCTTTCCGGGCGCTCCGCGTCCGCCCTCGGGGGCCTTACTTGAACGTCACGACCCCACCGGCCAGGGATTCGACCCGCGCCAGGGATTCGACGCGATAGCCCTGGGCGTCCAGTTCGGCGCGGCCGCCCTGGAAGGATTTCTCGATCACGATGCCCAGTCCGGCCACCGTGGCGCCGGCCTGTTTGATGATCGAGATCAGCGCCTGCGAGGCTTTGCCGTTGGCCAGGAAGTCATCGATGATCAGCACCTTGTCGTCGCTGCTCAGATGACGCGGCGAGATGGCCACAGTGCTTTCCACCTGCTTGGTGAACGAGTACACGGTCGCCGACAGCAGGTTTTCGGTCAGGGTCAGGGACTGGTGCTTGCGGGCGAAGATCACCGGCACGCCCATGTTCAAGCCCGCCATGACTGCCGGCGCGATGCCGGACGCTTCGATGGTCACGATCTTGGTCACGCCAGCGTCGGCGAACAGTCGGGCGAATTCGTCGCCGATTTCCTTCATCAGGGCCGGATCGATCTGATGGTTGAGGAACGCATCGACCTTCAGCACCTGATCGGACAACACGATGCCTTCTTCGCGAATTTTCTTGTGCAGTGCTTCCACTTCAATTCCTTGGCTGCGCCATTGCGCAATAAATGATCAATAGGGTGTCGGCTAGCGTTTCAGCATGGCGCGAATGTCGGCAAGCGCGGTGTTGCCGCGCACCGCTTTGACTTCCGTCGGGGTGTCGTCATTGCCTTCCCAGGCCAGGTCGTCCGGGGGCAGCTCATCCAGAAAGCGGCTTGGCGCGCAGTCGATGATTTCACCGTACTGCTTGCGCTTGGCGGCGAAGGTGAAGGCCAGGGTCTGCCGTGCGCGGGTGATGCCCACGTAGGCCAGGCGGCGCTCTTCTTCGATGGTGTCGGCTTCGATGCTGGAGCGGTGCGGCAGGATTTCTTCTTCCATGCCCATGATGAACACATAAGGGAATTCCAGGCCCTTGGAGGCGTGCAAGGTCATCATCTGCACGCCTTCGGCACCGTCTTCCTCTTCCTGCTGACGTTCGAGCATGTCGCGCAGGACCAGCTTGCCGATGGCTTCCTCGATGGTCATGCCACCTTCTTCGTCCTTCTCCAGCGTGTTTTTCAACGCCTCGATCAGGAACCAGACGTTGCTCATCCGGTAATCGGCGGCCTTTTCGCTGGAGCTGTTCTGCCGCAGCCAGTTCTCGTAGTCGATGTCCATGACCATGCTGCGCAGCGCGGCGATGGGATCGTTCTGCGCGCACTGCTGGCGCACCCCGTCCATCCAGCGCTTGAAGCGCTGTAAACGGTCGGTGAATCGGCTGTCCAGGTGCTCGCCCAGGCCGATCTCGTCGGTGGCGGCGTACATCGACACCTTGCGCTCGGTGGCGTAATTACCGAGCTTTTCCAGCGTGGTCGAGCCGATCTCGCGACGCGGAACGTTGATCACCCGCAGGAAGGCGTTGTCGTCGTCCGGGTTCACCAGCAGACGGAAATAAGCCATCAGGTCCTTCACTTCCTGGCGGCCGAAGAAACTGTTGCCGCCCGACAGTCGATACGGCACCTGATGGTGCTGCAATTTCAGCTCGATCAGCTTGGCCTGGTAGTTGCCGCGATAGAGGATGGCGAAATCGCTGTACGGGCGGTCGGTGCGCAGGTGCAGGGTGAGGATTTCCATGGCCACCCGCTCGGCCTCGGCGTCTTCGTTGCGGCAGCGGATCACGCGGATCTCGTCGCCGTGGCCCATCTCGGACCACAGTTGTTTTTCGAAGGCGTGCGGGTTGTTGGAGATCAGCACGTTGGCGCAGCGCAGGATACGGCTCGTCGAACGGTAGTTCTGCTCAAGCATCACCACTTTCAACGACGGGTAGTCGTCCTTGAGCAGCATGAGGTTTTCCGGCCGCGCGCCACGCCAGGCGTAGATCGACTGGTCGTCGTCGCCCACTACGGTGAACTGATGGCGCGTGCCGATCAGCAGCTTCACCAGCAGGTACTGGCTGGCGTTGGTGTCCTGATATTCGTCGACCAGCAGGTAACGCACCTTGTTCTGCCACTTTTCCAGGATGTCGGCGTGTTCCTGAAACAGCTTGACCGGCAAGAGAATCAGATCGTCGAAGTCCACCGCGTTGTACGCCTTGAGCGTGCGCTGATAGTGGGTGTAGACGATGGCGGCGGTCTGTTCCTTGGGGTTGCGGGCGTTTTCCAGCGCCTCGGCGGGCAGGATCAGGTCGTTTTTCCATGAGCCGATCATGTTCTTGATTTCGTCGACACCGTCGTCGCCGGAATACTCTTTCTGCATGATGTCAGTCATCAGTGCCTTGACGTCGGTTTCGTCAAAGATCGAGAAGCCCGGTTTGTAGCCCAGCCGCGTGTGCTCCTTGCGGATGATGTTCAGACCCAGGTTGTGGAAGGTCGAGACCGTCAGGCCGCGTCCTTCGCTGCCCCTGAGCAGCGTGCCGACCCGCTCCTTCATCTCGCGCGCGGCCTTGTTGGTGAAGGTCATGGCGACGATGTACTGGGCGCGAATACCGCAGTTCTGGATCAGATGCGCGATCTTGCGGGTGATCACGCTGGTCTTGCCGGAACCGGCACCGGCGAGCACCAAAAGAGGGCCGCCGACGTAGTTCACGGCTTCCTGCTGCCGGGGATTGAGTCGGGACATGGCGGTATGAAGAGTCGTCTGTAAAAAAGGTCGGGCATTTTAACAGGCCCACGGTTTTGTGCAGTGCTCATCGTCGTCAGACAGTGACTGCTATCTAATTCTTCTGTTTTTGTTACATTTGCGCCGCGACGCGCGATACGTGTATTTGTCGCGCTCCTGCGAGAGAGCGGCCACCGGTTTTTCCTTTGCACTTAGGAAGTTAGATTGCCTACACCTGTCGAACCCTTGCGATTGCTGCTTTTGGCGCACGAGCCCTTCTGGCAGGCGCTGCTTAGCGGCTGCCTCACTGCGCCGGGAAGCAACGTAATACTTCTGCATGGCGCGAACTGGGACGTTTTCAGTGCCCGCTACGCTAACGAGCGCAATACCGTGCTGCTGACCACGCCTGATCTGCAGCCCAGGACCGGGGCCTGCCTGTTGCCTACCGTGGTGCTGCTCGAGACCGAACCACTGGTCGGGCCGACTGGCGTCAGTGACTGGCTGGTGCGCGATGCCTTGACCGGTGACACGCTTCGGCGCTGCCTGCGCTATGTCCACGAGCGCAGTCGCCTGGAAGACAGCCTGCGACGCCTGGTCGGCCAGGACCCGTTGACCGGCATCGCCAACCGCCAGGGTTTTCAGGCGCTGCTCTCGGCTCGCCTGAGCGAAGGCGGCAGCGTGGCGCTGGGGCATCTGGACCTGGACAACTTTCGCCGCGCCAACGATTCACTGGGTCATCAGGCCGGTGATCGACTGATCCTGCAAGTCGTGGCGCGCTTGAAAAACCAGCTCGATGCCGGTGATCAGATCGCCCGTCTGGGGGGCGACGAATTCGCCCTGTTGATCGACACCCGAACAACCCCCGAACGCGCTCTGCAAATGGCCGAACGTATCACTGACGTGCTGGCCGAACCCTATTGGGTCGATGGCGAAAGCCTGCTGCTGGGTTGCAGCCTGGGCATCGCTCACTCCCAGGCCCAGCCCGAAGCCGACCCGCTGATGTGGCATGCGCATATCGCCATGCGTCAGGCCAAGAGCATGCAGGGCTGCACCTATCACCTGTTCGACGAGCGCATCAACCGCAACGCCCGCAGCCTCGCCGACCTGGAAGGTGAACTGCGACGCGCCTTGCGCCGCGATGAGCTGGAACTGCATTACCAGCCGCGTCTGTGCCTGGACAGCGGACGTATCGTCGGCCTGGAAGCACTGGTGCGCTGGCGTCATCAGGAACGTGGGCTGCTGCCACCCAGCGAGTTCGTGCCACTGGCCGAGCAAAGTGGCCTGATCGTGCCGCTCGGCTATTGGGTCATCTTCCGCGCACTGCGTGACATGCAGGCCCTGCGCGAACAAGGCTTTGCCCCGCTGCACATGGCGATCAACCTGTCGTTCCGGCAGTTTCAGGACAGCCAGTTGCTGCCGACCTTGACTCGTCTGATCGCAGAACACGATGTCGATGCGCGCTGGCTGGAGTTCGAGCTGACCGAAACCGCGGTCATGCGGCGCAGCGATCAGGTCAGGCAGACCATGGATGCATTGCGGCAACTGGGCGTGCGCTTTTCGCTGGATGATTTCGGCACCGGCTATTCGTCGTTCATGCACCTCAACAGCCTGCCCATCGCGCTGCTCAAGATCGACATGGGCTTCGTCGGGCAGATGGAGTTACGCGAAGAGAACCGCAAGCTGGTCAACGCCATGATCAATCTGGCGCACAACTTGAACCTGGAAGTGGTCGCCGAGGGTGTGGAAACCGCCGGGCAGCTGGAGTTGCTGCGCAGTTTTGGCTGCAATCAGGTGCAAGGCTATCTGATCAGTCGGCCGCTGCCGGTGGAAGAGCTGGTGACCTATCTGCGTTCGCAAGCCGCGCACGCAGGTACATCCAGGTCCGGGTGACGGTGCGCCGGATCAGCCCGGCACCGCTACCCCGGCCGCATCCCTGCGCAACAGCCGAGCCGTCTTCCATTCAAACGCATAGGTCAGCGCCACGGCCGAGCAGAACAGGCCCAGCGCCAGCCCCCACCACACGCCCGAGGCGCCGGCATCGGTAGAGAAGCCGAGCAACCACGCGGCAGGCGCGGCGATCAGCCAGTAGCAGCCCAGGCCGATCAGGAAGGTGGTGCGTGCATCCTTGAGCCCCCGAATGGCACCCATGGCGATGGTCTGGGTGCCGTCGAAAAACTCGAACAGGGCGGCAATCGCCAGCAGTTTTGTCGCCAGTACCACGATCTCGGCAAACGCCGGGTCATTGATGTCCAGAAACAGCCCGATGACCAGGTGCGGTGCCAGCCAGAACAGCAGCCCGAACATGAGCATCACACAGCCGCCAAAACCGATGCCCAGACGCCCGGCCATGCGCACCATCAACAGGTTGCCTGCTCCATAATGCTGGCCGATACGCATGGTGACCGCGTAGGACATCCCCACCGGAACCATGAACGCCATGGACACGGTCTGAAGGGCGATCTGGTGCGCCGCCATCTGCGTGCTGCCCATCGCGCCCATGCAGAACGCCGCAAAAGTGAACAGCCCGACTTCCACTGCATAGGTGCCGCCAATCGGCAAACCGAGACGCCACAGCTCGCCCAGGTGACTGCGTGACAGTTTCGAAAGCCCTTTTCTGATCGGGTACGCCGCGTAGGCCGGATGCCGCCTGATATGCAGCGCCAGCGCGAGGGCCATGCAGTTGGTGACGATCGCGGTGACCAGCCCGATGCCCATCAGCCCCAGGTTGGGCAGCCCCAGCCATTGATGGATCAATGCGTAATTGAGCACGAAGTTGGCTGCCGCACCGGCCAGGCTGATGGTCATCACCGGCCCCGCGCGACCCAGTGCGCTGGTGAAGCCGCGCAATGCCATAAAGCTGAGCAGGCCGGGCAGGGCGAAGGGCAGGGTGATCAGAAATTGAGCCGCCATATGCACGTTGGCTTCGGCCTGACCGAACTGCAACAGGATGGGTTCGAGGTTCCACAGCAACAGCGCGGCAACCAGCGCCATGCCCCAGGCCAGCCACAGACCGGCCTGGGTCAGACGGGTCGCGCCTTCGGTGTCGCCGGCACCGTGACGGATCGAAACCAGCGTACCGACCGCGGCCATCACGCCGACGCAAAAGAACGACACGAAGCTGTACGTGGCAGCGCCCAGACCACCGCCGGCCAAGGCCTCCGGGCCGATCTTGCCCATCATCACGGTGTCGGTGAAGACCATCAGCATGTGCGCCATCTGTGACGCAATCAGCGGCCCCGCCAGGCGCAGGATGATCCAGAGTTCTTTGAGGGCGGACGGCTGCATGGTGACGGTGCTCTACGGCAAAGGGACGAATGAGCGACGTATTCTGGGCAGTTGCTCGACTAAACACAAAACGATAAATCCGATGCTCAGCATGACTAAAACTCATCTGAAGCTATTTTCAGCATTTGCAGTAAAGTAACCGTTCATCGTCCGCAGGAAGCGCCCCATGCCCCGTAGCCTCCCTCCTCTTTATGCACTAAGGGCTTTTGAAGCGGCTGCGCGGCATACCTCGTTTACCCGCGCGGCCGAGGAACTTTCGATCACCCAAAGTGCAGTAAGCCGGCATATTCGTACGCTGGAAGAGCACTTTGCCTGCCGCTTGTTTCAGCGCAACGGGCGTAACTTGCAGCTCACCGAATCGGCACGCGCGCTGTTGCCCGGCGTACGCGATGGGTTCCTGGCACTGGAGCGCGCTTGCAGCACCTTGCAGACCGACGAGGGCATTCTGCGCATGAAAGCCCCGTCGACCCTGACCATGCGCTGGCTGCTCGCGCGGCTCAGCCGTTTTCGTCATCTGCAGGTGGGCAACGAGGTGCAACTGACCAGCGCGTGGATGGAAATCGATGCGGTGGACTTTACCCAGGAGCCTTTTGACTGCGCGATTCTGCTCAGCCAGGGACATTTCCCGTCGGACTGGGAAGCCACACTGCTGTTTCCCGAATTACTGATTCCGGTTGGTGCGCCCACCTTGTTGAAGGACCCGCCATGGGATGTCGAACGCCTGGCAAAGGCTGAATTGCTGCATCCCACCCCTGATCGCCGTGACTGGCGCACCTGGTTGAACCGCATGGGTCTGGCCGATCAGGTGTCGCTCAAAGGCGGGCAGGTCTTCGACACTCTGGAGCTGGGCATGATTGCCGCAGCACGCGGCTATGGTGTGTCGATGGGTGACCTGCTGATGGTCGCCGAGGACGTGGCGCAGGCCCGTCTGAGCCTGCCGTGGCGCACGGCGGTGTTCAGTGGCGAAAACTATTATCTGGTCTGGCCGCGTACAAGGCCCGGCGCAGAGCGGTTGCGACGCCTCAGCGATTTTCTTCAGGCGGAGGTGGGCGCCATGCAGTTGCCGTTAGTTGAAGTACTCTATTAAAATTTAGTTTAGTATTGAACTGCCATCATTTGTAAATGTCTCGCTGCGCTCTCAAGTAACGACCTTGAAGGCCGAAGCATTGCTTGAAGATTGCTCGTTCATACGGCGTAAAAACACCAACTAAATCTATCAGCTGAATGGTAAGCCACGGACCCGGCGACTCCAATCATTCGGCACGGAGTCTCTATGTCCAAGCCTCGTACCCGAATTGCTTCGCAACTTGGTATTGCTCTGGCCGTGATCCTGGCGGTGGTTATCAGCGGTAGTACCCTGTTCGCGTTAAGGTCCCTGGACGCGTCCAACCTGGTCATTCGTGAAGAGCACATGTCGAGTGAAGCCAGGCTCCTCGCTGACCAGCTCAACACTTTCCACAGCACGTTGCGCGACAGCACTCAGCGCTTGAGTGGCCTGTTCGAGAAACGCTTCGCCGATGGCCTGAGCCTGCAAGCCGACAAGCCGGTCACGGTGGCGGGCACGTCCACGCCAGGCCTGTTCCTGCGTGATGCCGCGCTGAATAACGACTTCACCGAAGTCGATGAATTCCGCTCGATGACCGCTGGCGTCGCGACCATTTTCGTGCGCAGCGGCGACGACTTCATCCGGATCAGCACCTCCCTGAGCAAGCAGGATGGCACCCGCGCCATCGGCACCGTGCTGGACCGCAAGGGCGCAGCCTACGAGCGCCTGATCGCCGGGCAGAGCTATGTCGGCAAAGCGGTATTGTTCGATCGCTATTACATGACCCAGTACAGCCCGGTCCGCGACAGCAGCGGCAAGATCATTGCGGCGCTGTTCGTAGGGTTCGATTACACCGATGCGCAGAAGACTCAGTTCGATAACCTCAAGAACTTCCGTATCGGCTCTACCGGCTCACTGGCACTGCTCGACGAAAAGGGCACCTGGCTGGTGCCACCGGCAGGCGTCAAATCCCTGGACGGTGCCGCGAAGTCAGTTGCAGAGCTCGCCAGCAAACCAGGCAAGGCGCAGTTCTGGGATGACGGGGATGACAACTATTACAGCGTCGGCCAGCCGTTCGCTGGCGGCCCCTGGACCGTCATCGCCAGCATGCCGCGCAAGGAAATCAGCGAAGTGACCTGGCACGTCGGCACACAATTGGCGATCGGCAGTCTGCTGGCCATGATCATCGCGGTGGTCAGCGCCATCTGGCTGCTGCGCAGCAAGCTTCGCCCACTGTCCGAATTGGTACGCCAGGCCGACGCACTGGGTGCAGGCGACCTGAGCGTACGCCTGAATGTGACCAGCAATGACGAGATCGGGCAGTTATCGGGCAGCTTCAACAAGATGAGCGAAGCACTGTCATCGATGGTGGCGCATATCCGTACCGCGGCGCAGGAAGTCAGCTCCCGCGCCAACGCGCTGTCCGGCCTGTCGGGCGGCGCGTTCGAGGGCATGGAGCAGCAATCCGGCGAGATCACCAGCATGGCCGGTGCCGTCGAAGAGTTCAGCGCCACGTCGATGAACATCGCCGACAACATGGGCAATACCGAACGACTGGCACAGGAAAATGCCCAGCAGACACGCATCGGTCGCACCTCGATGGAAGAGGCATCTTCGTCGCTGCAACAGATCGCCACTTCGCTGAGCAGCACCGCGAAAGTCATCGACACGCTGGGCCAACGCTCGCAGGAAATCGGCAGTATCGTCGGGGTGATTACCTCGATTGCCGACCAGACCAACCTGCTCGCGCTCAACGCTGCCATCGAGGCCGCACGCGCCGGTGAGCAGGGTCGCGGCTTTGCCGTGGTGGCTGACGAAGTCCGCAGCCTGGCCTCGCGCACCCGTGAAGCCACGGATGAGATTTCCGGCATGATCGCCAGCATCCAGCAGGAAACCGGCAACGCCATCAGCACCATGCAGCAGGGCAACACACTGATGCAGGAAGGCCTGTCGCTCAACGCCAAAGTGGCCTCCGCACTGGCGCAGATCGACGAGCAAAGCCGCTCGGCCGGTCACCAGTTCGCCGCCATCACCACCGCCACCCAGGAACAAAGCAGCACCGCGACCATGCTCAGCAGCAACCTGCAAAGCATCGCCATGGCCAACAGCGAACAGCGCCAGGTCATGTCCAACCTGGCCATCACTGCCCAGGAGCTGAATGGCCTGGCGACAGAACTGCGTCACGAGGTTGACCGGTTCCGATAAGACTGACCGAACAGTGTGCCAATGCTCGGCGTTGGCACGCTGTTCCAGACGCTTGCGTCAGGTTCTGAATACCCGCCAAAGCCTGCTATGCCGCTACAGGCGCCACTCGTGTCACCAAGCGTTTCTGGTCAGTTTGCAGGATTAAAGGCCAGGCACTCAAACCCCCTATACTGTTCCTACACCCCAATGCGGATGCTTCAACAGGATCTACGGTAAACCCCGTCTCCCTAACCATCGTCAAGGATCCAGACAATGAAGCAATATGTTGAAAACTATCAGCCTACAGAAGGCTTCGCGCCTGCAACCGGCCATGTGGAAGGCGACTCGGTCTCTCCTAAGGCGATGATTTTCCATATCCTGAAAGACCTCAGCAGCGATGTTGAAGTGCTGGATATCGGGTTCGGCTCTGGAACACTGGGCGCGTTGATCAAGGCAAACCCGGACACGGCGCACTGGTCGGTGGACGGCATCGATGGCTGGGAAGCCAATTGCCAGAATTCGCAGCTGCATGAGAACGCTACCTACCGCAACATCTGGCACGGCCTGGCTCAAGAGCTGTCATCCGAGCGGCTGGCCCAGTACCGGATAATCTGTCTGCTGGATGTAGTCGAGCACTTGACGGCCGATACGGCGAGATGGCTGGTGCGCACGTTGCTTTCCAGCCTGGGGGCGGATGCCTATCTGTTCATCAGCACGCCACTGTGGTTTTACCCGCAAGAAACTCAACAGACCGGCGATCTTGAGGAACACCTGATCGGCGTGCCTGCTTCGTCGATGATGGCGCTGTGTCCGCACCTGTATGCAGTCAATCAGCCGCTCATCGGCGGGTTCGTGTTCAGTCGCCGCAGCCTGGATTTCGTGGAGTTCTTCCAGCCCACAGCAGATAAATCGTTTTCGTATGAAAAAGGCATGCACGTCGCAAAAGCCGTCGGCATGAAACTCGAGCCCAATGTTGCGTTCACTATGGATTGACCCGGTAACGTTTCCGCCTTCTGCGGGCGGCATGTCGGGTGAACAGCCATGAGACGCGTGCGACGGGTCCATGGCGGATGCCCGAGCGATTTCAAAATACTGATTTATGACACTTTTATTTCAATGAAATCCGCGCTGTGCGATGCTGGCGCCAAGGCCCGTGGCCGACTAAAAGCTTAGGCTCTGTACGAAAAGTCGGCGAGCGAAGGTCAGGCGAGGCAAAAACAGGCGAGGAAGCGGAGTCTACGTGTTGTAAATGAGCATTCCGAGCCTGTTTTTAACGAAGCATCACCGAGCGCAGCCACTTTTCGTACAGAGCCTAGTAGAGCGTTACACCCATCCCCGCTCTACACGCTGCATCTTTCAATTCATCGCCTGTATGGGCAAACCTCAGGGGGCTTTTCGCATGCTGACCCTGCTCGATTTGCTATCTGCCGTCGCCCTGCTGATCTGGGGCACGCATATCGTGCGCACTGGCATCCTTCGTGTTTACGGCACACAACTTCGTCGTGTGCTCAGCCAGAACATGTCCAAACGACCGCTCGCGTTCATCGCCGGCATTCTGGTGACGGCGCTGGTGCAAAGCAGTAACGCCACCGCCATGCTGGTGACATCGTTTGTCGGCCAGGGGCTGATGACGCTGACGCCTGCGCTGGTGATCATGCTCGGCGCCGATGTCGGCACCGCCCTGATGTCTCGCGTGCTGACTTTCGATCTGTCATGGCTGTCGCCGTTGCTGATCTTCCTTGGCGTAGTGTTTTTCCTGTCGCGCAAGCAGACCCGTGCCGGTCAACTGGGGCGGGTCGGTATCGGCCTGGGCCTGATCGTGCTGGCCTTGCAGTTGATCGTCGAGGCTGCCGCACCGATCACCCAGGCCGCAGGGGTCAAGGTGCTGTTCGCCTCGCTGACCGGCGACCTGCTGCTGGATGCGCTGGTGGGCGCCATGTTCGCGCTGATCTCTTATTCCAGTCTGGCGGCGGTGCTGCTGACGGCGACACTGGCGGGCACCGAAGTCATTGGCTTGCCGGTGGCGATCGGCCTGGTGATCGGCGCCAACATCGGCAGCGGTCTGCTGGCCTTCCTCAGTACCAGCATGCAGAACGTTGCCGGTCGGCAGGTGGCGCTGGGCAGTCTGCTGTACAAGCTGTTCGGCCTGCTGCTGATCTTTCCGGTGCTCGACCCGCTGGTTGCCTGGATCGACACGCTGGGCTATCGCCCGCAGGAACTGGTCATCGGCTTTCACCTGCTCTACAACACGGTGCGCTGCCTGATCATGCTGCCAACCGTGGCCCCGATGGCGCGGTTGTGCTCGTATCTGCTGCCGCAGCAGAACGAAGTCGGCGGCCTGGCCAAGCCGCGTCACCTGGACCTGACCGCGCTGTCGACACCCAGCCTCGCGCTGGCCAACGCGGTGCGTGAAACCCTGCGCATGGGCGATCTGATCGAAAGCATGCTCGCCTCGATGCTGGCGGTACTGCGCGGCACGCAAACGGCGGTGACCCAGGAAGTGCGCCGCCTCAACGACGACGTCGAAGCGCTGTACAGCGCGATCAAGCTGTACCTGGCGCAGATGCCGCGTGAAGACCTCGGCGAGCACGATAACCGGCGCTGGGCCGAGATCATCGAGCTGACCATCAACTTGGAACTGGCCAGCGGCCTGATCGAACGCATGCTGCGCAAGATCCAGCAGCAGAAGACAGCGCATCGCCGGTCGTTCTCTGAAGTCGGACTTGAAGAACTTGCCGATCTGCAGATCCAGTTACAGTCGAACCTGCGCCTGGGCCTCTCTGTGTTCCTCAGCGGCGATCACGAAAGCGCACGTCAGTTATTGCGCGAAAAACGCCAGTTCAGGGCCGAGGAGCGACGCCTGGCGCACGCCCACGTCAGCCGTTTGCGCAACAAGGTGGTCCAGAGCATCGAAACCAGTTCGCTGCACCTGGAACTGATTGCCGACATGAAGCGTCTGAACTCGCTGTTTTGCAGCAGCGCCTACGTGGTGCTGGAAACCGCTGACACAGGAGCCTTGTCGAGCGAGGTCGAGGCCGACAGATCACTATGAACGTAAGGGCCGAGGTGAAGTCTGTTAAACATACCGGCCCGCCAGGAAAGCTGTTTTATGCGTTGCCTGCTGTTCGCTTGTCTGCTCCTCGGTTCACTCCCCTCATTCGCCCTTGATCGTCCTCAGGTCGAGGGCTACCTGCTGCCCAATGGTTTGCAAGTCATTCTCAAACCCGGTTACGACAAGGGTCACGTCGCCATCCGCCTGGTGGTGGGTATCGGCTTCGATGATTTCCCGTGTCAGGACAAGGAACTGCCGCATCTGCTGGAACACTTGCTGTTCAGCGGCGTGGATGACAGCGGTGAAGGCGGGCTGGAAGAGCGTATGCAGGCGTTGGGCGGCGAGTGGAACGCCTTCACCAGCAACGCCGACACCACCTTCGTGATCGAAGCGCCTGCGCGCAACCAGCGCAAGGTGCTCGACCTGTTGCTGGAAATCATGACCAAAACCGAGCTGAGCCAGGCGCGGCTGGACGGCGTCAAACGCGTGGTCGAGCGTGAAGATGGCGGGCACTTTTCGCACTTGCAGCGCCTGCTTGACCGGCGTGATTCAGGGCGCAGCGCCAGCAGCCAGCTGGCCGTGGAAATGGGCCTCAAATGCGCCGAGCGTCCCGAGGTGGACGGCATCGAGCTGGAGCACATCGAAGACATCTTCGCCAACTGGTACGCACCCAACAACATGACGCTGATTGTGGTGGGTGATCTGGACAAGCTGCTGCCCGCCTATCTGGAGCGCACCTACGGCAAGCTCGCCCCCACCGACCCCATCGACCACCCGCCACTGGCGCAAGGCAACGGCTCGGCCGAACCGCGCCGCGAGCTTGAACGCGGCGGGCTGGGCGAGAGTGCCAAGCTGCACCTGATCTACCCCGAGCCGCAGCTCGACGACCAGCACGACGAAACCTGGGAGTTGGTCAAAGCCTATCTGGACTGGACGCTCTACACTGAGCTGCGCCTGAAACACAGTTTGTCCTACGGCCCCTCCGCAGAGCGCGAAGTGTTCGGCGATGTCGGGTTTCTGAGCCTGAATGCCGATGTCGAGCGTGACGATACCGATGAAGCCGAGCGCGACATTCGCGGCCTGGTCGAGCGCCTGCAAAAAGACGGCATGCAGCCCGCTACGTTTGCGCGGCTGCAACAGCTCGCCATAGACCGGCAATCTTGGGCCACTCAAGGCAATAGTGCGCTGGCCGACTACTATTGGAGCGCGCTCAACGATTATGAAAACGGGCGCTTTGAGGATCCGGCCAAACGGATCAAGGCGGTGAAGCTGGAAACCGCCAATCAGGCGATGCGCCAGTTGCTTGCCCAGCCGGGTTACATGCGCATTGAAAAGCCGCTGTTCAGTTATGACGGTCTGTATTGGCTGATTGGCGGGGTACTGGGTTTCATCGCACTGCTGGCCCTGTGGCGCTGGCGTGCACGCAGCAAATAGAATCCTGACGCCGAACTGCACCCAGGGTGCAGGCTCCGCGCCGCGTTGTTACGCTGCGCGTTTTTTTGTATGAACAGAACCGAGTGACCCCTCCGATGCTTGACGTGAATCGCTATGTGACACCCGTGCTCAACTTGATGCAGCGCTATCCGGGGCTCATTGCAGCGTTTGGTTTCGTTTCCGGTATCGCCAGTTTCATTCTGGTCGATCGCCAGGCAGGGCTGGCCACCTGGATCGCGGTGGTGATGCTGATCAGCTGGCTGTGGCTGATGGTCGAAAACACCATGGTCGGGTTACTCAACAAGGCGCTGGGCCGCGAGATCCCGCAGGGTTTGCTGCGCTACGGCACGCAGATGATCCACCAGGAAAGCCTGTTCTTCGTGCTGCCATTCTTTTTCATTACCACCACCTGGAACAGTGGTCAGGCAGTGTTCACTGCGGTGCTCGGGGCCGCCGGGCTGATCTCGATCATCGACCCTCTCTACTACAAATGGCTGGCGCCCAGGCGCTGGCTGTTCATGACGCTGCACACCCTGACGCTGTTCGCCGCACTGCTGACGGCGCTGCCGATCATCCTGCACCTGACCACCGCCGAGAGTTACAAACTGGCCCTGGGCGTGGCGATGCTGCTGTCGGCGCCCAGCCTGATGTCGAACTTTCCGCTCAACACCTGGCGCAGCGCACTGGCCGTGATCAGCATCATCCTGGCCATCGGCGCGGCGGGCTGGTTGCTGCGCTCCTGGGTGCCGCCTGCGACGCTGTGGTTGACCGAAGTGGCGGTGAGCCCGGACTTCGATAACAAGAACCGTACGCCGGGCGACAGTATTTCGCTGATCAGCGCCAAGCAGCTGCGCAACGGCGGCCTGTATGCGTACACCGCGATCAACGCGCCGCGTGGCCTGGACGAGCGTATCTACCATGTGTGGTGGCATGAAGGCGAAGAGATGGACCGCATCGCGCTGGATATCCACGGCGGACGCAAGGAAGGCTATCGCGCCTGGACACGCAAGCAGAACTTCCCGGAGGACGTGACAGGACGCTGGCAGGTGAGGGTGCTGACCGAGGACGGCCAGATGATCGGCGTGCTGCGTTTTGTCGTCACCGACGATGATCAACCGGCAGTGAAGCGACCTACCGGGCGGATAATCAAGCTCAAGCCGGGCGGCGACTCGGCCGACCAGACCACACCTGAATCCGCGCCGGCTGATGAGCCGAAGCAGGAGAAGCAGGAGGCTGCGCCGGCACCTGAGCAGCCTGCCCCCGCTGAATCTGTGCCTCAGGCTCCGGCGCAGTAATGTTTCAGGTGGCGGTCGCGCCGAAGAACCAGTAGCAGACGAAGATCGCGGCCACGACGCCGGAAAACTCGGCCAGCAGCGCGCAGCCCACCGCATGGCGAGCGCGCTGAATGCCCACGGCGCCGAAGTACACGGCAAGTACGTAGAACGTGGTCTCGGTGCTGCCCTGAATCGTGGCAGCGGCCAATGCAGCGAAGCTGTCCACGCCTTGGGTCTGCATGGTTTCGATCAACAGGGCACGGGCGGCGCTGCCCGAGAAGGGTTTGACCATCGCAGTCGGCAGCGCATCGACGAAGCGCGTGTCCAGCCCCAGCCACTGCACCAGATGCCGAATGCCTTCCAGACCAAAGTCCAGCGCGCCGGATGCGCGCAGCACGCCCACCGCACAGAGCATCGCCACCAGATAAGGCAACAGGCTCTTGGCGACGTCGAAACCTTCCTTCGCACCTTCGACGAAGGCCTCGTAGACCAGCACCTTGCGTAGCGTGCCGATGATCAGAAACATCATGATCAGGCCGAACAGCGTGAGGTTGCCCAGAATCGACGACAGACCCGCCAGCGCAGCCGCCGACAACGTGCCGAGAAAGGCCATGAAGGTGCCCAGCAGCAGGGCGCCGGGGATGAGGTAGGCGAGCACCACCGGGTCCCACAGACGCAGACGCTGCATTAACGCGACCGACAGCAGGCCGACGATGGTCGAGACACTGGTGGCCAGCAGGATCGGCAGGAATACCAGGGTCGGGTCAGGCGCACCTTGCTGGGCGCGGTACATGAAGATCGTTACCGGCAGTAGGGTCAGGGATGAGGCGTTGAGCACCAGAAACAGGATCTGCGCGTTACTGGCGGCGGTCTTGCTGGGGTTGAGTTCCTGCAGCGAGCGCATGGCCTTCAGGCCGATCGGCGTGGCGGCGTTGTCGAGCCCCAGCGCATTGGCGGCGAAGTTGAGGGTGATCAGCCCCAGCGCAGGGTGGCCGGGCGGCACTTCGGGCATCAAGCGCAGAAACAGCGGCCCGAGGACCTTGGCCAGCCAGTCGACGATGCCGGCCTTCTCGGCGATGCGCAAAAAGCCCAGCCATAGGGTCAGTGTGCCGAACAGCAGCACCATAACTTCGACCGACAGCTTGGCCATGGCAAAGATACTTTCGACCATCGCGGCAAAAATGCCGGCGTTGCCGCCTACCAGCCACTGCACCAGCGCGGAAATCGTCGCCACGACAAAAAAACCAAGCCACAGGCCATTGAGCATCGGATAAGTCCCCCACAAGAAGCGGGGATGATAGCGGCGGGGTGCGCTGGAGGGAAATCGGCAGGTGCTGAAAGAGTTGTAGGAACGATAGGTGCACGAGAACACGGTCGTTTTGTGACGCTCTGCGTTGGCATGCAGGTCGTGACGCTCTGCGTCACATATCCGTTGCGCTACGCACGCTCAGGACAGGACGCGGAGCGTCCAGAACGGCATTCCCACGCGGAGCATGGGAACGATGAAACCTTGAGATCACTATCGTGCCAATGCCCTGCGTTGGCATGCAGGTCGTGACGCTCTGCGTCACATATCCGTTGCGCTACGCACGCTCAGGATAGGACGCAGAGCGTCCAGAACGGCATTCCCACGCGGAGCATGGGAACGATGAAAACCTTGAGATTTCCATCGTGCCAATGCTCCGCGTCATCAGGGGCTGTGCGGGGTATGTTCAGCGCCCGGCCAGCAGTTCCTGGCCGCGAACGACGGCGGCGCGGACCTGTTCGGGGGCGGTGCCGCCGATGTGGTTACGGGCATTCACCGAGCCTTCCAGGGTCAGCACGGCGAAGACGTCCTGTTCGATCTGGTTGCTGAACTGACGCAGCTCTTCCAGGCTCATCTCTGCCAGGTCCTTGCCGGTTTCCACACCGTATTTCACCGCGTGACCAACGATTTCATGGCAGTCACGGAACGGCAGGCCACGGCGGACCAGGTAGTCGGCCAGATCGGTGGCGGTCGAAAAGCCGCGCAGCGCCGCTTCACGCATCATTGCGTGCCTGGGCTTGATCGCAGGGATCATGTCGGCGAACGCACGCAACGAATCACGCAGGGTGTCGGCGGCGTCGAACAGCGGTTCCTTGTCTTCCTGATTGTCCTTGTTGTAAGCCAGCGGCTGGCCTTTCATCAGGGTCAGCAGGCCCATCAAGGCACCGAACACACGGCCGCTCTTGCCGCGAACCAGCTCAGGGACATCGGGGTTTTTCTTTTGCGGCATGATCGAGCTGCCGGTGCAGAAGCGATCCGGCAGGTCGATGAACTGGAACTGCGCACTGGTCCACAGCACCAGCTCTTCCGAAAAGCGCGACAGGTGCATCATCGCGATGGACGCAGCCGAGCAGAATTCGATGGCGAAGTCGCGATCCGATACGCCGTCCAGCGAGTTGCCGCCCACCACGTCGAAGCCCAGCAATGTGCAGGTCAGCTCGCGGTCGATCGGGTAGGTGGTGCCCGCCAGTGCAGCACTGCCCAACGGCATGCGGTTGAGACGCTTGCGGCAGTCGACCAGACGCTCGTAGTCGCGGCTGAGCATTTCGAACCAGGCCAGCATATGGTGACCGAATGTTACCGGCTGGGCCGTCTGCAAGTGGGTGAAGCCAGGCATGATGGTTTCAGCTTCACGCTCGGCCTGGCCCAGCAGGCCTTGCTGCAGACGGGTGATTTCGCTGAGGATCAGGTCGATTTCGTCGCGCAGCCACAGACGGATATCGGTGGCGACCTGATCGTTGCGGCTGCGACCGGTGTGCAGCTTCTTGCCGGTGATACCGATGCGGTCGGTCAGGCGTGCTTCAATGTTCATGTGCACGTCTTCCAGATCGACGCGCCAGTCGAACTGGCCAGCCTCGATCTCGGCCTGGATGGTGTTCAGGCCGTCAACGATGGTATCGCGCTCGGCGTCGGTCAGTACGCCCACCTTGGCCAGCATTGTGGCGTGGGCGATGGAGCCCATGATGTCATGGCGATACAGGCGTTGATCGAAGGTGACGGAGGCGGTGAAACGCGCGACAAACGCGTCGACGGGTTCACTGAAGCGGCCGCCCCAGGACTGGTTGGTCTTGTCGGTGCTCATGGATTCGCTCGTTGCTGACTGAAAGTGACGTGCCCGATACCTGGCACAAGAACGAACGCGATGATAACAGGGTTGATGCATTTTTATCCCCGGACAGCTTGCCGCTGACAAGGCCAGGGCAGAGACTGGAGCCATGCGAATCGAACCTGTGAAACACGATGCCCGGCCCGCGCCCGGCAAAGACTTTTTCCTCCCTGAGCTGTGCCTGCCGCAGGCATTGCTGGTGCTCGTCGTTCTGGCGGAGCTGCTGGTACTGGTTCTGGTGCTGGTAGAACCGATGCGCAGCGGCTTCGACTGGGTACGCCTGGCGTTGATGTCGCTGTTCGTACAATGGATCGTGCTACTGTCCGCGGCGCTGCTGTGCGGGTTGCGGCCCTGGCTGGCGCGATTGACGCCGGGCCTGGCGGGCATGCTCAGCTGCCTTTTGGTGGTCGGCCTGACGCTGCTGTGCACAGCCGTTACCGATGTCTGTCAGCTTACCGGGCGAATTTCGGTCAGTGGCATGGTCGAGCGTTATCTGCGCTACTCGACGATTGCCCTGATCATGTCCGCCCTGATGCTGCGCTACTTCTATCTGCAGAGTCAGTGGCGCAAGCAGCAACAGGGCGAACTGCGCGCCAGGATCGAATCGCTGCAGGCGCGCATCCGCCCGCATTTCCTCTTCAACACACTCAACAGTATCGCCAGTCTGGTGGCCAGCAACCCGGTCAAGGCCGAGCAGGCGGTGCTGGATCTTTCGGACCTTTTTCGTGCCAGTCTGGCCAAGCCGGGCAGCCTGGTGACATGGGGTGAAGAGCTGGCATTGGCAAAACGATATTTATCGATTGAGCAATATCGTCTTGGCGAGCGTCTACAGTTGGACTGGAGGGTGAGCGCAATTCCCGATGACTTGCCAATCCCCCAGCTAACCTTGCAGCCATTACTTGAAAACGCTTTGATTTATGGCATTGCTCCGCGGGTCGAAGGGGGCGTTGTAACAGTCGAAGCGAACTATGAAGGGGGAGAGTTCATATTGAGCGTCAGCAATCCCTATGAAGAAGTTGCCAATCGGCAGACTTCCAACGGTACTCAGCAGGCTTTGACGAATATAGGCGCACGAATTGCGGCACTTTTTGGCCCGCACGCCAGTCTGAGCGTGGAGCGCCGTGACGGTCGTCACTACACCTGTCTACGCTATCCTTGTGCGAGACTCACGCAGGAAGCCAGAGCTATATGAATGTCCTGATCGTTGATGACGAACCCCTGGCCCGCGAGCGATTGAGCCGCATGGTCAATGAAATCGAGGGTTATCGAGTACTGGAACCCAGCGCTTCCAATGGCGAAGAAGCCTTGGCGCTGATCGAAACCCACAAACCGGACGTAGTACTGCTCGATATCCGCATGCCGGGTCTCGATGGCCTCCAGGTCGCAGCGCGGCTGTGCGAGCGGGAAGCACCGCCTGCAGTGGTCTTTTGCACCGCCCATGATGAGTTCGCCCTGGAAGCTTTCCAGGTCAGTGCGGTGGGCTATCTGGTCAAGCCCGTGCGTTCCGAGCACCTTGTCGAAGCGTTGCGCAAAGCCGAGCGGCCCAACCGTGTGCAACTGGCGGCGTTGACCCGCCCGGCTGCCGAAAGCGGATCAGGGCCACGCAGCCATATCAGCGCGCGTACCCGCAAAGGCATCGAGCTGATTCCCCTGGATCAGGTGATCTACTTTATCGCCGATCACAAGTACGTGACCTTGCGCCACGAGGGCGGCGAAGTGCTGCTGGACGAACCGCTAAAGGCGCTGGAAGACGAGTTCGGCGACCGCTTCGTGCGCATTCACCGCAATGCGCTGGTGGCCCGCGAGCGAATAGAACGGTTGCAGCGCACCCCGCTGGGACATTTCCAGCTGTTCCTCAGAGGGCTCAATGGCGATGCGTTGATCGTCAGCCGCCGCCACGTCGCCGGTGTCCGCAAAATGATGCAGCAGCTCTAGCGCTTCATCGCGCTGGAGCCTCTGCGCCCAGGCCGATGCATGGAACGGGGAGAATCCCGGATGCATGTGTTTTTCGGCGGGCCTGCGGGCAGCCTTTCCCATGCGCCCCTCAGGCACTGCCGATTGATTGATCGGCTTGGTGTCTGACGCAAGTTCCAATCAGCGCTGAAGCCGCCCTGACCAGGATTGAGCTGTTATTATCCGTCGCATTCACTCAGTACGGATTGTTCAATGTCCTCTCGCGAAATCCGCATCGCCACTCGCAAAAGCGCGCTGGCACTCTGGCAGGCAGAATACGTCAAGGCCCGCCTGGAACAGGCCCACCCCGGCCTGCTCGTGACGCTGGTGCCCATGGTCAGCCGTGGCGACAAACTGCTCGACTCTCCGCTGTCGAAAATCGGTGGCAAAGGGCTGTTCGTCAAGGAGCTGGAAACCGCGCTCCTGGAAAACAACGCCGACATCGCCGTGCATTCGATGAAAGACGTGCCGATGGATTTTCCACAAGGCCTGGGCCTGTTCTGCATCTGCGAGCGTGAAGACCCGCGCGATGCATTCGTCTCCAACACCTTCGCCAGCCTGGACCAGTTGCCGGCGGGCAGCATTGTCGGCACCTCCAGCCTGCGCCGTCAGGCCCAGTTGCTCGCGCGTCGACCCGATCTGCAGATCCGTTTCCTGCGCGGCAACGTCAATACCCGTCTGGCCAAGCTGGATGCCGGCGAATACGACGCCATCATCCTCGCTGCCGCTGGCCTGATCCGCCTGGGTTTCGAAGACCGCATCACCTCGGCGATCAGCGTCGATGACAGCCTGCCAGCCGGTGGCCAGGGCGCGGTGGGTATCGAATGCCGCAGCGTCGACGCCGAAATTCATGCACTGCTTGCCCCTCTGCATCACGAAGACACCGCCGTGCGCGTGATTGCCGAGCGTTCGCTGAACAAGCACCTCAACGGCGGCTGCCAGGTACCGATCGCTTGCTACGCCGTGCTGGAAGGCGATGACGTCTGGTTGCGCGGCCTGGTGGGCGATCCGTCCGGCAGCGTGTTGCTGCACGCGGATGCCCGGGCACCTCAGACATCCGCCCAGGCACTGGGTGTGCAGGTGGCCGAAGCGCTGCTGGAGCAGGGCGCCGCCGACATCCTGAAAGCGGTCTACGGCGAGGCCAATAACGAATGAATGGCTGGCGTCTGCTGCTGACCCGCCCGGCCGAAGAGTCGGCAGGGCTGGCCAGGGTGCTGGCCGAGGACGGTATCTTCAGCAGCAGCCTGCCCCTGCTTGAAACCGAGCCGTTGCCCTTGACGCCTGCACAGCGTTCGATCATTTTCGAGCTGCTCAATTATTGTGCAGTGATCGTGGTCAGCAAACCTGCCGCGCGACTGGCCATCGAACTGATCGACGAAGTATGGCCGCAACCGCCCTTGCAACCCTGGTTCAGTGTGGGTTCAGCAACCGGGCAGATACTGCTCGATTACGGGCTTGATGCGAGCTGGCCGGAGCAGGGCGACGACAGCGAAGCCTTGCTCGAACTGCCGCGCCTCAAGCAGGCGATTGCCGTACCGGGAAGCCGTGTGTTGATCATGCGCGGCGACGAGGGGCGCGAGCTGTTGGCCGAGCAACTGCGCGCGCTGGGGGTGGGCGTTGATTACCTGCCGCTGTATCGTCGCTATCTGCCGCAGCATGCGCCCGGCGCCCTGGCGCAACGTGTCGCGGTGGAACGCTTGAACGGGCTGGTGGTCAGCAGTGGGCAGGGTTTTGAACATTTGCTTCAGTTGGCGGGGGATTCATGGCCGGACCTGGCCGATCTGCCGCTGTTTGTACCGAGCCCCAGGGTTGCCAGCATTGCGCGGGCAGCCGGAGCAAGGACCGTTATTGATTGTCGTGGCGCCAGCGCCACGGCATTGCTGGCAGCGTTGCGGGAACAACCTCAGCCTGCCGTCAAGGCGTAATGATCGACACCTGTCGTTTACGCTATTACGCCAAAATGCAAAGGATGGGATACGTGAGCGAAACAGCCTTGCCTAAAGACGAAGAATCGGTGTTGAAAACGCCTGCATCCAAGCCTGAGCCAGTCCGCACCGAGCGCACCGGCAGCCGCAACAGTGGCCTGGTGTTCCTGGCCTTGCTGCTGGCAATTGCCGGTATCGCCGTCGCCGGCTGGGGAGTCTGGCAACTGCGCATGTTGCAGGCCGGGCACCAGCAACAGCGCGGACAGGTCGAGGACATCGCGGAACAGACCCTGGTGCTGGCGCAGAATGACCAGCAACTGAGCGCACGCATCGCGCAATTCCCGCCCGCCAATCAGCTGGAAGACAGTCGACGTCTGGTCGCGCAACTGCAAGGCGATCAGCAGCGCCTCAGCCAGCGACTCGAAACCGTACTGGGGGCGAGCCGCAAGGACTGGCGTCTGGCCGAGGCCGAGCATCTGCTGCGTCTGGCCAGCCTGCGCCTGTCAGCGCTGCAGGACATCAACAGCGCGCAGGCGCTGGTTCAGGGTGCCGACGAAATTCTGCGCGAGCAGGATGATCCGGGCTCCTTCGCGGCCCGTGAGCAACTGGCCAAGAGCCTTGCCGCCCTGCGCAGCGTCGAGCAGCCGGACCGTACCGGGCTGTTTCTGCAACTGGCCGCTCTGCGTGAGCAGGCTGTGCAGCTCAACAAGCTGGCTCCCGAATACGAAGACAAAGGCGAGTCACTGTTGGGGCTGACCGCCGACAAGACCGAAACCAGCCGCTGGTCACAGTGGTGGGACGAGATCTCCCATTACTTCCGCATTGATTTCAACGCCGACAAGGACATCCGCCCGGTACTCGCCGGCCAGAGCCTTTCGCAGGTGCGTCTGGCCCTGAGCCTGGCGCTGGAGCAGGCGCAGTGGGCAGCGCTTAACGGCGAGCCCGAGGTTTATTCCAAGGCCATCACCGAAGCGCAAAGCGTTCTGAAAGCCAACTTCGATCAGGACGACCCACAGGGCAAGGCGCTCGGCCAAGGGCTTGATGCCGTTGCCAGCCAGCCGGTATCGGTGAAGACACCGGATCTGGCACCGACCCTGAGCGCCGTGCAGGCCTACCTTGAACGCCGTCACGCTGCCGGCCAGCCAGCCGAGGCGCAACAGGGGACCAGCCGATGAAGCGCTTCTATGTGCTGTTATTCATCGCGATCGCCGCTGCGGCGCTGATCGGGGTCGCCATCGCCGAGCATTCCGGCTATGTCCTGATCGCCTATCAAAACTTCCGCTATGAATCGAGCCTGTGGGCGACCCTGGCGTTGCTGGTCGTTGCACTGCTGGTGATCGCGCTGCTGAGGCTGCTGATCACCCTGTTGACGACCTCAGGCCGCGTGGTCAACCCATGGTCGCGCCGCAACCGCCGTCGCCGCGTGCAAATAGCTATCGAGCAAGGTCAGATGGACCTTGCCGAGGGACGCTGGTCCAGCGCCCAGCGTCATCTGCAACGCGCGGCTGAAGCCGACACTCATCCGCTGCTCTACTACATCGGCGCCGCACGCGCTGCCAACGAGCAGGGTCGTTACGAAGATTGCGACGCCTTGCTGGAGCGCGCGCTCGAGCGTCAGCCACAAGCCGAGCTGGCGATTGCACTGAATCACGCTCAACTGCAGCAGGACCGTGGCGACACCGAAGGTGCGCTGACCACACTGCTGGCCATGAAAGAGCGTCACCCGCACAACCCACAGGTGCTTCGTCAACTGCAACGCTTGTATCAGCAGCGTGGTGACTGGTCCGATGTGGTACGCCTGATGCCGGAGCTGCGCAAGGACAAGGTCCTGCCACCCAAGGAGCTGGCCGAGCTGGAACGCCGCGCCTGGGGCGAGAACCTGAGCCTGGCGGCGTACCGCGAGGGCATCGAAGGCGCACCGACCGGTCTGCCTTCCCTGGAAAGCGCCTGGCAGGGACTGGGTTCTGCGCAACGCCAGGAGCCGCAACTGGTGCTGGCGTATGCCGATCAATTGCGCCGTCTGGGTGCCGAAGCTCAGGCTGAAGAGGTGCTTCGTAGCGCCCTCAAGCGCGAGTACAACAGTCATCTGGCGCGTCTGTACGGGCTGGTTCGCGGTAGCGACCCGCTGAAGCAGCTGCAAACGGCGGAAGGCTGGCTCAAGCATCATCCTGCTGATCCAAGCCTGTTGCTAAGCCTGGGACGTATCTGTCTGCAAGGCCGCCTGTGGGGCAAGGCGCGGGATTATCTGGAGAGCAGTCTGCGCATGGAACGCAATCCCGAAACCTGCGCCGAGCTGGCTCGTCTGCTGGGCCAACTGGGTGAGACGGATCGCAGCAATAAGCTGTTTCAGGAAGGCCTGGGCCTGCTCGACGAGCGACTCCTGTCGCGGCCCTTGCCGGTGCTGACCAAGACGTGAATCCAGCGGAGAGTCCTCGGTGAGGGCTCTCCGTGCTGCCTCGCCAGCCAGTCAGATCAATGCGTGAGAATCGTCCTACATACATGTGTAAAAGAACCACGCAGCGGTGTGTTCTTTTTCCTCGGTAAACAGCGACGTATCCGTACGCCGCCACCTTGAATGCGCCGCACCCTTTCCTCTACCGTAATCGTCTCGTCCTTTGTTACGGATTTGCCATGTATCTGGCTCGCACACGCTTCCTGTTTTTCCTGGCATCGCTGGCCTGTGCATCAATCATTGGCGTCGCCTTTTACCTGCAGCAAACTGTCGGTCTCGACCCTTGCGCCCTGTGCATGGTGCAACGGGCTGCATTCATCGTCTGTGGCGTGCTGGCGCTCTGTGCTGCCTGCCACGCCCCTGGCCCGGTTGGCACGCGGCGCTACAGCCTGGCGCTTCTGCTGGTCGCCCTGGCCGGGCTTGCCACAGCAGGCATACAAGTGTGGTTGCAAACCGCTTCGGCCGATCAATTGATACCTGTTATTACCAGACTGGAGCATTTATTGAGCCTGCTCTCTCTGGACATGTGCATCGACCGGCTGCGAAGCGACGCGCTGTTTTGCGCCGAAATCACCTGGACACTGTTCGGTATCAGCCTGCCGGAGTGGAGTCTGCTGGGATTTACGGGTCTGGCGCTGTTGCCGCTGTATCCTCTTTTCAGCGAATTCAGCCACTGGCTGGCGACCAGAGATCGGGGCGGCTATTAAACGCTTGTATGAACTTTATCTCCTGCGTACCTTGATGGCCTTGTCGAGCGGGCATAATCTGGGCCGCACGCGTCACTGGAAATATGCTGTCCTGACGCATCTATCAGGCCAGGTCCCGGCCAATAACCCGGACCGGCACAGGACTGCATGCCCCTGAAGGGAAGAGAGAAGACCATGCTGGAAAGTTGTCAGAATGCTCAGGAACGCTGGGGCGGAGTGAACAAGCTGATCGATCGCTGGCTTCAAAGCCGTCTCGAACTGGTCGAAGCCTACGATGCGCTGGGCGACACGCCCGAAGCGCTGGCAGCCGACCTCGAAGGCCTGCAGAACTTCTGCGGGATTCTTGTGGATTACGTCTCTGCCGGGCACTTTGAAGTCTACGAACAACTGGGTGATGAAGCCCGGGCGTTTAATGACGAGCGTGGGCTCGAACTGGCAGACACGATCTATCCACGTCTGGACGTCATCACCAAGTTTGCCCTGACGTTCAATGATCGCTGCGAAAAGGGCGATTGCTCGGATGCGGCGGTGGTAGCCCGGGAATTCAATCAGCTGGGGCAACTGCTGCACGAGCGTTTCGAGCTGGAAGACTGCCTGATCGAA
This sequence comes from Pseudomonas sp. SZ57, assembly GCF_009495975.1. Lineage (NCBI taxonomy): Bacteria > Pseudomonadati > Pseudomonadota > Gammaproteobacteria > Pseudomonadales > Pseudomonadaceae > Pseudomonas > Pseudomonas sp. SZ57. The sequence continues at coordinate 196,120 of NZ_WIBD01000005.1, read as the reverse complement.
GTGCTGCACAACTCGCACAAGGAAGAGATCGCCGCTCAGGCGTGACCTTGTTGGTGCAAGCGCGACACGCCAAGGGTGCTTATTGCACCCTTTCGCATGTCTGAACGCCGGCTTTACGCCCGCTTACTGTGAAACCGCAACCAGTTCGATTTCAAATACCAGCGGGGTAAACGGGTCGATCAGATCGCCAGCACCCTCGGCACCATAGGCTTGATCCGATGGGATCACCAGCCGCCACTTCGCGCCGGTCGGCATGTTCTGCAAGGCGCTGGTCCAGCCGCTGATCACACTGTCGAGTCGGAACCACTGGGGCTGAGTGCTCTGATCGAAGATCGTGCCGTCCGGCAAACGACCGACATAACGCACTTCAACCCGGCCATCGGCACTGGGCTTGGGGCCGGTACCCGAGGTCAGCTCGGTCATGAGAATGCCGTCAGCCAGCACCTTCACACCCGGTTTGGCCTTCTCGCTGTCCATGAACGTGCGCTCGGCCTTGAGGGCCGCCTCGGTCGGCGCGTCCGTACCGGCAGTCTCGGCCTGGGCGATAGCGGCGTCATGCTCGCGCAGAATCTGGTCGATGCGGTCCTGCTTGAGCGCCAGCGGCTTGCCCTGGTAAGCCTGCTGCAAGCCTTCTACCAACGCCTTGAGGTCCAGATCAGGGACTTCCTGATGCAACCGCTCGCCAAGGCTTGCACCCAGGCTGTAGGCAAGGTCATGGCCGTCACTGGACGCCGGTGGCGCCTCGGCGGCCTGAGCCAGGGGAAGCAAGAGGAACAACGACGTTAACAGGTAGCGCGACATTAATGCTCTCCGGCCTGGGAAGGCAGCGATTATGCCTGCGCCAGCGCGAGTAGTGACGAGTCTTGTGACGTGAATTTCACAATGCCTTTGCATCGTGTCGAGCAATCATTTCTCTCAGTATGCAACAGGGACCCATGGATGCTGTCAAGATGCCCTAGCGGCGATGCGCGCAGAAGCCTAGTATGAGCCGCAATTTCGTCACCCAGGAGGTAAGTCATGTCGGCCAAAAAGAAGCCAGTAAATACTCCGTTGCATTTGCTCCAACAATTATCGGGCAGCTTGCTTGAACATCTGGAAGACGCCTGTTCCCAAGCCTTGGCTGATGCCGAGAAACTGCTCGCCAAGCTCGAGAAACAACGCGGCAAGGCGCAGGAAAAACTGCACAACTCCCGCATCAAGCTGCAGGATGCTGCCGCCGCCGGAAAATCCAAGGCGCAGGCCAAGGCCAAAGGTGCCGTGTCCGAGCTGGAAGAGTTGCTGGACGCTCTCAAGGATCGTCAGACCGAAACCCGCACTTACATCCTGCACCTCAAGCGTGATGCCCAGGAAAGCCTGAAACTGGCCCAGGGTATTGGCCGCGTGAAAGAGGCGGTCGGCAAGATCCTGACCACTCGCGACGCCAAGCCTGTCGCGCCTAAAGCCGCCGCCAAGGCACCTGTTGCCAAGACACCCGCTGCCAAAGCTCCCGCAAAAACCGCAGCCAAAGCGCCGGTTAAAGCGGCCGCCGCCAAGCCAGTCGCCAAAGCCGCAGCCAAGCCTTCCGCAGTTGCCAAGCCAGCGGTCAAAACCGCTGCTGCCAAGGCCCCGGCAAAAGCCGCCGCCAAACCGGCCGCTCGCACGACTGCAGCAGCCAAGCCTGTCGCAGCGAAGACAACTGCCGCCAAACCGGCTGCGGCCAAGCCTGCTGCCACCAAGGCGCCGGCTGCCAAGCCCACCGCCAGCAGCGCTGCCAAACCAGCAGCAGCAAAAGCGGCGGCCGCCAAACCTGCGGCGAAAGCGCCTGTGAAAGCGCCCGTCAAGGCACCGGCCAAAGCACCTGCCAAGGCACCTGTGAAAGCAGCAGCCAAGCCTGTCGCCAAACCTGCGGTCAAGCCTGCCGCGAAGCCAGCCGCCGCCAAACCGGCCACGCCAGCGCCTGCTGCTGCCAAGCCGACAACGCCTGCACCTGCTGCGCCAGCCGCCGCACCGGCAACACCTGCCAATGGCGCAACGCCAACCAGCGCTTCCTAAGTCTGGTCGACGGCAAGTCCAACCGCGATGCGCAGCACATGCAGCGCATCGCGGTTTTTTTCTGCGTCCCCTTCGGCAAGCTCGAGCAGCCACTCCTCTGCATTCCTCGCCTCACCTGCCGGCCAATCCCCGGTCAGTGCCTCAAGCTTCATCATCAGACCCTGTTCGGCCTCCAGTTCCAGCGCCTTGACCTTCATCCGTAATGGGGTGAGCAACGCATCTTCAAGCGCCGCATTACGCCATTGGTTACGCAAATCCCGCAGCGGACGCACCACATCGTCATGCCAGGGTGTCGCCAACTGTTTTATTTGCGCCACTCGCTGAGCGTCGCATGCCACGTCGCGCGTGCCCAGCCACACCCCGCAAAGCACCATGCACACGTTGGCCCCGTTGGCTTGCAGCGTCAGACAAGCCTGTTCCACACCCGGCCGGGCGTAGAAATCGAGGGTGAAACTCCAGAGCGCTGAAGGCATAGTGATCCACCTGTTCAGGACGAAGCTGGTAGACTCCGCCGCCATTATGATTCGACTTCAAAGCCTTACCTTACAGCGTGGTCCGCAACGTCTGCTAGAAGACGCCGAGCTGACTCTGCACGCCGGCCATAAAGCCGGTCTGATCGGTGCCAATGGCGCCGGTAAATCCAGCCTGTTTGCCCTGCTGCGTGGAGAGCTGACGCCGGATGCCGGCGACTGCCTGCTGCCCGCCGACTGGCGTATCGCGCACATGCGCCAGGAGGTCGACACGCTCGAACGCCTGGCCGTGGATTACGTGCTCGATGGCGACGAGCGCCTGCGGGAAGTGCAGAGCTCGCTGGCCGAGGCCGAAGCCGCGCAGGACGGCGCCGCTCAGGCACGTCTGCATTCGGAGCTCGACAGCGCCGACGGTTATACCGCCGACGCACGCGCTCGCAAGCTGCTGGCCGGGTTGGGCTTCACCAACGAGCAGATGGAGCGTCAGGTCGGCAGTTTCTCCGGTGGCTGGCGTATGCGCCTGAACCTGGCGCAGGCATTGATGTGCCCCTCGGACCTGCTGCTGCTCGACGAACCGACCAACCACTTGGACCTCGACGCCATTCTGTGGCTTGAAGACTGGCTCAAGAGTTACCCCGGCACCTTGCTGCTGATTTCCCACGACCGGGATTTTCTGGATGCCGTGGTCGATCACATCGCCCATGTCGAGCAACGCAAAATCACTCTCTATCGCGGCGGCTACAGCGCGTTCGAGCGGGCTCGTGCCGAACGTCTGGCCCAGCAGCAACAGGCCTACGAGAAGCAACAGGCGCAACGTGCGCACATGGAAAAGTACATCGCGCGCTTCAAGGCCCAGGCCACCAAGGCCCGTCAGGCACAAAGCCGGATCAAGGCGCTGGAGCGCATGGAAGAGCTGTCCGCCGCGCATGTCGACTCACCGTTCAACTTCGTTTTCCGTGAGTCCGACAAGATCTCCAGCCCATTGCTGGACCTGTCCGACGCGCGCCTGGGTTACGGCGACAAGACCATCCTCGGGAAGGTCAAGCTGCAACTCACGCCCGGTGCACGCATCGGCCTGCTGGGTCCGAACGGCGCAGGCAAGTCGACGCTGATCAAAAACCTCGCCGGCGAGCTCGAGCCGCAAAGCGGTCGGCTGGTGCGTGGCGAAAACCTCACCGTGGGCTACTTTGCCCAGCATCAGCTCGACTCACTGGACGCCAAGGCGACGCCGTTGCTGCACTTGCAGCGCCTGGCACCGACCGAGCGTGAACAGACGCTGCGCGATTTCCTTGGCGGTTTCGACTTCCGTGGTGCGCGCCTGGATGAGCCGGTGCTGAATTTTTCCGGTGGCGAGAAAGCCCGTCTGGCGCTGGCACTGATCGCCTGGGAAAAGCCCAACCTGTTGCTGCTCGACGAACCGACCAACCACCTCGACCTGGAGATGCGCCTGGCGCTGACCATGGCCTTGCAGGAGTTCGGTGGCGCGGTGCTGGTGGTGTCTCACGATCGGCACTTGCTCAAGAGCACGACCGATGACTTCCTGCTGGTGGCTGACGGTCGCGTGCAGGAGTTCGACGGCGATCTGGATGACTACACGCGCTGGCTGGCCGATTACCGGCTGCGCAACGCGCCGGTCAGCAACACGCCCGTCAACGCCGACAAGACCGACAAGAAAGCCCAGCGCCAGCAGGCAGCGGCCTTGCGTCAGCAACTGGCGCCGCACAAGCGCGAAGCCGACAAGCTGGAGCGTGATCTCGGACTGGTGAATGAAAAGCTCGCCAAGGTCGAAGAAGCACTGGCTGACAGCACCAACTACGAGGCGGCCAACAAGGACAAGCTGCGCGATCTGCTGGCCGAACAGGCGAAGCTGAAAGTGCGTGAATCCGAGCTGGAGGACGCCTGGATGCAAGCGCTGGAACTGCTGGAATCAATGCAGGCCGAACTGGAAGCATTGTCGTGAGCGAGGCAGGCAAGTGATGGACATGTTGGGCTTGCCAGTATCCGCATACTGGCTTGAACCGCTGCTGGTGGGTGCGCAGATTCTGCTGATCCTGTTGGCCGGTTACGTGCTGCAACGCATCGTCGGTGGTTTTCTGACCGGTCTGGGCGAGCGCTATCCGTTGCCGCCAGAGTTGCTGGTCCCGGTTCGCGGCGGCCTGCGCTGGTTCATTATGGGCAGCGCCTTTGTCCTCGTCCTGGGCCGACTCGGGGTGTCGGCCACGGTGTTGTGGACGGCACTGTCCGGCTTCGTCGCCGTTGCGGCAGTGGCGTTCTTCGCCATGTGGAGCGTGCTGTCGAACCTGCTCTGCGCCATTCTGATCTTCACCATCGGCCCGTTCCGTATCGGTGACATGGTCGAGCTGGTCGATACGCTGGACAAGCCGGGCGTGAAGGGGCGGGTGGTCGCCATCAATCTGATGTTCACCACGCTGATCGAGACCCCAGAGGCCGGTGGCGCGCTGGTCCAGGTGCCCAACAGCCAGTTTTTCCAGAAGTCGGTGCGCCGCTGGCGCGGCAGCGATCTGTTTCCGCAGATGGTGGTTGCAAAGCAGCCGGATGAGCAGGATTAGAAATCGTTAGCGTTCCAAAGCAACCCGCATTAATTTACTGAGCATTCGACTTTGCTTGAGGTGCACGATGGCGCTTGAAACGTGGCTGGGCTTTTTTGCGGCCTGCTGGATTATCAGTCTGTCTCCCGGCGCGGGCGCCATCGCTTCGATGTCCTGCGGCCTGCAATACGGCTTCTGGCGTGGCTACTGGAATGCCCTGGGCTTGCAGATTGCGTTGGTGGCACAGATCGCCATTGTCGCGGCAGGTCTGGGTGCAGTGCTGGCGGCCTCCGATATGGCGTTCACGCTGATCAAATGGTTTGGCGTCGCGTATCTGGTCTATCTCGGCATCAAGCAATGGCGCGCCCTGCCAGCCGACCTGGCCGATGAATCTGCCGTGCGCCCGGTGGGCAAACCGATGACGCTGGTATTGCGTGGTTTTCTGGTGAATATCAGCAACCCCAAGGCGCTGATTTTCATTCTGGCGATCCTGCCACAGTTCATCGACACGGCCGCTCCGCTGCTCATCCAGTACGCGATCATCGCGGCGACCATGGTGGTGGTCGATCTGATCGTGATGGCGGGCTACACCGGGCTGGCCTCCAAAGTGCTGCGCCTGCTCAAGACGCCTCGCCAGCAACGTCGCATGAATCGCACCTTCGCCAGCCTGTTCGTGGGCGCGGCAGGTTTCCTCGCGACGTTACATCGCGGTACGGCCTGAAACGTGTCGGTCTCGAGCCTTGAGCAGACACCCGCTTTGCTCAGGGCAACTGAAGGCTGAATGTAAGATTCTGTAACAAAAATGGACCTCGACTATTGAGTAGTGCCGTTGCGGCGTTAACAATGCAACGCTTCGCATTCCCGTCGAGATTCTGCAATGCCCGTCCATTCTCGTTTTCTTGCCTGGTTACTGTTGCCGCTCCTGGCGCTGGGCAGCTGCATTGCGCTGGCCGACCCGGTCGAGGGTGCAGCCCAGGCGCTGCATCTGCTCGATTACCTGGGGGCCGATTACCCGGCGACCGTGGCAGACGGCAAGGTTGTGGACACCGTCAAGTATCAGCAACAGGTCGATAACCTGGCTGCGTTGCAGGGCCTGGTCGTTGCCTTGCCACAGCGTGCCGAGCGTGATGCTCTGGAGCAGGCGGTAACCCAGCTGAAAAGCGCGGTGGCGGGTCGACAGGACGCTGCGCAGGTCACGCGTCAGGCGCGGCAGTTGAGTGCGAAGCTCGCGCTTGCCTATGAGGTCAGTCAGGCCCCGGCCATTACGCCCGACCCCGCCCGTGGCGCGCCCCTGTACGCTCAGCATTGTTCGGTGTGCCATGGCGACAGCGGTGCAGGGGATGGACCGGCAGGTATCGGCCTGGAACCGCCACCCTCGAACCTGCGGGATACCGCGCGGCTGGATCGCCTGAGTCTCTACGATCTGTACAACGCGACCGGACTGGGGATTGCCGGCACCGATATGCCCGCGTTCGCCGACCAGCTGGACGATCGCCAGCGCTGGGACATCGCGACCTATATCGCCAGCTTCAGCGCACAACCTGTCGCCCAGCCTGCCAAGACCTTCAACCTCGCTGATCTGGCTCGCCAGACGCCGGCCGAAATCCAGGCTGCCGAAGGTCCGGACGCTACCGCCACCTTCCGGGCCCAGCGTGCGCAGCCACCACAGGTACAGCGCGGCCCGGCGCAACTGCTGGATTACACCAGTGTAACGCTGGACAAGAGCCTGGCAGCCTACAAGGCCGGTGATCGCGAACAGGCCTACGATTTGTCGGTCGCGGCGTATCTGGAGGGTTTCGAGCTGGTCGAAAGCTCGCTGGATAACGTCGACGCCAATGTGCGCAAGGACACTGAAAAGAGCCTCATGGCTTACCGGCAGTCCTTGCAGGACAGCATGCCGCTACCTCAGGTTGCGCAGAAGCTGGAAGCAGCCAAAGGCAAGCTCAAGGAGTCGGCGGACCTGTTGGGCAGCGACGGCCTGAGCCTGTCGCTGAGCTATATTTCGGGCCTGCTGATCTTGCTGCGTGAAGGGCTGGAAGCGATTCTGGTACTGGCGGCGATTCTGGCGTTTCTGCGTAACACCGGCCAGCAGTCTGCCGTCCGCAGCGTCAACATCGGCTGGGGCCTGGCGCTGCTGGCCGGGCTGGCCACCTGGGCGCTCGCGGCGTATGTCATCGACGTCAGCGGCGCACAACGGGAATTGCTGGAAGGCGCCACCGCGCTGTTCGCCAGTGTGATGGTGCTCTGGCTGGGGGTGTGGATGCACGACCGTCGTCACGCTGCTGCGTGGCAGGACTACATCAAAAGCAGCCTGGTCGGCGGCGGCGGTCGTTTCGGCTTCGCGCTGCTGGCGTTCTTCTCGGTGTATCGCGAGTTGTTCGAAGTCATCCTGTTCTACGAAACCCTGTGGCTGCAGGCTGGCCCTGCCGGGCACGATGCCGTGCTGGCGGGCGGTGCCACGGCGCTGGTGCTGCTCGTGGGCCTGGCGTGGGTCATCCTGCGCGGTTCGGCGAAGCTGCCGCTGTCGCTGTTCTTCGGCATCAATGCTGCGCTGCTCTGCGCACTGTCCGTGGTGTTTGCCGGTCACGGCGTCAAGGCGCTGCAGGAGGCGGGCATATTCGGCACACGGCCGGTGCCGTTCTTCGAGTTCGACTGGCTGGGCATTCACGCCGACCTGTACTCGCTCGGCGCACAGGCGATCGCTCTGATCGCCATTGCAGCGCTGTACGGCAGAAGTCGTCTGGCCGAGAAGCGCAGGCTGCAGACGGCAGACTGACGTTTTGCCTGCCAGGGGCAAGTGGTGCTCGCCACTTGTCCCTGCTTCCCCCGTAGCATTGTTGCGATTCTGCGTCTTACCTTCCCGCCCTGTACAAAAAACCACCTGTTACTTCTGCCAGTAGACGCCCTTTTTCTTCAGGCCTAGTGTAGCGAAACGCCAACTCGGCTATCGGGTACTGGCGCATTTACCTGACGACGGGGTGGGTGATGGCCAAGTATGAGATTCGGTTGTGGGCTGAAGACATTGAGGAACATGACCATCCTGAAATAGCCATTGAATTTTACGAAAACGATGACCTGCAGGAACACGCCTGGGTCAGGCTGCACCCGCAGGGAAAACATAAGATTCGCGGCGAACTGGGCAGGGATGAGGAAGTGCTGACGGCGCTGGCGCTGGCCTTCAGGAAGAAGGTGGCTGAGTTGGCCGATTGGTGAAGTCTGATCCATGTATGCAACGAGATTTTATGTAAACAGCTGCCAGCACGCGTTGGTATACCGATATCTTTATTAATTAAAGAGGCTTGGAAAATGGCTAACTATGAAATCAGATTGTCTACTGATGAACTGATGGGTGACAGCAGTCCTGAAGTGATGGTGGTGTTCTGGGATAGCAAACTTAAACATGGCAAAGGGGACAAAGGGGGCACTGCATTCGCCAGCTTCGTTACATCTTCGGGTACAGGTAAGGGTTACGACACCGTACGAAGCGAGGTAGACGCCGATGGGGACGGCATGATGGATGCTCGGGACAACACGTTACTGATAGCACTCGCCAACGCATTTGTTGGAATAGATACACTGATAAAACACAAGAAAGTAAAGAGACCGAGTTGATCGCTATACGAGAAGAGGGGCGCTTGTGCGCCCCTGAACACATTGGCTCGTATTAAAGTCACCCCAGATCAACCGGCTTCTTCAACTTCGGATTCGGGAAGAACTGCACACCCTGCACCTTCGGATCCGCCGGTTTGACCACCGCCTTGTTGACCCGCGTACCCAACTCCTTCGGTATCGAAATACCCTGCTCGTTGAGCGTATCGCTGTAGCCGCAACTCACGCACTCGCGATGCGGCACGTCGTTTTCGTTCCACATCATCAGTTTGTCAGGCTCGCTGCACGCCGGGCACACCGCCCCGGCGATAAAGCGTTTCTTGGTAATGACTACCGGTGTATCGGTCATGCTGCCGCGTCCTCACTCAAGCCACTGTGGCGCAACAATGCGTCAATCGACGGCTCGCGTCCGCGGAAGTCGACGAACAGCACCATCGGTGCCTGCGAACCGCCACGGGCCAGAATGGCTTCGCGGAAGGCGCGTCCGGTTTCAGCGTTGAGCACGCCATCTTCCTCGAATTTCGAGAACGCATCGGCGGACAGCACTTCAGCCCACTTGTAGCTGTAATAGCCGGCGGCGTAACCGCCTGCGAAGATGTGCGCGAAGCTGTTCGGGAAACGGTTGTAGGCAGGCGGACGCATCACCGAGACTTCATCACGAACGCCTTCCAGAACTTCAAGCACGCTGCGGCCGTCACCGTGAGTGGCGTGCAGCTCGAAATCGAACATCGAGAACTCCAGCTGACGCACCATCATCAGGCCGGACTGAAAGTTCTTGGCAGCGAGCATCTTCTCCAGCAGATCCTGCGGCAGTGGCTCGCCGGTTTCGTAATGACCGGAAATCAGCGCCAGGCCTTCAGGCTCCCAGCACCAGTTTTCCATGAACTGGCTCGGCAACTCGACGGCGTCCCAGGCCACGCCGTTGATACCGGATACACCGGCATGCTCGACGCGGGTCAGCAGGTGATGCAGGCCATGACCGAATTCGTGGAACAGCGTGGTCACTTCGTCGTGGGTCAGCAGCGCAGGCTTGCCGGCAACAGCAGGTGTGAAGTTGCACACCAGATTGGCCACCGGGCTTTGCAACGTGCCTTGCGCCGTACGGCGACGGTCACGCGCACCGTCCATCCAGGCACCACCACGCTTGTTGGCGCGGGCGTACAGATCGAAGAAGAAGCGCCCGACGTGCTGGCCGTTTTCCTTGATCTCGAACAGACGAACATCCGGATGCCAGGTGTCGAAGCCTTTCTGCTCGGCAATCTCGATGCCATACAGGCGCTGAACGATGGTGAACAGGCCGCCGAGCACCTTATCGACAGGGAAGTAGGCACGCAGGATTTCCTGGGAAACGCTGTAGCGCTGCTCACGCAGCTTCTCGCCGTAGAAACCGCTGTCCCAGCTTTGCAGATCCGGGCAGCCCTGTTCGGCGGCATAAGCCTTGAGCTGCTCCAGATCCTGGGCAGCAAAAGGCTTGCTGCGCTTGGCCAGATCACGCAGGAAGCTCAGCACCTGATCGCTGGACTCGGCCATCTTGGTCGCCAGGCTCAGCTCGGCGTAGTTGGCATAGCCGAGCAATTGCGCGAGTTCCTGACGCAGGTCGAGGATCTGCTCCATGACCGGCGTGTTGTCGTTCTTGCCCGCGTTCGGGCCTTGGTCCGACGCGCGGGTGGCATATGCCGCATAGACTTCTTCGCGCAGTGCGCGGTCTTCGGCGTAGGTCATCACCGCGTAGTAGCTCGGGAATTCTAGCGTGATCAGATAGCCTTCCAAATCCTTGGCCTTGGCCGCGGCGGCCATCTGCTGTTTGGCAGAATCGGTCAGGCCGGCGAGGGCGGACTCATCGGCGACCAGCTTGGTCCAGGCCTGAGTGGCATCGAGCAATTGGTTGGAAAACTGGCTGCCCAGCTCCGACAGCTTGCTCTGCACTTCGGCATAGCGCTTCTGCTGCTCGGGCGGCAGATCGATACCGGACAGGCGGAAGTCACGCAGCGATTGCTCCAGAATGGTCTTCTGGCCAACGTCGAAACTGGCGGCCTCGGGGCCATTGGCCAGGGCTTCATAGGCCTGGAACAGCGCGCGGTTCTGGCCCATCTCGGTGGAGTAGGCACTCAAGGCCGGCAGGCACGATTCATACGCTTCGCGCAGTTCGGCGCTGTTGCACACGGCATTGAGGTGGCTGACGGGGCTCCAGGCAGCGCCCAGGCGGTCGTTCAGCTCGTCCATGGTCAGCACCAGCCCGGCCCAGGTCGGTGTCGAACCCTGTTTGGCGAGGATGTCGGCAATCGCGGCACGGTTATCCGCCAGGATCTGTTCGATAGCAGGTTTGACATGCTCGGCACGAATCGCCGAAAAGGGTGGCAGGTCGTACGATTGCAGAAGAGGGTTGTTCGCGCTCACGGTTTTGCACCTTGCCTTGAAGAAACACTCAGCCATCTTAATTACAATCGACGCCGACCGCAGCAACCAAACCCGCTCTACACGCCTATCACTGCCAAAGAAGGAGCCTATCGTGGCCATTCGCAAGTTTCAGGAGCACACCCCAGCCCTCGGCGAACGGGCCTTTGTCGATCATTCAGCGGTGGTAATCGGTGACGTCGAAATCGGCGCCGACAGCTCCGTCTGGCCGCTGACCGTGGTGCGCGGCGACATGCACCGCATCCGCATCGGCGCCCGCACCAGCGTGCAGGACGGCAGCGTGCTGCACATCACCCACGCCGGCCCCTTCAACCCGGACGGTTTTCCGCTGCTGATCGGCGATGAAGTGACCATCGGCCACAAGGCCATGCTGCACGGCTGCACAATCGGCAATCGCATCCTGGTCGGCATGGGCACCACCATCATGGATGGCGCGGTCGTCGAAGACGAAGTGATCATCGGCGCCGGCAGCCTGGTGCCGCCGGGCAAAGTGCTGGAAAGCGGCTTTCTGTACGTCGGTCGCCCGGTCAAACAGGTGCGCGCACTCACCGAAAAGGAAATCGCCTTCTTCCCGTACAGCGCGACTAATTACGTGAAGCTCAAGGATCAGCACCTGGCTGAGGGGTTTGATAAGGGTTGAGGCCCGCTATTAATACTGCGCTCTGCACTCAATCGGCCTTCAATTCTGGCCGAAGGCCGTAGGAGCGAGCCGGGGCGACGCTTCGCTTGTTCGCGCAGACCGCGGTTCAAACGCCCTTTGTGTGGGCGCTGTACCGACCTCTTCGCGAGCAAGCTCGCTCCCACAGGAGCTTCAAGGCATCAACGCCCGCAGCGCCGCCTTGCGCGCCTCGACCGGCATCGCGCCCAACGTCTCCACAGCGCGATAAAACGCCTGCCAGTCGCCATTCACCTGCCTGAACAACGCCTCGAACGCTGGCACCCATTGATCGTAAAGACCAAAAGGCAGCAGCTTGGCGTTGTTCATCGGGCTGTTGATCCAGGCATCGAAACGCTTGTCGCCAGCCCACTGCTCATCCCGCAACGCGCGGTAGTCACGGCGCATCCGCTCGAATGCTTCAGCCTTGCGCGCGCGCATCACCTCGGCCGACAGCGGCTGACGATAAAGCGCCTTGAGTCGCTCCCGGGTGTCGAGCACCAACCGGGTAAACTGATCACGCCGCGCCGACTGCGAAACACTCTCCGGCGGTAATCCCCGCGCCGCACGCCATTGCCGCGTACCTTCCTGCTCGACGAAACTGGCGTAGGACTCGTTGAACTCCGTGTCGTCCTTCACGTAAAAACGCTGATGCGCCAATTCATGAAAAATCAGCGTGGCCAGACGCTCGTCACCCCAGCCCATCATCGAACTGAGAATCGGATCATTGAACCAACCCAGCGTCGAATAGGCTTCCACGCCACTCAAATACACATCCTTGCCCGCCTGCCGCTGCAACGCCGCCTCGCCACGCGCCCCGCCAGGGCTGTAATAACCGCGATACGCGACACACCCGGCAATCGGAAAACAATGCGTGACCGGCTCCAGCGAGAACTCATCCGTCGCGAACACATTCCACACCACATAAGGGCGGCCCAGATCCGCATACAGGCGGTAACTCTTGTTGTCCGGCAGATGCAAATGCTCACTGGCAAACGTGCGCGCCAACTGCGACCGGGCCAGATGCTCGCGCAAACCCGCATCCCGAGTCGGATCAGCCACGATCTTCTCCACCGGCTCGCGCGCCTGCAGCAACTGCCACTGCCCTTGAGCCAACTGGCCGTAGTAGGAAACGCTGGAGCAGCCGGCAAGCAGCGTGGCGGCCGTCAGCGCTAGGAGGTGGTGAAGGCGTGGCAGAGGGTGTGTGGCCATGAAGGGAAGGGCTTTGGTGGCTTGGAGAAAGTGATGTTATGCCGGACGGGTGTGGCAGGCTATGCTCAATCCACAAAATCCGGAACCACCCACATGATGCGCTTCACGACACTGCCGATCGCACTTGTACTCGCCACCCTCGCCGGATGCGCCGGTCCCTTGCCTGCCGTCAATCCGGACATGGCGTGGGTCGACATGCGCACCATCACCGGCCAGTTGATCATGGGCGACAAGCTCGATGGCAAGAACACTTACGACGGGCGCTACTTTCAGGTCACGCCGGGCAGCCATGAGTTGCAGGTGCGTTATGACTATGAGTACCGCTCGGGCGGCATGGGGATGATCGGCGATGAGTACACCGAGATCACCTGTTACGTCAGTGTTCGTTACGACCACTTCGCTGCCGGGCAGCGCTATGTGCTGGAGGTACGCTCACTGGCGAACAGTGTCGATGCCTGGCTTTACGATGCAGAGCGCAAGGTGGTGGCCGAGGAGGAAGAAGAGGGCGGGGTGCACTGCATCTGATCAGCGTCCGTTGAGCTGATAGATAATCTTTTTCGTACCGTTGTCGCAACTGCCGACGATCATGCTTGGATCGGTGGCTTCTTCGTTGCTCACGATTTCCAGCGTGTAGGACGTGACGTTGTTGGCCTGAATCTTGGCTTCGATTTCAGCCTTGAGCTCTTCGCAGGACTTCGGTGCCGCAAAGGCGCTGGTTGCCAGCAGGGTGCAGGTCGCTGCCAGAATAAAACGTTTCATGCTCGACTCCTGATCATAATCAAACCATGCGTCAACCAACGCATGACCGATGAAGCAAGCCAGCTTTATACAGCAGATACAGGAGCGCACAAGGCGCCCCCGCAAGGCTGGCTGTGAATCAGCTCAGCAATGTCGCGTCCAGGGTGATCTTAGCGTTCAGTACCTTGGAAACAGGGCAGCCTTCTTTGGCCTTTTTGGTCAGTTCGTCGAACTGATCCTGGGTGGCGCCTGGCACTTTGGCCTTGAGGGTCAAATGCACAGCGCTGATCGCGAAACCGCCTTCTACCTGATCCAGCGACACCTCAGCCTGAGTATCGATGCTTTCAGCCTTGAGGCCTGCGTCTCCGAGGATCATGGACAAGGCCATGGAGAAACAGCCTGCGTGGGCTGCACCGATCAGTTCTTCCGGGTTGGTGCCTTTGCCGCCTTCAAAACGTGCCTTGAAGCCGTAAGGTGCTTCGCGCAACACGCCGGTTTCCGTGGAGATGCTGCCGATACCGCTTTTCAGATCACCTTCCCAGTGGGCGGATGCTTTCTTGACGATGCTCATAGTGGCTCCTTTTGGAATGAATTTGGATCGTTGCTGTTACAGCATTCTGAGGATAGACGGCTCTGGAAAGTTCAACCGTCGGAAAGACCTACCATTTCAGTAGGTTTTTCTACACTGCCCCATTGAAAAGCCGGACTTGCGCCCGCACTGCTGTTTCATCGTGGGCAGCTCCAGCAGCCGGCCCATCACAATTCGAGGAGCTCCCCCGGCCTATGAAACGTCTGGCAGATGTAAAAATTTCCACCCTTGATCTGGTGCCCGTGCGCCATGACAAAGGGCCCGCCGAATCGCTGCGCAACTCGCTCAACCTCGCCCAGCATGTCGAAAAGCTCGGTTACAACCGCTTCTGGGTGGCCGAACACCACAACATGGACGGCATCGCCAGTTCAGCGACCGCGGTGCTGCTCGCCTACCTGGCAGGCGGCACGTCGACCATTCGTGTCGGGGCGGGCGGGATCATGCTGCCTAACCACGCGCCGCTGGTGATTGCCGAGCAGTTCGGCACCCTGGCCAGCCTGTATCCAGGTCGCATCGACCTGGGACTGGGCCGCGCACCGGGCTCCGACCAGATGACTGCGCGTGCCTTGCGCCGCGAGCGCTCCGGCAGTGCCGATGATTTTCCGGATGATGTCACCGAGCTGATGGAATATTTGGGCCCGCGCACGCCTGATCAAAAAGTGATCGCCGTACCCGGTTCAAACACCAACGTGCCGATCTGGCTGCTCGGCTCGAGCCTGTTCAGCGCCCAGCTGGCAGGCATGCGCGGCTTGCCGTATGCCTTCGCCTCGCACTTTGCGCCGCGTTACATGCACGAGGCGATTCGCGTGTATCGCAATCACTTCCAGCCATCGGAAGTGCTCGACAAGCCTTACGTAATGCTCGGCGTGCCCCTGTCGGCAGCCGACACGGACGAGCATGCCGAATACCTGGCGACATCGGTCTATCAGCGCATTCTGGCGCTGATGCGTGGGCACAGCCTGATGCAGCGTCCGCCTGTCGAATCGATGGACGGTCTGTGGTTGCCACACGAGCGTGAGGCCGTAGCAAGCTTCCTCGGGCTGGCGATGGTGGGTGGCCCGGACAAGATCCGCGCCAAACTGGATGTGCTGCTCGAGCAGACCGACGCTGATGAGTTGATCTTCACCTGCGACATGTACGAGCACGAGGATCGACTGCGCTCATACGAGATCCTCGCGCAGGTCGCACACGGCTAAGCGATTTTCCGAATCGGGAAAAGCAGCCACAAACAGAATCGCCCCGGACTGGATGACAGTCCGGGGCGATTCTGTTCGTGAAACCTGCAAACGGGATTAACCGGGCAAACCGGCCTGAGCCGAGCCCGGTTGGCAATCAACCGCGCTTGTAAACGATTTCCTTGGTGCCGCCTTCGCAGGTGCCGACCACTTCCTTGCCGGCCTCTGCGCTGCCTTTCTCGACCACTTCCAGCGTGTAGGACGTTACGCCCTTCGCCTGGAGTCTTGCATCGAGTTCACTTTTCAACTCTTCACATGGCTTGCCTGCCGCGAGGGCAGTGCCTGCAATGCTCAGCAAGCCTACAGCCAACAAAAACTTCTTCATGGGTAATCCCTCTCGTCCGGCCAAATGAAGACGCCATTGGAACAGGCGCCCATTGAAATCCCCACGCCCACACAGCGAACGCGTGGCCACATCTGCGTGTAGCGCAAGTTATGGCAATGGGCCAGCCGAAAGGTTCAGATCACCCTCAGCTGTTGGTGATGCGGAAGCCCACTTTCAACGTCACCTGGAAGTGCGCGACTTTGCCGTTTTCGATATGGCCGCGGGTCTCGGTCACTTCGAACCATTCCATCAGATCGAGGCTTTTGCTGGCTTCAGCCAGGGCATTGTTGATGGCGTCTTCGATGGTGGTCGTGGAAGAGCCTACGATTTCAACTTTCTTGTACGTGTGATGATCCGACATGGCAGTTCTCCTGAGGTCTGAAAAAGACGCGATATAGCGCGCGCTCCCTGCTTCTGTCAGGGGAAGGCGCGCAAAAGTTCAGACCTTTGCAAAAATCCCATCGCACTTTCCAAAAAGCCCGGAGTCCGAAACAACACGCCCACTCATCATTGCAGGAGAAACACCATGGCTACTACGTCACTTCGCAAAGCCTCGTTGCAGAGTATGGAAGCTGAAATCGAGAGCCTCCTGAAGTCCCTCGAGGGCCTGAAAGCCGATGCTACCGACGAGTCGCGCAAGACTCTGAAGAATCTGAAAGCCAACGCTGAAAGCGCGCTGAGCCACTCGCGCAGCCTGCTCAGCGATGTCTACGAAGACGTCAAAGAGAAAACCCGCGAAAACGCACTGGCAACCCGTGACTACGCTCAGGAACACCCTTGGACCACCGCTGGCGTTGCGGTAGGTGCCATCGGCCTGATCGCTGCCTACATGCTGTTCAAGCGCGGTAACTGATCAGTTTCTGATCGGTTCCCCGGACCGCTTCAGCTCATTTTTTAACCACTGAGCAAGCTGCTGCGCCCGTCCATCGGCCGCACGTCTGGGTACCCAAAGCGCCAGCTGCGCCGGGGTTTCACTGAATCCCCAAGGCGCAGCCAGGCGACCGGCTTTCAGGTCATCGATGACCAGAGGTTCCGGCGCAATCGCGATGCCAAGGCCCGCCACGGCCGCCTCCAGCAAATAATACAAATGCTCGAAACCCTGCCCGTAACGCAATGACTGCGGGTCGATACCGTTCTGCTGCGCCCAGCTTGGCCACGCCTGCGGACGCGATGTGGTTTGCAGCAATGATTCTTCCAGCAGCGCCTCGACAGGTGCATCGCACAGCCGCTCGAATCGCGCGAAGCGTGGGCTCAACACCGGTCCGATCCGCTCGCTTGCCAGTTCGAATACCTGCATGTCTGCCGGCCACGGCGGCTCGGCAAAGATCAGCAGGGCATCAAGCCCTGGCCGACGCGGGTCAAGATCACCTTCGCCTGCCGACAAGTGCAGACGCAGGTCCGGCAGCTCGGCATTCAGGCGGCTCAAGCGCGGGATAAACCAGCGCGCCAGCAGGCTGCCCGAGCACCCCAGCACGAACGGCGCATCTGCGCTGCCCTTGCTCAGCTCTGCGCACACGCCGCGCAGCCGGTCGAACGCCTCGCCGCTGACATCGCGTAGACGAATACCTGCATCTGTGAGTTTCAAGCCTCGTCCGTCCTTGCTGAACAGGCTTACACCCAGGTGCTCTTCAAGCACTTTCAATTGGCGACTGACAGCGCCATGTGTGACGTTCAGCTGTTCCGCCGCCTGACTGACACTGCCAAGCCGGGCAGTGCTTTCGAAGGCGCGCAATGCATTGAGGGGAGGGAGGTCGCGGCTCATGATCTGTGAGTTTTCCTGACAGGTTGCAGCGATCTTATCGGTTTTCATCCGGCCTTGCGCTGGTTAAAGTGGACCCATTGCCAATACGGCTCAACCTATTCGCCCAATACTGCAACTGGAGCACTTCATGACCCAGACCAATTTCCGCAGCGGCCCCGACGCCAACGGCCTGTTCGGCTCATTCGGCGGCCGCTACGTGGCTGAAACCCTGATGCCGCTGGTGCTCGACCTCAACCGCGAGTACGAAGCGGCCAAGGTAGATCCGGAATTCATCAAGGAAATGGCCTACTTCCAGCGCGATTACGTGGGCCGTCCGAACCCGCTGTACTTCGCTGAACGCCTGACCGAGTTCTGCGGCGGCGCGAAGATCTACTTCAAGCGCGAAGAGCTCAATCACACCGGCGCGCACAAGATCAACAACTGCATCGGCCAAGTGCTGCTGGCCAAGCGCATGGGCAAAAAACGCCTGATCGCCGAAACCGGCGCCGGCATGCACGGCGTTGCCACTGCTACCGTTGCTGCACGTTTCGGCCTGCCTTGTGTGATCTACATGGGTGCTACCGACATCGAGCGTCAGCAGGCCAACGTGTTCCGCATGAGGCTGCTGGGCGCTGAAATCGTTCCGGTCACTTCCGGCACCGGCACCCTGAAAGATGCGATGAACGAAGCGCTGCGTGACTGGGTGACCAACGTTGAAGACACCTTCTACCTGATCGGCACCGTTGCAGGACCGCACCCTTACCCGGCGATGGTCCGTGATTTCCAGGCCATCATCGGCAAGGAAACCAAAGAGCAGATGCTGGAGAAGGAAGGTCGCCTGCCGGACAGCCTGGTCGCCTGTGTCGGTGGCGGTTCCAACGCCATGGGCCTGTTCCATCCGTTCCTGGATGACGCCAGCGTGGAAATCATCGGCGTTGAAGCGGGCGGTCATGGCGTCAGCACCGACAAGCACGCGGCCAGCCTGAACGGCGGCGTACCGGGCGTGCTGCACGGCAACCGTACCTACCTGCTGCAGGACGGCGACGGACAAATCACCGATGCGCACTCGATCTCTGCCGGCCTGGACTATCCAGGCATCGGCCCGGAACACGCATTCCTGCACGAAGTGAAGCGCGTCGAATACGTCAGCATTACCGATGATGAAGCGCTGGACGCTTTCCATCAGTGCTGCCTGCTCGAAGGCATCATCCCGGCGCTGGAAACCGCTCACGCCCTGGCCGAAGCCATGAAGCGCGCGACCAACCTGCGCGATGACCACCTGATGGTCGTGTGCCTGTCCGGGCGCGGTGACAAAGACATGCAAACCGTCATGAACCACATGGCCGCCGCCGAACACACTCAGGAGCAGCTGGTATGAGCCGTCTAGAACATCGTTTCGCCCAGCTTAAAACCGAAGGTCGTGCGGCGCTGGTCACCTTCATCACCGCCGGTGACCCTGGCTACGACACGTCGCTGAAAGTCCTGAAAGGATTGCCTGCTGCAGGTGCTGACGTGATCGAGCTGGGTATGCCGTTCACCGATCCGATGGCCGACGGCGTGGCGATTCAGCTGGCGACGCTGCGTGCTCTGGACGCTGGCCAGACCCTGCAGAAAACTCTGCAGATGGTCAGCGAGTTCCGTGTCGACGATCAAACCACACCGATTGTGCTGATGGGTTACTACAACCCGATCCACCGCTTTGGCGTCGAAGCCTTCGTGGCGCAGGCAAAAGAAGCAGGCGTTGACGGTCTGATCATCGTTGACCTGCCACCCGAGCACGACGCCGAGCTGGCGACGCCTGCACAGGCATCCGGCATCGACTTCATCCGTCTGACCACGCCGACCACCGACGATGCGCGTCTGCCGCGTGTGCTGGAGCGCAGCTCCGGGTTCGTCTACTACGTGTCGGTTGCCGGTGTGACCGGTGCTGGCTCGGCCACCACCGAGCACGTCACTGAGGCCATCGCTCGCTTGCGCCGCCACACCGACCTGCCGATCAGCGTCGGTTTCGGTATCCGCACCCCCGAGCAGGCCGCGGCGATTGCGCGTCTGGCAGACGGCGTGGTCGTGGGCTCGGCCTTCGTCGACAAGATCGCCAGCGCCGAGTCGCCGGAGCACGCCATCGACGGCGTACTGACGCTGTGCGCGGCACTGGCCGAGGGCGTACGTAGCGCTCGTTGCTGAGGGTAAAGTTTCTGATACAGAGGAATCAAAGCCTGAGCGGCGGCTCTATGTAGCAAGACACAAGGGGTTCATGACCAACGTCATGAACCCCTTTTTGCTGCATCGCGTGAAGCCGAGGAAGCACCATGAAACTGCCAAACCGTTTTATCACCGGACTGGGTATCTTGATGATTAGCGCCAGTCCGCTGCTGCAAGCTGCACCACCTGATCAGCGTGGTGATGGCCCGGACGACAACCGTGGCGTTCAACAGCCGGGGCCGCAGAACAATGGCGGGCATAACGAGCGTGGCAATGACCGTGGACCGGGCAATGACAATGGCAGGGGTCCCGACAAAGGCCCGGCCAACCCGCCAGGCAGACAGGCGCATCAGGACAACCGCGGCGGCAACCGCCCACCGCAGGATTTCGGCCCGGTACGCGAGACCTTCCAGCAACACCGCGACGTCATCGGCCGGGGCCAGCCACTGCCGCCGGGCGTACACATCGCCAAGGGCCGTCCGTTGCCACCTGGTTACGGCAAACGCCTGGACAGCCGCTCGCTGCAATACCTGCCACAGTATGACGGCTACGAATGGCGCCGCCTGGGCACCGACGTCGTGCTGATCGCCGTGGGTTCGGGGGTTGTGTACGCGATTCTGGATGGTGTGTTGAATTGATGGGGTGCTGAGGTCCTTGAATGCGCGGCGACGCGCAAACGTGTGACACGGAGCGTCACGCAAGGCATTCCTCATCGTTATACACAAGTCCGCTTTTGATTCTGGCCGAAGGCCGTGGAAGCGAACCGGGCGACGCTTCGCTCCCACGCCCTTCGGGCAGAAGCCTGAAAGCGCTGCATTCCCGGCTCTGTGTATAAAAGTGAGCACTACAGCGTGGTAGCGCCGCTCCGGAGGGTCTGCATCCGTCCCTGAAGGCGCGGCTCAGCTCAACCCTGCTTCTGGTTAACCCGCGCCAAAAACGTCATCAGCGCCCCTGACACAAAATCCGGATTTTCCAGATTGGCGATATGCCCTGCCTCAGGCACCAGCACGTAAGGGCAGCCGATCAGGTTCGCCATTTCACGCGTCTCCTCGGGCGGGCGCGGAATGTCTGCATCACCACACATCACCAGCGTGGTGTCGGCATTCAGCTGTTCGATCAACCCGAGCCGGTCATCACGACCGAAAATCATTCTTCCCAGCGGTACCACGGACTGACGCAACTGCTCGGCATTCATGCCAGCAAGCGCTGCACGAAACGACGTGTACACAGGCGACTGCGGATCAATCCCGGGACGGAAGAAGATCGGTACGACAATATCCAGCAGCGGCTCAGGAAAGCTCCCAACTTCTTCCAGCTTGTCGAGCAACGAAAAATAGTAGGCTTTCTTGGCCTCGGTCTCTTTGCCCAGATAGGTGTCCATCAGCACCAGCCCGGTGATGCGCTCTGGCGCGAGCAGTGCAGCGATTGCGCCCCACATACCGCCAACCGACAGCCCGACGATGCTGCAACGCTCGATATTCAAATGATCCAGCAGCGCCAGCGCATGCCGCGCCAGGTCATCGAGATTGCGAGTGCCCTCAGGAAACCCGCTGGAATCGCCATGACCCCACAGATCCGGCACGATCACCCGATACTGGCTGGCCAGCGTATCAATCTGCGCACTCCACATCGCCTTGTCCCAGAGATAGCTGTGACCGAGCAATACCACCGGGCCGGTGCCTTGGTCGGAATAGTGAAGTGTCTTACCGTCGATGAGTAGATCCGGCATTTCTGATGATCCTCTATTCTGGTCTTTCAGCATTCGATTCAAGCCGCCCGTAGCAGGCGAATTATCATGTTGAAGCGTATGCATGACCATCTTGTGGAAGTTTGCGCTGTAACGGACCTAGCGGTCATTTTTCAGCGGAGCTATCTTACATCGATCTTTTCAACGATGGATGCGCTAGTAACCGCAGAAGGAAAATGGCCAGGAAGCTGGCTATCAGCCAGCCAGCGAGCTCAAATTCAGAGGCCTGACCGCGCCCATCCAGATGGCATGATCGGTATGGTCGCGCAGCTCATCGCCCGTCAGAGGATGCAGAAACACCACCAGCCCATCGCGATTCAGCGCGAGCCACAACGTAACGTCAGCCAACTGCTCATGCCCGAACGCCAACTGACAACTCCAGTCCGGATGCGGCCCAACCAGCTTTTGATGGACGCGCCCCATCTGCACGGCAAATTTCTCGGTCGCGGCTTCGCACAACGCTCGCGCCTGATCGAGGGTTTGGGCGTTGAAATAGATGTGAGCGTGGTAGCCGTGGATGTCTTGCATTGCTTTAGAGGCTCCTTTCTCGGCTGAAGGCCTGACTGATGCGGGTGTGTCGTCAGCCTTGATCATTTTTTCTCGTGTGTAGACCGATAGTAGGTCCTGCATGATGGTGGAGAAAGCCTCATAGCCGTCTTACGTGTGAAATCTCACAGCATCGAGCGGCTCCAAAACGACGCTCTTTGCCAATAAAATACACGCTGCACCGCAGACAGCCTCGAGCTCAAACAATACAAGCTTGCCGGTGCGAACGAGGTCCAGTTCTGTAAAAAGCCAGCGCTGTTTAAGTCGTCTGATTGAGGATCGCGTCCTTTCATCAGGAAAAACAAACAATGTGCAGCTTCGATTTCTTGATCGTTACTGACATCGAGAAAATTTACGCGGTCGACAATATTCAAAACCCTCATACCATTCAGGCTAAAATCATCGACACCCTTAGCAATTATTTTGATAACGCTTTTTGCCTTGCCACGGACTTGTCACGTGTATGCGAATTTCTTTTTCGGTTGAAAATACATGAATCGAATCAATCGTAGCCTCTACTAAAATATCCCATAGACTCATAACATCTCCTTTCGCTCAAAGCGGGGGCTGCTAAGAAAATTGACATCCCCCACCCATCGCTCATATTGAAAAATTATCGAAGTAGCTATATATCCGTCTGATTTTTATCTTTCCATACATCACCGCTTGCCTCATGGAACCGGTAACCAAAGGGCAAGGCTAAAAACTTCACAAGGTCAGGACGATGCTCTGCCACATGGTGTGCGTGAACCGTCTTTAGCGTTTGTGTATCGCCGTTATACCGGTCTGTGGTTATCCACCAGCCAGACATATGCTCGGGCGACGGATAACGAACGCCCTCAACGGCGTCGCCCTCGAACACACCATCAGAAATGACTATCAGCTGATCGTGAAGTGGGACGGAATGCTTGACGCACATTTTTGCGCATATCGCATGCTGCTCGACCCATATTTTTAGAGTAGTCGTAATTCCAAGCACATAGTCGCCTGTTAAAGGAACTTGCTCAAAGAACATTAGCTCCTGACAATCATTGAGCTGGATTTTTGTTATCCATGAGCCATAGCCTAAAGTTTCATTTGGTAAAATTTCATATTCCGTTTCGAGATAGCGGGCAACTGCCTCAACAAGCTCAATTGCAAGCACCTCTAAATCCTCACCATAAATCTGAACATTTATTTCGTAACCGCACTTTCGTAGAAGTCCATCGGTTTTTAGTACCAGTCCATATCGACGTATACAAGAATTCATCTTCACCGACTATTCCTCTAGACGCGGCGTAGAAACTCGTAACCCATTTGCGGCTAGCAAAACAGAGCTTGTACATAGAGATACAAGCCCATGTCTCTTAAACCAAGACGTGCTAATCCCATATGACCAGAGGAAATCCTGGTCTCAAAAGCTCCATAGCCTCCGGGCCATGAAAACCATTCGGACTCATATCAACTCTAATTTTTGCTGAGCCTTCAAAAACCAGCTCAATCTCTTGCTCGCTTTCTGAAAAATCTATTAGCTTTTTCCCCCGTAGACCTTCCACTGTCGAGCCAAGAATACAATATGAGTTATTTATATTTAATATAACGTCTTCAGCAAAGAAAATCTGAATATAGTCATGCACTCTACACGCGGTCAAAACATTACTTCCAATGATGCTGGCAAGTACGCTCATCATAATACTCCATTATTCAATCGGGAAATGATTTTTGGAGTGCGACAAAGTCCGTCCCGTGTAAGGATCGACGCCTTGACCCATTTTATTAGTATACTTAATATAACCATTTTTATAACCTGGGCTCTTACCTATTGGACGTGTCGGATTCATGAGGCGCAACACACTAACTTGACCATTATCACCACCTTTACCATTAATAAAAGCAGAACCTGTGATATTTCCTGCACGATTCATATTAGGCGATGGGCCCGTCGCCCCCTTGGGTACAGGAAAAACAGTACCATTCGGTGATATCAAGAAGTCAGGAGCTGCGGATGATGTAGCGGTGTCGACATGCGGACGTATATCGGATGCCCTTTCCAGCCCTCGTGCTCCCTGAATGGCCAAACCTGCTGCTCCAGGTACCATGGGAATCGCAGCGAGTACCCCATCTGCAGCGATACCGACACCATCTAAGGCAGCAGCACCATAATTCCCCTCTTTTACATTCTGATGAAAACTGGCCATCCCCACCGCTAAGCTCATCGTCTCGATAATGAGGTCAGCGTACAAACCGCTAGGATCAGAAAACTTATATGGATTATTATTTGCATAAGCATATCGATTAAAGCTATGCAGATTACTTTCCTGAAAGTCGACCGGATCAGCACCCATGAAGCGACCGAGCAGGGGATCGTAATACCGTGCCCCCATGTAAGAAAGGCCGGTATTATCGTCAAATACTTTTCCATGAAAACCGACCTTGTTGCTACTGACTGGACTCGTTTGGTTTAGTTTTTCTCCATACGGTTTATAACTTTCCTTCCAGAGTAGATTGCCAGTTTCATCGGTCGCAACCATAGGGCTGCCGGATATATCATTATGAAAATAGGTAACGGTATTTGCCGAAGCGGCATGAGTCACCACGAGTGCCAGCATCGCGACACTGACTTTGCGAAATAGCTTTTTTATAATTTGCATGGTTCGGTTTCCTTGACACCCGATCATGGGCTTACCTGCTGTGCAATGCGCTGGTCACCCAAATAGAAATACTCGGTTAGCTTGTCTCCCTCGAGTTCCATCCGTAACCTTCCATCGGCATCTTGCATCTCGTATATTTTGTTGCCCGCAGAACTGACGGAACTGCGTTGATTCAAACCATCGTACTGATATTCAACTTTTTTGTCGGGACTCGCGCAGTTAACGCATACAAGATTGGGAACATTATTATAAAGGTAAGCGTTGTCAGCACTACTGCTGACGTTGCCATAAGCATCGTAGTTTATACTATCAATGCGCGGTCCATCGACAGAAGTCAGGCGGTTTTGTATATCGTAGTTATAGTTCAGGCTTGAATCGCCAAACGTTTTTTGGGTCAAGTTTCCTACACCGTCGTAGGCGAGGGTTCCTCCCCCCCAGAAACCATCAGCACTCACCAAACGATCAAGGCTGTCGTAAGCAAGGGTACGGTCCATGCTGTTGTCCACGCCGTCCCTGATGGTCAACAAGTTACCCGCACCATCATAGTCGTACATGCTTTTCAGGTAATCGACTCCAGCGGGTGAGGTAATGTTGAAAGAAGCTGGCCAGAGACGACTATTTTGTTCGTAACTGACCGCCGCACCGTTGGCATAGATGACCTGTTTAATCATACCGTTCAGCCAATAAGCAATATTGCTAACGTAGCCCGATACCATTGTGGGCCTGCCTAATACGTCTGGCGCATATTCAACTATGCGACCAGACGGATTATAAGTGAGGCTTTTCAGCCGATCATTTTCATCGTAGCCATAAGAAAGCTCAAACAGCTTACCTTCAATAGAAAGGCTTTCCGTTATGACGAACCCTGCAGGATTGTATGTAAAGCTTCGAATACCCGTACTGCTGTCCGCTATTAGCAGATGATTTTGTTTATCATAAGTATTTTTGATAGCGGGAGTGCCTTGCGCATAATCGATTGCAGTTTGTCGATTCTGCCCGTCGTATGTGTACGTTGTAACATCTGACTGCCCCACCTGCTTTGAAGTCATATTGCCTGCAATGTCTCGACCGTAGACGGTGTCTCCCGTTTCGGGATTGCTGACCGAGATCAAATAACCATTTGCGTTATAGCCGTAATGGCGTGTGAAATTGCCTTGTGTAACCGACGTCACTTGTTCGCGACCATTTCGAGTCAAGGTTATACTGGCTGCCGGATCCGACGGCTGAAATGACATCAGAGACAATTTTTCGGGGTCGCCATAGCCACGATAGTTATAAGTAGTGGAATTGCCTCGTTCGTCAGTTATGACTTTGTGGGCAAAACCGTAGGCAGTGCTCTGGTAGGTACCGTCCGCATGGGTGATCCGAATGACGCGACCCAGCGCATCATACTGATAACTGGTTCCCATACTTGAGTTAGGGTCTGAAGTAAACGTTACGCGGCCATAGGCATCGTACGCATAGGTGGTTGTTATATCACCTCTAACAATACTGGAGACACGACCAGACAGATCATATTGAGCTATCTCGGACAGATTGCCGCGCAGATTTGTCTTGCTGGTGGGTGTGTATATTATTTTTTGACCAGCGCCTTGCGGCGGAGTGATAGAGGTTACGCGATTCAACCTGTCGTATTCGTAGTGTGTTGTGTGGCCTTCACCGTTGGTCTCAGAGGTAACATTGCCAGCGTCGTCGACTGCACGCGAAATAGTAATACCCTCTGGCTGAACCTCAGTTTGCGGAGTACCGAGTTTATAATTCATGTAGCTGTAATGACGATCACCCGGGCGAATTTGCGTCGCTTGATTACCTTGAGCATCGTAGGTATACGCAGTCGCAACACCATCGCGATTGTAATTGATTAGCTTACCGTTCTCATCGTAGATACGATGTACAGAACTATCAGGTGACATCTGATCTATAGGGCGACCTATTATCCATTTATCAGTATTATTATACCAAGTCAGCGTGGTAGTTCGACCATCACTATTAGGACCTGTTTCAGTCAATATTCCAGGATTGCCATAAGCATCGTAGTTAGAGTAGTGACTACTGTAGGTTGCGCCATCACGGACAAAAGTTCGCTCTTGAAGGTCAGCTGCCCAGATTGTATCGTCCGTGACTACACCGAGTTCAAACACATATTCTCTTCCATGCGAAATAAACCGTTGCTGCCACTTGTATGTTTCATAACTCCCGTCCGGTCGGGTAATTTTAACCGGACTTCCTATACTCCACACGGTATTATTTATAGTGTTTCCATCTGTAGCAATACTGTATCCAGGGCCAATAAACTCATGGAGGGTTGTGCCATCCGGCCCGGTGATAACTGTACTATCGTATTGTCCAATATTTCCACGATTATAGGCATAAGCCCAGTGATTTCCGGCTGCATCAACTTTGCGGCTTATACGCTCGAAACGCGACCAGACAAAGCCTCCACCAAGGCGGCCTTCTAGATCCACATATGAGTATTCATATGTCGTTTTTCCACCGCTGGGCTGCTCAATCGATATAAGTTTGCGAGCGGCGGCTCTTTGATCATTCGCATAACTTTCATTGGAAACTGCTATCTGAAACCATTCTCCAGGGTGATAGGCATACTTCCAGACTTCTCCAGTAGGTCCAGTTACCTGAGACAGGGCCTGAGAGTTCAGATGGTCTTTCGCGGTGTATCCATACTGAACCATGCGCTGATTATTATCGACCAGCGAAAGAAGGCGGCCTGTCGCAGGGTCGTAATTAAAATCAACAGCTCTGCCGTCACTGGACGTTATCCTAGATAAAAGCATATCGGACTTTTCGCAGTTGGCGGCGTCTTCAAGGTTGGTTTGAAGACAGTGGTCAATATAAACACTCCCTGAAATTGGAACGCTTAAAGGGGGGCCAAATTGAGTATAGTCGTAAGCAATCCAGTTACCATTAAGGTCAGTTGCCTTTTTTGTCAGAAAAATAGATTCTGTAAAATCTGGATCTTCCATAGGAAACGATGTAACTGAAGCACTAAATTTCATATCTACATCGGCACGCCCCATGTCATACCTAATTCCAGATGGCGACGTTAGCGTAAGCACCATTGAATCGCAACGTAAACGCCAATTTGATTTGGTTCTGTCTTCATAAGGTGCAACACGATAAAATTTTTCGCTACTACCATCCGGAAGTCTTAAATTAAATCGGGCACTGGGACGTTCACCTTGATTGTTACACAACTGAAAAGTTGAGTTCATGTAATAGTTAGGTGTCCCGCTACGATCACGAAGATGATAATTGGTGGCATGATAAATCTTCGGCGCTGCCGCAATTGTCCAACCGGGTCCTAAAGCGGTCCATTCCGTACTTTGCCTATATGGCGCAGCAAGCCCGGCGGTTAAACGCTGTAGGTCGTAGCTTCGATGAATATTGATATCCATGCCTGCCGTCCCAGGAATACTTAAATCAATATGACTGACTTTGAGATTCCCGGACCAAGGGTCAACGCTGTCAACCGCATTAGAAACCAGACCACGATTTTTCTTCGGTGCTAAATCATACGGCGTAGGCTCTAACTCTTCAGAATGTCCAAGCTGACTTCCCAATAGCGCGCCAAACAGCAAAACTCTCATAATATTGTTTTTCTTTTTTCCAAGCACGTTAAATCCATCCATTATCTTAAATAGTAAAAAGCAAAGCTCATAGCAGCCTTCCACAGCCTTATTGATTTGATATAGATTTTTGGGCCTATGATCACTCGCTGCATGCCATAAACTGGTCAGTATTGATACGGCATGGGCAAAGCGCTCTATTTAGGAGCACTTAAACTGATCTATAAGTTAAATCTCAAATACTCGCTTTATACGCTTTTAAGCAGGATCCATGATGATTGAAATTATCAAATCGCGTCACACACGTCTATTTGAGAAAGCCATAACTTAAAGTCATTCCAGATGCAGCCGCCATCTAATACACAACCTAAGTAATGCTATATGAGAACAAAAGTAAACCCGCTTACGTCCGTAAAACTTGTAAGAAATATCCTATCTAACCACTAGTTGCTTCGAACTTATATTTAATTCAACCTTGAACACCGCGTCCCTAAACCGCAATCGACGGCAATGGCCTACCCGCCAGCGAAACCCCGCTCAACGCCTGCTCGCTGGCCAGCCAGTCCACGAACTGCTGAACGATCTGCACGCGGCGTTTGCGCTGGGGCAGGACCACGTAATAGCCCTGGCCGGAAATCGCCGCGCCGGCGATAGGGCGGCAGAGCAGGCCTTGGTCGAGAAGGTCGTCGACCAGGTGACGCCAGCCGATGGCGATGCCTTGTCCGCCGATGGCCGCCTGGATCAGCAGGGTGTAGTTGTCGAAGCGCAACTGGCCGGGCGCGGGGGCCTGGGGGATGTCCAGGGCGCGGAATACACCCGCCCAGTCAAACCAGTGGTTGATGCTTTCGCCACGCAGATGCAGGAGTGGGAAGTCGCGCAGCGCGTCGTTGGGCAGCGGCGTCTGGCGACCGGCGACCAATTGCGGGCTGCACACCGGGAAGACCTCTTCGCTGAACAGCCAGTGGCTTTCGCCCTGTTTGAAGCGCCCGTCACCGAACAGCACGGCAACGTCGATGTCGGCGCGTAACATGCTGTGGGTACGCTCGCTGGTGACCAGGCTGACGTCCACGTCCGGGTTGACCTTGTGGAAACGATGCAGACGCGGCATCAGCCAGTAGGCGGCGAAGGCGAAGTCGGTCGCCACTTGAAGCACTTCGTGCTGATGGTGTTCGGTGATCGCTATCAATCCGCTGTCGATGGATTGCAGTCCGGCCTGCACATGGCTGAACAGCACTTCACCGGCGTCGGTCAATTCGATGCCACGGTAGATGCGGTCGAACAGGCGTGTAGCGAGTTGCTCTTCGAGGCGCTTGATCTGCTGGCTGACAGCGGGCTGTGTCGTGCCCAGTTCGAGGGCTGCCGCTGTGAAGCTGCGCAAGCGCGCCGCGACCTCAAAGGCACGCAGCAGGTCAAGTGACACATCGCCGAAAGATTCAAACATTAGCTGGGCTTATCCTAGGCATTGCTGTGTATGGGCTTTACCCTGAAACGTATGGACTCCATTCTCATACCCGGCACTTTCGCATAACTTTTCACAATGGGACGCAGCGATTACATGAAGCGCAAAAATATTCTGTTCATCATGGCCGATCAAATGGCCGCGCCAATGTTGCCGTTTTACGCCCGGTCCCCGATTCTGATGCCGAACCTTAGCCGCATGGCTGCCAACGGCGTAGTGTTCGACTCGGCGTATTGCAACAGCCCGCTATGCGCACCGTCGCGCTTCACCCTGGTCAGCGGCCAGTTGCCGAGCAGGATCGGTGCGTACGACAACGCAGCCGACTTCCCGGCCGATATTCCGACTTATGCCCACTACCTGCGTGCGCTGGGTTACAAGACCGCCCTGGCAGGCAAGATGCATTTCTGCGGGCCGGACCAGTTGCATGGCTACGAAGAACGCCTGACCAGTGACATCTACCCGGCCGACTACGGCTGGTCGGTCAACTGGGACGAGCCGGACGTGCGGCCAAGCTGGTATCACAACATGTCTTCGGTATTGCAGGCCGGTCCGTGCATTCGTACCAACCAGCTGGACTTCGATGAAGAGGTGCTGTTCAAGTCCCAGCAGTATCTGTACGACCACGTGCGCCAGGACGGTGATGCGCCGTTCTGCCTGACCGTTTCCATGACTCATCCTCATGATCCGTACACCATTCCCATGCCGTTCTGGGACCTGTACGCCGATGAAGAGATCCCGATGCCGCCGCCGCACGCCAATCAGGCCGCGCTGGACCCGCATTCGCAGCGGCTGCTCAAGGTCTACGACCTGTGGGACAAGCCCATGCCGACCGACAAGATTCGTGATGCTCGCCGCGCCTACTTCGGTGCGTGCAGCTACATTGACCTCAACGTCGGCAAACTGATGCAGACCCTCGATGAAGTCGGGTTGGCGGAAGACACCATCGTGGTGTTCTCCGGCGATCACGGCGACATGCTCGGCGAGAAGGGCCTCTGGTACAAAATGCACTGGTTCGAAATGGCCGCCCGCGTGCCGCTGGTGGTGTACGCGCCGGGGCAATTCAAGCCGGGACGGGTCAGTGCGTCGGTGTCGACTGCCGACTTGCTGCCGACCTTCGTCGAAATGGCCAAAGGCAAACTGGACGCCGGTTTGCCATTGGACGGACGCTCGCTGATGCCGCATTTGAAACGCAAGGGCGGGCACGATGAGGTCTTCGGCGAGTACATGGCCGAAGGCACCACCAGCCCGCTGATGATGATCCGTCGTGGCGCGTACAAATTCATCTATTCGGAACAGGACCCGTGCCTGCTGTTCGATGTGAAGAAGGACCCGAAAGAGCAGAAGGACCTGAGCCAGTCACCCACCCATGAAAAGCTGTTCACTGACTTCCTGGCCGAAGCTCGGGCCAAGTGGGACATCCCGGCGATACACCAACAGGTGCTCGCCAGTCAGCGCAGAAGGCGCTTCGTCGCCAAATCGCTGGCAACCGGCAAGCTGAAGAGTTGGGATCACCAGCCACTGGTCGACGCCAGTCAGCAGTACATGCGCAACCACATTGATCTGGACGATCTGGAGCGCAAGGCACGTTTTCCGCAACCTTGACCCTGCCCACACCAAAAAAACCAAAGGGGTACATCAATGAAGAAGTTATCCACAGCCGTTGCGGTCGCGGTCATGACCCTCGGCAGCCTTGCAGCGCAGGCAGAGGACGCCAGTTGCAGTACCGTGAAGCTGGCCGATCCCGGCTGGAGTGACATTGCGGCCACCAACGCCATTACCAGCGTGGTACTCGAGGGTCTGGGCTACAAGCCCAAGGTCGATACCCTGGCCGTGCCGATTGCCTATGGCGGTTTGAAAGACGGCAAGCTGGACGTGTTTCTGGGTAACTGGATGCCGGCGCAGCAGGGCTTTTACGACAAGTTCGTGGCCACCGGAGATGTGACGCAACTGGCGAAAAACCTGGAGGGCACCGAATTCACCCTGGCCGTGCCGGATTACGTCTGGGAAGCGGGTGTGCATAACTTTGCCGACCTGAATAAATTCGCTGACAAGTTCGACAAGAAGATCTACGGCATCGGTTCCGGCGCACCTGCCAACCTGTCGTTGCAGGAGATCATCAAGAAGAACGAATTCGATTTGGGCAAATGGAAGCTGGTGGAATCCAGCGAGACCGCGATGCTTGCCGAGGTCAATCGCAACGTGAAGAAAAAGGCCTTTGTGGTGTTCCTCGGCTGGACGCCGCACCCGATGAACGTGCAGATCGAGGGCATGCACTACCTCAAGGGCGGCGAGAAATACTTTGGTGACACCGGCTCGGTCTTTACACTGACCCGCAAGGGTTATGCTCAAGCCTGCCCGAACGTCGGCAAGCTGCTGACCAATCTGAGCTTCACCCTGGACATGGAAAACAGCATCATGGCCGAGGTGGTCAACAAGAAGGTCAGCAACGGCGAGGCGGCAAAGGCCTGGATCAAGGCCAACCCGGCGGTGCTGGACAAGTGGCTGGAGGGCGTACAGACCGTTGATGGCAAGGACGGTCTGGCGGCGGTGAAGGCCAGGTTGTAGGCGTAAAGCCTTGAGTGCGCTGCGTGACGAAGGTCTGTGACGCGCAGCGTCGCCCAAGGCATTCCTACGCTGGAGCGTGAGGAACGATAGCCAGCCAACTATCGTGCCCATGCTCCGCGTGCCGTTCTGGACGCTCTGCGTCCTCTACGTTCAATTCACCCGAGGGACCGATGCGCTGGCTCAATCGCCATAAATTTCTACCCTTTCTCGCCTGGCTGCCGCAGCAGAATCGCGCCAGCGTCGGGCGTGATGCGCTGGTGGGCCTGAGTGGCGCCATTCTGGCGCTGCCGCAATCCATCGCTTACGCACTGATCGCCGGGCTGCCGCCTGAGTACGGTCTGTACGCTGCGATTGTTCCAGTCCTCGTGGCCTGTCTGTGGGGATCTTCCTGGCACCTGATCTGCGGGCCGACTGCGGCTATATCCATCGTGCTGTATGCCAGTGTCAGTCCGCTCGCCGTCCCGGCCAGTCAGGACTACATCATGTTGATCCTGCTGCTGACCTTCATCGCCGGTGTGTTTCAGTTGTTGCTGGGGATGATGCGCTTCGGTGCGCTGGTAAATTTCGTTTCGCATTCGGTGGTGCTGGGTTTCACGCTGGGCGCTGCGGTGGTGATTGCGCTGGGGCAGATGCCCAATCTGCTGGGCATCGATCTGCCGAGTCAGACCACCGCCCTCAAAAGCCTGAGCGCCGTGCTCGAGCATCGGCATGAAGTCGATCTGTCTTCGCTGATGCTCGGTCTGTTGACCCTGGCACTGGGCATCGGACTC
Source organism: Pseudomonas sp. SZ57 (assembly GCF_009495975.1). NCBI lineage: Bacteria > Pseudomonadati > Pseudomonadota > Gammaproteobacteria > Pseudomonadales > Pseudomonadaceae > Pseudomonas > Pseudomonas sp. SZ57. Next base: position 163,048 of record NZ_WIBD01000005.1, on the reverse strand, counting down.
AAGCTTCTGGTGCCTCGCTGGCCGACGCTATTGATCGCACTGGTGTCGAGCAGCCTGCTGGTGTGGCTGTGGCCGGCGATGTTCGGCCATGTCCGTGTGGTCAGCGCCTTCGTCGGCCATTTGCCGCCCTTCAGCCCGTTGCCGCTGGACCTCGAGCTGATCCTCAAGCTGCTGCCGACCGCCGTGGCGGTGGGCATGCTCGGGCTGGTCAACAGCCTGTCGATTGCCCGCTCGCTGTCGGCTCGTTCGCAGCAGATGCTCAATGCCAATCAGGAAGTGCGTGCCCAGGGGCTGTCGAACATGGTCGGCTCGCTGTTCTCCGGCTACCTGTCAGCCGGGTCTTTTACCCGTGCGGCATTGAGTTACGAGGCAGGTGCGCGCTCGCCGTTGGCGGGGGTGTTTTCTGCGTTGTGGGTGGCGTTGTTTGCGGTCGCCGGTGCCTCGTTGATATCGCACATTCCGATCCCGGCCATGGCCGCCTCAATTCTGCTGATCTGTTGGGGGCTGGTGGATCGTCGAGGCATTCGTGCGCTGTTCCGCGTCAGCCGCGCCGAGTTTTTCGTGATGGCGCTGACCTGTCTGGCCACCTTGTTGCTGGAGCTGCAAACCGCGATCTACGCCGGTGTACTGGCCTCGCTGTTCTTCTACCTCAAGCGCACCTCGCAACCGCGCGTCCAGCAGTGGCGCGAGGGCGACGAGGAGGTCCTGCGGGTCGGCGGATCGATCTTCTTCGGCGCCAGCCACTACCTGCAGACCCGCCTGCAACGTACCGAAGGTGTGCGAGTGGTGATCGATGCGCAGCAGATCAACTTCATCGATTACTCAGGCGTGGAGATGCTTCATCAGGAAGCCAGACGTCTGGGCCGCCAGGGCAGAGTGCTGGTCCTGCGCAATGCCAGGCCGCAGGTAATCGAAGAACTGCACAAGCTGGAAGGGGCGGAGAAGTGCCCGATTCTGTTTGAGGATTGAGTTGTAACTCATCGCCGCGACGCTCTGCGTTCTACAAAGGTCCCGATAAGCCCGTAGATTTGGCTTCTGCCCGGAGGGCGTGGGAGCGAACTTGTTCGCGAAAGGGCAGGTATAATCGCCGAAAATACATCATCTGAAATACCGCCTTCGCGAACAAGCGAAGCGTCGCCCGGTTCGCTTCCACGGCCTTCGGGCAGAATCAAAAGCGGACTTGTGTATAACTCGGAGCATTGGCACGATAGTCCGCAGATAGCCGATCAACCCGCAGCCAGCAATCTGCGCAACTCCGCCAATACAGGCGCTGAATCCGGGCGCACGCCGCGCCACAACAGGAAGGCTTCTGCCGCCTGCTCGACCAGCATGCCCAGACCATCCACCGCCTGCGCCGCGCCGTGCTCGGTGGCCCAACGGCAAAAAGCAGTGGGCTCGTTGCTGTACATCATGTCGTAGCAGAAGGTCACTCCCGGCTGGATCAGGCTGGGCGCAATGGGCGGCAGCTCTCCGGCCAGGCTGGCCGAGGTGGCATTGATGATCACGTCCACCGACTCTTCAAGCCAGTCGAAGCTGCTGGCGAATACCGGCCCGAGGTCGGCGAACTCCTGCGCCAGTCGCTCGGCTTTCTCGACCGTGCGATTGGCGATCACCAACGCAGCGGGCTGTTGCGCAAGCAACGGCTCCAGCGCGCCACGCACCGCACCGCCTGCGCCCAGCAACAGAATGCGCTGACCACGCAGGCTGCGCGCGCAGTTGACCGTCAGATCACGTACCAGCCCCGCACCGTCAGTGTTATCGCCCAGCAGAGTTCCGTCGTCGAGCTTGCTCAGGGTGTTGACCGCCCCGGCGCGCTGCGCACGTTGGGTGAGGCTGTCGGCCAGGCGCCAGGCTTCTTCCTTGAACGGTACGGTGACGTTGGCGCCACGCCCGACCAGGAAAAACGCCTGGGCGAACGCGGTGAAATCATCCAGCGGTGCCAGCAAGGTTTGGTAATCCAGCGTTTGCCCGGTTTGCTCGGCAAACAGGCGATGAATCAACGGCGACTTGCTATGGCCGATGGGATTACCGAAGACGACGTACTGGTCCATCAGTTTTCCGCCAGCCAGTCGCGATCGGTCAGGAAATACTCGGTCAGGCGCGCCTCTTCGCTGCCCGGCGCGGCCTTCCAGTCATAACCCCAGCGCACTTGCGGCGGCAGCGACATGAGGATCGATTCGGTACGCCCACCCGATTGCAGACCGAACAACGTGCCGCGGTCATACACCAGGTTGAACTCGACGTAGCGACCACGACGAAATTCCTGAAACTCACGCTGCTGCACCGTATAGGCCGCTGCCTTGCGCCGCCGGACGATCGGCAGATACGCATTGATGAACGCATCACCGATGGCGCGGATGAAGGCGAAGCTGGTGTCGAAATCCCACTGGTTCACGTCATCGAAAAACAGACCACCGATACCGCGCGGTTCATCGCGATGTTTGAGGTGGAAGTAACTGTCGCACCAGGCCTTGTAGCGCGGGTAGACATCCTCACCGAAGGGCGCACAGGCGCGCTCGGCAACCCGGTGCCAGTGCACGCAGTCTTCCTCGACGCCGTAATAAGGCGTCAGGTCGAAACCGCCACCGAACCACCAGACGGCCTCTTCACCTTCCTTCTCGGCAATGAAGAAGCGTACGTTGGCGTGGGACGTCGGCACATGCGGGTTGTGCGGATGTATCACCAGCGAAACGCCCAGCGCCTCGAAACCACGCCCGGCCAGTTCAGGCCGATGAGCGCTGGCAGACGGCGGCAGATTGCTGCCGAAAACATGGGAAAAATTGACACCGCCTTTCTCGATGACCGTGCCATTCTCGATCACCCGCGTGCGACCACCGCCGCCCGCCGGACGCGTCCAGGCATCTTCCATGAAGTGTGCGCTGCCATCTTCCTGTTCAAGCGCAGTGCAGATACGGTCTTGCAGGTCGAGCAGGTAGGCTTTTACGGCCTCGGTACGGGTACTCATGAGGATCCCTTACGGCTGACGTCAAACGGCTGAGCCCCCGCAGCAAAAGAGGCGCAGGCAAATTGGCGCGTAGCATACCATCGGCGGCGCGGGCTGGCAGTTGACGAAGGTCCGGGGATGGAGTCCGATGGGGCTTTCGTGGCTTGTTTTAACCATCAAGGAGAGAGCACATGGCAAAGCGTATCCAGTTCAGCGCTGTCGGAGGACCCGAGGTTCTTGAATATGTCGATTTCGAGCCGGAGGCTCCGGGGCCGCAGGCGGTGGTGGTGCGTAACAAGGCCATTGGCCTGAATTTCATCGATACCTATTACCGCAGCGGGCTGTATCCGGCGCCGTCGCTGCCTTCCGGCCTCGGTGCAGAAGGGGCGGGGGTGGTCGAGGCGGTGGGGGCCGAGGTGACGCGCTTCAAGGTCGGTGATCGTGTCGCTTACGGCACCGGGCCGCTGGGGGCGTACAGCGAAGTGCACGTGCTGCCTGAAGCGAATCTGGTGAAGCTGGCTGACTCGATCAGTTTCGAGCAGGCCGCAGCCCTGATGCTCAAGGGCCTGACGGTGCAGTATCTGCTGCGTCAGACGTATCAGGTGAAGCCGGGCGAGATCATTCTGTTTCACGCCGCCGCGGGGGGTGTGGGCTCACTGACTTGCCAATGGGTCAAGGCGCTGGGCGCCAAACTGATCGGCACGGTCAGTTCGCCGGAGAAGGCCGCGCACGCCAAGGCGCTGGGTGCCTGGGAAACCATCGACTACAGCCACGAAGACGTCGCCAGGCGCGTGCTGGAACTGACTGACGGCAAGAAATGCCCGGTGGTCTACGACGGGGTGGGCCAGGACACCTGGCTGACGTCGCTCGACTGCGTGGCGCCACGCGGGCTGGTGGTGAGCTTCGGCAATGCGTCCGGGCCGGTCTCGGGCGTGAATCTCGGGATTCTGGCGCAAAAGGGCTCGGTGTATGTCACCCGCCCGACGCTGGGCTCTTACGCCAACAATGCGCAGAACCTGCAGGCCATGGCTGACGAGCTGTTCGACATGCTCGCCAGCGGCAAGCTGAAGGTCGACGGCATTCAGCAGTACGCCCTGAAGGACGCCGCCAAGGCGCAGACCGAGCTGTCGGCCCGGCGCACCACTGGCTCGACCATTCTGATCCCTTGATCTACCACTGAACCCGCGCTGTGTGCGCCAGCGTCAGCCGGCGCGCACGATCTGCGCGGTCGCGATGTCGCGTATCACGCTGGGGTTTCGACGCCCGCCCAGGCTGCCGCTGAGAACCCCGTCGATCTGCCCGCGGAAGTACTGCTCGACGCGTAATCTCGAACGCGCGGCAGGGCGACCCGCCGGGTTGGCGGAGGTGGAGATCAACGGACCGACCAGCGCGCACAGTTCACGCACGGTCGGGTGATCGGTAACACGCAGCGCCACGGTTTCGTGAATGCCGGTGATCCATTCGGGCAGCAGGTTCTGATGGGGTACCAGCCAGGTATTGGGCCCAGGCCAGGTGCTGGCCATGCGGTCGAGCCACAATTCGGGGAAGTCTTCGAACAGGAAGTCGAACTGGCGAATGTTGTCGGCAATCAGGATCAGGCCTTTTTCCACCGGCCGTGACTTGATCGCCAGCAGACGATAGACCGCTTCTTCATCCCATGGATCGCACCCCAGCCCCCAGACTGCCTCGGTCGGGTAGGCAATCACCGCACCGGCTCGAATATCCTGAGCGGCTTGTTGCACTCGCCAACTGCTGACCATTGTTTGTCTCTCCACTGAATCCTGGCGGCAGTTTAACCTCAGGGCGCTCTGGCGAACCATCGTCCTGCTTCACAGCTTATGCGTCCGTCCAGTTCCAGCTCGGTCAGGCCTGCCAATACCTTGGGCAACGGCCAGCCGCATGACGCCGACAGGCCCTCGCTGGTGTGCGGTGCAGCGTGCAGCAGCGCCAACAGTGGATGATCGCAAGGGGCAGGCTTCGCCTGCGTGACGGGATCGACGCTGGGCGCAACACGTTTCCAGTGCTGCAGGCCTTCAAGAATGTGCTCGACGGTCTCGACCAGTGTCGCGCCGTCACGTATCAACTGATGACAGCCCTTGGCGCCAGGGTGATGAATCGAGCCGGGTATCGCGTACACCTCTCGTCCATGCTCGGCGGCCAGTCGCGCGGTAATCAACGAGCCGCTGGCGACACTGGCCTCGACCACCAGTATGCCAAGCGACAGGCCGCTGATGATTCGGTTACGTCGCGGGAAGTTGCTGGCCTGCGGTTCGGCGTCCAGCGGGAACTCGGAAATCACTGCGCCGCCCTGGGCCGCCATCTGCACGGCGAGGGCGCGATGCTGCTGTGGATAAAGTTTTTCGAGCCCGGTGCCAAGCACGCCGATTGTAAGCCCACCGACATCCAATGCGCCCTGATGCGCGGCGCCGTCAATACCTCGCGCCAGACCGCTGGTGATCACAAAACCAGCAGCCGCAAGGCTGCGCGCAAAAGCGCTGGCGGTGTCCAGCCCGGGTCGGGAGGCGCGACGACTGCCGACCATTCCCAACTGCGGACGCTCGAGGATCGAAGGGTCGCCGGCAATGAAGATCAGCGGCGGTGGATCAGCGATCTGCGCCAGCAATGCGGGGTAGCCAGCGTCGTCCCACATCAGCAAATGCTGGCCCGGACGCTCCAGCCAAGCCAGTGCGGCACTGGCGCCATCACGTACTAATGGATCACGACGCGCCTCGGCACAGGCACCAGGAATGCCCAGTGCACGCCATGCGCTGGCCGGCGCACTGAGCGCCGACGAGGCCGAACCGAAGGCTTCGATCAGCCTGGAAAAGCGTTTCGGCCCTATCTCGGGCAAGCGGTGCATGCGCAAACGCGCTTCCAGCTCTGCGGGCGAAGAGGGGGCATTTTCGAACAATGGCATGAGATCGTCCCTGATCCATCGTGCATCCCGAATGATGCACAAACCTGTGGATAACTCTGTTGACAACAATTTGATAAGTGTCTGGTTCGTCACACAAATCCGTGTCAGATCTGAAACATGCGTCTACGGGTTGCGAACCTTGTCCATGATGGCCAAAGATCGGTTGGCTTGCAGGACCAAGGCGTAACTAAGCTTGTCGTAGGTACGGAAAACCATCAGCAGGCCGGCCCGTTCGTCGGGGATTTTTACCAGCTCACCGGTGATTCGGTCGCGCACGGTTTCGCTGGTCTTGTAGATCGCCAGCACGTTGCCCTCGGTCAGGCCGTCGCGTTTGCCCTTGTCGAGCGTGACCACATCCAGCACGCTGACCTGAGTGACGCCGCGTGGCACATCCAGAATCAAACCTTCTATCGGCGCCTGCGGAGCGCTGGGCAAAAACGTCGAGTTGATAGCCCGCTCTTCGCTGCTGAACAAACGATCGCCCAGACGCACTTCCTGCGTGGAGCGCTGCAGAATCAGGGTCGAGACGTCACCTTCGGTGGCAACCACCTCGGCGCTGCCGACATCATCGGCGTTGATACCCAGTACTTCCTTGGTCTCTGGATCAATGTAGGTCTTGCCCTGACGGAAGATGCCGTAGACGCTGTGCGCCGGGTCCAGCGCGCCCCGTGCATAGGCGCGATCACCGTTGCCACTGAGCACGCGCTCGGCATTGCCCGCAACGATGTAGGGCGCTTTTTCGAACTGCTCGACGCTGTCGACAATCCGATTGTTGATCAGGAAGGCGTTGATCGCGCCCAACGGAATGCTCGGAATGGCCTCGACCATCGGCGTACTGCGCACACGCGGTGACAATTTGATGGTGCCACGCGATTCGCCGCGATTGAGCGTCACACGCGGCTGACCATCGACCCAGGTCAGCGCAAGGGTGTCACCAGGGTAGATCAGGTCGGGATCATGGACCTGCGGATTGGCCCGCCAGATCTCGCGCCATTTCCACGGTTCACGCAAGAACTTGCCGGAAATATCCCAGAGTGTGTCCCCGGCGACAACGGTGTAGCTCTGCGGATAGCCTTCCCTGAGTTGCACTTGCGCCTGCGCAAGACCGCTGGCAGTCAGGAGCAGCAGGGCGAGTAGTGATTTCCTCATGCGGTGAATCCCTTTATCATGTTGCCTCACGCGAACCCTAGAGTCCTGTCCTGGGCTGCCTGCCTTGAACTCCCGGGCCCGGCACCCAACATTGACTTTACCTTAACAGTGCAGCTCTTACGTATATGGCCATTCTAAACATCCTCGAATTTCCCGATTCGCGCCTGCGCACCATCGCCAAACCTGTGGCGATGGTAGACGAAGGCATTCGCCAGTTGGTCGACGACATGTTTGAAACCATGTACGAAGCGCCAGGCATTGGCCTGGCCGCGACTCAGGTCAACGTCCACAAGCGCGTGGTCGTCATGGACCTGAGCGAAGACCGCAGCGAACCGATGGTCCTCATCAATCCTGAAATCGAAAAACTGACCGATGAAATGGATCAGTATCAGGAAGGCTGCCTGTCGGTTCCCGGCTTCTACGAGAACGTCGACCGTCCGCAAAAGGTCCGCGTCAAGGCGCTGGACCGTGACGGCAAGCCTTATGAACTGGTTGCCGAGGGCCTGCTCGCCATCTGTATCCAGCATGAATGCGATCACCTGAACGGCAAGCTGTTCGTCGATTACCTGTCCAACCTCAAGCGTGACCGGATCAAGAAGAAGCTCGAAAAGCAGCACAAGCTCAACGCCTGATCCGTCGTTACCCCAAAAGGCCTGAACAGGCCTTTTTTTATAATGAGAACTCCATGACTGAGCCACTGCGCATCGTCTTCGCCGGCACCCCGGAATTCGCCGCCGAACACCTCAAGGCCCTGCTCGACAGCCCTCACCAGATCGTTGCCGTGTACACCCAGCCCGATCGCCCGGCCGGTCGTGGACAAAAGCTGATGCCCAGCCCGGTCAAGCAACTGGCGCTGCAACACGACGTACCGGTCATGCAGCCGCCCACACTGCGCGATCCTGCTGCGCAGGCTGAACTGGCAGCGCTGCAACCGGATTTGATGGTGGTCGTCGCCTACGGCCTGATCCTGCCGCAAGTGGTGCTGGATATTCCGCGCCTGGGCTGCATCAACAGCCATGCGTCGCTGCTGCCGCGCTGGCGCGGTGCGGCGCCGATTCAGCGCGCGGTGCAGGCCGGTGATGCCGAGAGCGGCGTGACCGTGATGCGCATGGAAGCGGGCCTGGACACCGGGCCGATGCTGCTCAAGGCCGTCACCCCGATTACCGCGCAGGACACGGGCGGCACGCTGCATGATCGCCTGGCCGAACTCGGTCCGCCTGCTGTGTTGCAGGCCATTGCCGGTCTGGCGGACGGCTCGCTGGTCGGCGAGGTTCAGGATGACAGCCTGGCCAACTACGCCCACAAACTGAACAAGGACGAAGCGCGTCTGGACTGGACACGTCCGGCTGATGAGCTTGAGCGTCTGGTCCGCGCCTTCAACCCCTGGCCGATCTGCCACAGCACGCTGAACGAAGAAACCCTGAAAGTCCTCGCCGCCGATCTGGCCGAAGGGCAGGGCGCGCCGGGGACGATTCTCAGTGCCAGCAAGGATGGCCTGATCGTCGCCTGCGGGCAGAACGCGCTGCGCCTGACCCGTCTGCAATTGCCGGGCGGCAAGCCACTGAACTTCACCGACCTGTTCAACAGCCGCCGCGAGAAATTTGCCATCGGCACGGTGCTGGGCCAATGAACCCGCGTCTGGCCGCCGCCAAGGCACTGGCTGCTGTGCTCAGCGGCAAGGCCTCGTTGAACAGCTCGTTGCCGACTCAACTGGACAAGGTCGAGGTGCGTGATCGTGGCCTGACGCAGGACCTGGCATTCGGCACCGCGCGCTGGCAGCCACGCCTGTCGGCACTGGCGGCCAAGCTGCTGCAGAAACCCTTCAAGGCCGCCGACGCCGACGTTGAAGCCTTGTTGCTGGTCGGCCTTTATCAGCTGTTCTACAGCCGCATTCCGGCCCACGCCGCCATCGGCGAAACCGTGGGCTGCGCCGACAAGTTGAAAAAGCCCTGGGCCAAAGGCTTGCTCAACGCCGTGCTGCGCAATGCGCAACGTGATGGCGAGGCGCTGCTGATCGAGCTGGAGCACGACCCGGTGGTGCGTACGGCCCACCCGCGCTGGCTGCAGAAAGCCCTGAAAGCCGCCTGGCCAGAGCAGTGGGAAGCCATCTGCGCGGCGAACAATGCGCACCCGCCGATGATCTTGCGCGTCAACCGACGCCATCACCGTCGCGATCAATACCTCGAACTGCTCAACACTGCCGGCCTGCAGGCCAGTGCGTGCACCTTCAGTCAGGACGGCATCGTCCTCGCCGAGCCGTGCGATGTGCGCTCGCTGCCCGGTTTTGCCGAAGGCTGGATCAGCGTGCAGGACGAAGCCGCGCAACTGGCCGCCGACCTGCTGGAGCTGGCCCCCGGGCAACGGGTACTCGATGCCTGCTGCGCACCGGGCGGCAAGACCTGCCATTTGCTGGAAGTGCAGCCGCAACTGAGCGGCGTGGTGGCGGTGGATCTGGAAGCCAAGCGTCTGGTGCGCGTGCGTGAAAACCTTGATCGCCTGGGTCTGGATGCCGAGCTGATTGCCGCCGATGCACGCGAGACAGCGCAGTGGTGGGACGGCAAACCGTTCCAGCGCATCCTGCTCGACGCACCGTGCTCGGCGACCGGTGTGATTCGTCGTCATCCGGACATCAAACTGACTCGTCAGGCAGACGACATCGCCGCGCTGGCGGCCTTGCAGGGCGAGTTGCTCGATGCGTTGTGGCCTACGCTGCAGGTAGGCGGCATGCTGGTGTACGCGACCTGCTCGACACTGCCGACCGAAAACACCGACGTCATCGAGGCGTTTCTGGCGCGCACCTCCGGGGCCAGAGAGCTGGACATCGCCGGGCAGGCCGGACAGCCGCCCGCGGGTATCAAGCAAGCCCACGGTCGCCAGCTGCTGGCCCAGCAAGGCGGCCACGACGGTTTCTACTACGCCAAACTGATCAAGATCGCGGATCAAGATCGCGGCGGCGCGGGAGTAAGCGCGTGAAAATCATCATTCTGGGTGCAGGGCAGGTAGGCGGTACGCTGGCCGAGCATCTGGCGGGCGAAGCCAACGACATCACCGTGGTCGACACTGACGGCGACCGGTTGCGCGATCTGGGCGACCGCCTGGACATTCGCACCGTGCAGGGCAAGGGCTCCTACCCGGCGGTGTTGCGTCAGGCCGGCGCGGACGACGCCGACATGCTGGTCGCGGTGACCAGCAGCGACGAAGCCAACATGATCGCCTGCCAGGTGGCCCACACGCTGTTCCATACGCCGACCAAGATTGCGCGCATCCGTGAAGCGGCGTACCTGACACGCGCAGGCCTGTTCGATAAAAACGCGATCCCGGTCGACGTGCTGATCAGTCCGGAGCAGGTCGTCACCAACTACATCAAGCGTCTGATCGAGTACCCCGGTGCGCTGCAGGTGATCGACTTCGCCGAAGGCAAAGCGCAACTGGTCGCGGTCAAAGCCTACTACGGCGGCGCGCTGGTCGGTCAACCGCTGCGCCAGCTACGAGCGCACATGCCGAATGTCGAAACGCGCATCGCGGCGATCTATCGCCGCGACCGGGCGATACTGCCGAATGGCGACACGGTCATCGAGGCCGACGACGAGGTGTTCTTCATCGCCGCCAAGGCTGATATTCGCGCCGTGATGGGCGAGCTACGGCGCCTGGACGAGAACTACAAACGTATCGTCATCGCCGGTGGCGGCAACATCGGCGAGCGCCTGGCTGAGGCCATCGAAAGCCGCTATCAGGTGAAGATCATCGAAGTGAGCCCGGCGCGCTGCCGCTATCTGTCGGAGCACCTGGACAGCACAGTGGTGCTGCAGGGCAGCTCATCGGACCGCGACCTGCTGCTGGAAGAAAACATCGGCAACACCGACCTGTTCCTGGCGCTGACCAACGACGACGAAGCCAACATCATGTCGTCGCTGCTGGCCAAGCGTCTGGGCGCACGCAAGGTGATGACGCTGATCAATAACCCGGCCTATGTCGATCTGGTGCAGGGTGGCGAAATCGACGTTGCGGTCAGTCCGCAACTGGCAACCATCGGCACGCTGCTGGCCCACGTGCGCCGCGGCGATATCGTCAGCGTGCATTCGCTGCGACGCGGTGCAGCCGAAGCCATCGAGATCGTCGCTCACGGCGACTCGAAATCCAGCAAGGTCGTCGGCCGTGCGATCAAGGACATCAACCTGCCGACCGGTACGGCAATCGGCGCAGTGATCCGCGACGAACAGGTGCTTATCGCCCATGACATCACCGTGATCGAGTCCGGTGACCATGTGATCATGTTCCTTGTGGACAAGAAGTGCATTCGCGATGTCGAGCGGCTGTTTCAGGTCGGCCTGAGCTTTTTCTGAACCGCTCCTGAACAGGGTATGACCCTGACTGAACCTCTTGCCGACGCGCCCTGTCGGCAACGCTCGTCGACTCGGGCGAATTCTCTCTGAGCCCGTGTATCTCAGACACACGAGCTTCATGCCTTCACGGGCTTTATGAGAGAGAACACACCCCATGTCCGAATCGGAAAATTCCCAGGCCCCGCTTCAGGGATCACAGACCGACGGCACGCCGGCGGGTGGCTGGCCCGCGCTCAGTGCGGTCAACAAGCACCTGTTGCACCAGCATGTGCTGATCAAGGGCAACCGCACGCTGATGTCCATGAACAAGCCTGGCGGCTTCGACTGCCCCAGTTGCTCCTGGCCGGACCCAAAGAAGCCGCACACCTTTGAATACTGCGAAAACGGTGCCAAGGCACTGGCCTGGGAATCGACCAAGAAACGCGTGACCCCTGAGTTTTTCGCCCGGCATACGGTCAGCGAACTGGCGACCTGGAGCGATCACCAGCTGGAAGCAGAAGGCCGTATCACCGAGCCGATGCGCTACGACGCCGCCAGTGACAAATACCTGCCGGTCACCTGGGACGAGGCGTTCGCCGAGATCGGCGAAGAACTGCGCGGCCTGAGCGATCCGTGGAAGCTGGAGCTGTACACCTCCGGGCGCACGTCAAACGAAGCCGCCTTTCTCTATCAGTTGTTCGGTCGCCTGTACGGCATGGCCAACTTCCCTGACTGCTCGAACATGTGCCATGAGACCACCACAGCGGCGCTGCCCGAGTCGATCGGGGTCGGCAAAGGCACCACGACGCTGGAAGATTTCGAGAACGCCGACGCGATTTTCATCATCGGCCAGAACCCTGGGACCAACAGCCCGCGCATGATGTCCGAGCTGCACGCCGCCGCGCGCCGGGGCGCGAGCATCATTTCCTTCAACCCGCTGCGGGAGAGGGCGCTGGTACGTTTTGCGGCGCCGCAGGACCCGCGCGACATGCTCAGTCTGCATGGGGTGGAAATCAGCTCGCAGTACCATCAGGTCAGGATCGGCGGCGACATGATCGCCCTGCAAGGCGTTTGCAAGGCCGTGATCGAAGCCGATGACGTGGCGCAGCGTGAAAACCTGCCGCGTGTACTCGATGTGGCGTTCATTGAAGGACACACCCATGGTTTTGAGCAGTACGCCGATTATTGCCGGCAGTTGCCCTGGGACATCATCGAGCGCCATTCTGGTTTGACGCGTCAGGCCATCGAAGAGGTGGCTGCGGTTTATAAGCGCTCGAAGGGGGTCATCTGCTGCTGGGGGATGGGCGTCACTCAGCACAAGCGTGGCGGTGATGCCATGCAGCAGATCATCAACCTGCTGCTGTTGCGCGGCAACATCGGCAAGCTCGGTGCGGGCGCTTGCCCGGTACGTGGACACTCCAACGTACAGGGCGACAGGACGATGGGCATCTATGAAAAGGCCGGCGAACCGTTTCTGGCCAGCATGAGCAAGGTGTTCGGTTTCGAAGCGTCCCGAAAAAAAGGCCATGCCGTGGCCGAGACCTGCGAAGCCCTGCTGCGTGGCGAGGTGGAGGCGCTCATTTCCATGGGCGGCAATTTCTTCCGTGCCATTCCAGACACCGATGTGATCTGCCCGACCGTCAGCCGTCTGAAAATGACGGTGCTGGTGAACACCAAGCTCAACCGCAGTGCGACGGTACATGGGCAGAAGGCCTTTCTGCTGCCGTGCGTGGCGCGTTCGGAGCGCGACCTGCAGAACGGCGTGGCGCAAACCATTACGGTGGAGGACTCAATGTCGATGGTGCACGGCTCGACCGGCATGCTCGAGCCTGCGTCGAAACATCTGATTTCCGAAGTGGCGATCATTGCCGGTATCGCCAAAGCGACGCTTGCGCCCAATCCCAAGGTGGACTGGGACAGCTATGTGGGCGACTACTCAAGGATTCGCGACAAGATCGAAGAAGTACTGCCTGAGCAGTTTTACGATTTCAATCAGCGCATCCTCGAACCCGGAGGTTTCCGTTTGCCCAATGCCGCCAGTGAGCGCAGGTGGGACACCGAGTCGGGCAAGGCCAACTTCCTCTTTCCCGAAGGCATCTACGACGAAGACGACACGCCGCCGGGCGCCGAGCATCTGCAGTTGATGACGATCCGCAGCCATGACCAGTTCAACACCACGGTGTATTCCAACGATGACCGTTATCGGGACATCTTTGGCGACCGCATGGTGGTGATGCTCAACCCGCAGGACATCGAACGCCTGGGACTGAAGGCCGGGGACTACATCGAGTTTCAGACGGCGCTCGACCCGACCACGGCGCGGCGCGCAGCGGGTTTCAAGGTCATACCCTACGACGTGCCACAGGGTTGCTGCGCAGCGTACTACCCGGAAACCAACGGCCTGCTGCCACTGGCCAACCGGGATAAACACGGCAACACCCCTGCAGCCAAATCCATCCCGGTGAACCTGATACGAATGAGTCCGGAAGGGACTCAGGTGGCGCTGGAGCGACGCGGATTGATTGCGGCGGCCAGTTGAGGGAAATACTATCGTGCCCATGCGGAGCGTGAGGAACGATAGGCGTCTGCAGGAACACTGTCGTGCCCATGCTCCAGCGTGGGCACGCCGTTCCGGACGCTCTGCGTCCTATCCTGAGAACTGTGGCGCGGCGCAGATTTGTGACGCAGAGCGTCACGCACGGCATTCCCACGCTGGAGCGTGAGGAACGATAGGCGTCTGCAGGAACACTATCGTGCCCATGCTCCCGCGTAGGCACGCCGTTCCGGACGCTCCGCGTCCAGTCCTTTCTAGTACCAGCGCGCTTCGCCTGCCGGGCGTTTCTTGAAGCGCTTCATGGTCCACATGTACTGGCTCGGGTAAGCCCGCACGTATTTCTCGACCACTTTACTCATCGCCGCTGCCGAGGTTTCGGTGTCGGTGCTGTACATGGCTTCCGGAGCCGCTTCGAGTATCACTTTGTAACCCGAGCCGTCCGGCAGGCGCATTGCGTGCAGGAATACGCCGACTGCCTTGCCACCGGCCAGCATGTTCGGCACGAACTTGCTGGTCAGGGCCATGGTGCCGCAGAAGGGCACGAAGATGCCGGCTGATTCGGCCGGCTCCGGATCGGCCGGAATACCCACCGAGCCGCCTTTGCGCACTTCCTTGATGACACTGAGAATGCCTTCCTTGGTTGACGCCGCCACCCGGTTGCCCAACTGCACACGCTGCTTGCGCAACAGGTCGTCCACGGCTTTCAGCTTGGGTGGACGATAGAAAATGATCGGCTTGCACTGGCTGCAGTAGAAGTGATTGAGCACTTCCCAGTTGCCCAGGTGACTGGTGATGCCGACCACGCCCTTGCCGGACGCCAGCGCGTCCTTGAGCACATCGAGCCCTTCGACTTCACGCACCAGGTCGATCGATTTCTGTGCCGGCCAGATCCACGCACAGGCGCTTTCGGTCAGGGTCTTGCCGATGTCCATGAGGCTGCGGCCGACGAGCTTTTCAAGCTCCGGCTCGCTCAACTCGGGGAAGCACTTGGACAGATTGATCCGTGCCACTTCCCGCGAACGGTTGGGCAGCTTCCACATCAGCCAGCCAATCGCGGTGCCTGTCCACTGCACCGCGCGCCACGGCAACAGCGCAAACAATCGCAACGCCCCGACCATTACGGCGCCTTTGAACTTATCCACAGATGACTCCCAGATTCTCGAGGCGGGTAGTGTAACCGTCAGCGGCTCAGGATCGCATACCGATCGCAATCGACGGTGTGGTCCATGACCATGCCGCTGGCCTGCATGTAGGCGTAACAGATGGTCGGGCCGACAAAGGTGAAACCGGCCTTTTTCAGTGCCTTGCTCATCGCTTCGGCCTCGGCGGTAATCGCCGGGACTTCGCTGCGGTCCTTGAAGTGATTGATCTTCGGGGTGCCGCCGACAAACGACCAGAGCAGCGCGATCGGGTCTTCCAGTGCCAGCCAGGCCCGCGCATTGGTGCGCACCGCCTTGAGTTTGAGGCGGTTGCGGATGATGCTCGGATCAAGCATCAGCGTCTCTATTTCGGCATCGCTCAGCTGCGCCAGGCGCTCGACGTCAAAGCCGTGCAGCACTTCGCGATAACGCGCCCGCCGCTTGAGAATCGTGATCCACGACAGCCCGGCCTGGAACCCTTCGAGCAAAAGCAACTCGAAGAGCTTCTGCGCATCGCGCAGCGGCACTCCCCACTCCTGATCGTGATATGCGATGTACAGGGGGTCTTCGTTGCACCAAAAGCAGCGTGTCATAGGGCTCCCAAGGAGTGGACGTGCGGCCGAATCGGGTATACTCCCGCTCTTTGAATCGCAGCCCAGCACAGGTGAAATTTGTGAGCCAGCCTACGCCAGCCGTGCGTACCTTCCAAGACTTGATCCTCGCCCTCCAGCAATACTGGGCAGAACAAGGTTGCGTGGTACTTCAGCCCTACGATATGGAAGTAGGCGCCGGCACGTTCCACACTGCCACGTTTCTGCGCGCCGTAGGCCCGGAAACCTGGAACGCCGCTTACGTACAGCCAAGCCGTCGCCCGACTGACGGCCGCTACGGCGAAAACCCGAACCGCCTGCAGCACTATTACCAGTTTCAGGTGATTCTCAAGCCGAACCCGGACAACTTCCAGGAACTGTACCTGGGCTCGCTCAAGCACATCGGCCTCGATCCGCTGGTGCACGACGTGCGCTTCGTCGAAGACAACTGGGAATCGCCGACGCTGGGCGCCTGGGGTCTGGGCTGGGAGATCTGGCTCAACGGCATGGAAGTCTCGCAGTTCACCTACTTCCAGCAGGTCGGTGGTCTGGAGTGCTACCCGGTCACCGGCGAAATCACCTACGGCCTCGAGCGTCTGGCGATGTACCAGCAGGGCGTGGACTCGGTCTACGACCTGGTCTGGGCTGACGGCCCGTTCGGCAAAGTGACCTACGGCGACGTGTTCCACCAGAACGAGGTGGAGCAGTCGACCTACAACTTCGAACACGCCAACGTCGACAAGCTGTTCGAGCTGTTCGACTTCTACGAAAGCGAAGCCGCACGCCTGATCGAGCTGGAGCTGCCATTGCCCGGCTACGAAATGGTCCTCAAGGCCTCGCACACCTTCAACCTGCTGGATGCCCGTCGCGCGATTTCCGTGACGGCGCGTCAGCAATACATCCTGCGCGTACGCACGCTGGCCCGTTCGGTGGCTCAAGCCTACCTGCAGGCCCGGGCCCGTCTCGGCTTCCCGATGGCGCCGCCCGATCTACGCGATGAAGTGTTGGCCAAGCTGGAGGCAGCGCAATGAGTGCTCAAGATTTTCTGGTCGAACTGGGCACCGAAGAACTGCCACCCAAGACCCTCGTCTCACTGGCCGATGCATTTCTCGCCGGCATTGAAAAAGGCCTCGCTGGCGCAGGTCTGACCTACAGCGCCAAACAGGTCTACGCCGCACCGCGCCGTCTGGCCGTGCTGATTACCGCACTGGCCACGCAGCAACCGGATCGCAGCGTCAACCTCGACGGCCCGCCGCGTCAGGCAGCGTTCGATGCCGACGGCAACCCGACTCAGGCCGCCCTGGGCTTCGCCAAGAAGTGCGGCGTCGACCTGAGCGAAATCGATCAGAGCGGCCCGAAACTGCGCTACAGCCAGACCATCCTCGGCAAGCCGACGACGTCGCTGTTGCCAACCATCGTCGAAGACTCGCTGAACGACCTGCCGATTGCCAAGCGCATGCGCTGGGGTGCTCGCAAGGAAGAGTTCGTGCGGCCGACACAGTGGCTGGTGATGCTGTTCGGTGATCAGGTCGTCGATTGCACGATCCTCGCCCAGAGCGCAGGTCGTCATTCCCGCGGTCATCGCTTCCATCATCCGCAAGATGTGCGCATTTCCTCGCCTGCCGGTTACCTCAGTGACCTGCGCGCCGCTCATGTACTGGCCGACTTCAACGAACGTCGCCAGATCATCAGCAAGCGCGTCGACGAACTGGCCACCCAGCAGGAAGGCACCGCCATCGTGCCGCCAACCCTGCTGGACGAAGTGGCCGGCCTGGTCGAGTGGCCGGTGCCGCTGGTGTGCTCGTTCGAAGAGCGCTTTCTGGAAGTCCCTCAGGAAGCCTTGATTACCACCATGCAGGACAACCAGAAATATTTCTGCCTGCTGGATGTCGACGGCAAGCTGCTGCCGCGCTTCATCACCGTGGCCAACATCGAGAGCAAGGACCCGGCACAGATCATCGCCGGTAACGAGAAGGTGGTTCGTCCACGCCTGACCGACGCCGAGTTTTTCTTCAAGCAGGACAAGAAGCAGAAGCTGGAAACCTTCAACGATCGCCTGAAGAACGTCGTGTTCCAGGCGCAGTTGGGCAGCGTGTTCGACAAGGCCGAGCGTGTGTCGAAACTGGCCGCTTACATCGCACCGCGCATCGGCGGCGACGCCCAGCGTGCTGCCCGGGCCGGTCTGCTGTCCAAGTGCGACCTGTCGAGCGAGATGGTCGGCGAGTTTCCGGAAATGCAGGGCATTGCCGGTTACTACTACGCCAAGGCCGACGGCGAACCTGAAGACGTCGCACTGGCGCTCAACGAGCAGTACATGCCACGTGGCGCAGGTGCTGAGCTGCCGACCACGCTGACCGGCGCTGCGGTGGCCATTGCCGACAAGCTCGACACGCTGGTCGGGATCTTCGGTATCGGCATGCTGCCCACCGGCAGCAAGGACCCGTACGCCCTGCGTCGTGCAGCACTGGGCATCCTGCGTATCCTGATCGAGAAGAAGCTCGACCTGAATCTGGTCGAAACAGTGAAATTCGCTGTCACGCAGTTCGGCGCGAAGATCAAGCCGGCCGGTCTGGCAGAGCAGGTGCTCGACTTCATCTTCGATCGTCTGCGCGCGCGTTACGAAGACGAAGGCGTCGACGTGGCGGTGTACCTCTCGGTACGTGCACTGCAACCGGCTTCGGCGCTGGATTTCGATCAGCGCGTCCAGGCGGTCCAGGCCTTCCGCAAACTGCCACAGGCCGCTGCACTGGCCGCAGTGAACAAGCGTGTATCGAACCTCTTGAGCAAGGCCGAGGGCAGCATTGCCCAGACCGTCGAGCCCAAGTATTTCGACAACGCCAACGAGTTCTCGCTGTACTCGGCCATCCAGCAGGCCGATCACGCGATCCAGCCTATGGCTGCCGAGCGTCAGTACAGCGAATCGCTGGCGCGTCTGGCGATGTTGCGTGAGCCTGTCGATGCGTTCTTCGAAGCCGTGATGGTCAACGCGGAAGACGCCAACGTGCGTGCCAACCGTTATGCCCTGTTGTCGCGTTTGCGCGGCCTGTTCCTCGGCGTCGCCGACATCTCGCTGCTGGGCTGACAAGGAGTCGCTGTGAAACTGCTGATACTCGATCGGGATGGCGTGATCAATCATGATTCCGACACTTACATAAAGTCGGTGGCGGAGTGGCTGCCCATTCCTGGCTCGATCGAAGCTATCGCAGCGCTGAGCAAGGCCGGCTGGACGGTGGCCGTCGCCACCAACCAGTCGGGCATTGCCCGAGGTTATTACGATCTGGCCACTCTGGATGCCATGCACGTGCGCTTGCGCAAGCTGGTGGCAGAGCAGCGCGGCGAGCTCGGTTTGATCGTCTACTGCCCGCATGGGCCAGACGATGGCTGTACCTGCCGCAAGCCAAAACCCGGCATGCTGCAGGCCATCGCCCGTCATTACGCAGCGGACCTCAAAGGTCTCTGGTTCGTGGGCGACAGCAAGGGTGACCTGCAGGCCGCATTGGCCGTCGATTCTCAGCCTGTGCTGGTGATGACCGGCAAAGGACGCAAGACGATGGAAGGCGGAGTGCCGGCAGGCACATTGATTTTTGACGATCTGGCGGCAGTTGCCGCAGAACTTATCCACAACAGCGCTCACTGAACAGTCAGCTCTTCAGGTTCAGGACGCTCAAGGAGCGGGCACCTGCCCGTACGGTAAACGTAACTATGTCGATCATGCAGGCAATCAGGACCTTCTTCTTTTACCTGTTGCTGGGCACCAGCTCGCTGTTGTGGTGCACGTTGAGTTTTTTCATTGCGCCTTTTCTGCCGTTCAAAGCCCGCTATCGCTTCATTAACGTCTACTGGTGCCGCTGCGCCATCTGGCTGACCAAGGTGTTTCTGAACATCAAGGTCGAAGTGACTGGCGCTGAAAACGTCCCGAAAACCCCTTGCGTGATCATCTCCAACCATCAGAGCACCTGGGAGACCTTCTTTCTGTCGGCGTATTTCGAGCCGATGAGTCAGGTCCTCAAGCGTGAACTGCTGTACGTGCCGTTCTTTGGCTGGGCGATGGCAATGCTGCGCCCGATCGCCATCGACCGCGAAAACCCGAAAGCCGCACTCAGGGAAATTGCCAAGAAGGGCGACGAGCTGCTCAAGGATGGCGTCTGGGTATTGATCTTCCCGGAGGGCACACGCGTGCCTTACGGCCAGGTCGGCAAATTCTCTCGCGGTGGTACTGCACTGGCAGTGAACGCTGATCTGCCTGTGCTGCCTGTCGCGCACAACGCAGGCAAGTACTGGCCTCGCGACGGCTGGGCGAAAAAACCAGGCACCATTCAAGTGGTTATCGGCGAGCCGATGTATGCAGAAGGCACAGGCCCACGCGCCATCGCTGCGTTGAATGACCGTGTACAGACCTGGAATGAAGACACACAACGCGCGATGGGTTCGCCTGTCGAGCCTGCAGCAACCCCCGAAAAAGTCCCCGCGTGATTTTGTGGATAACCTGTGTACGGTTTTTCCGAGATCGCTGAAAAAGACTGCTTAACCTGTTCATTCGTATACATATTTTTTCAGGCTATAAAAACCGGAAAAACGTGCATAAGTTTTGATGATGGATCAGAAACCGACCTGTAAGAGGTCGGTTTTTTTATGCGTGGGGGGTTGGCATGCAGGACTCGAATTGGCTTGTACAGGCTCAACAAATGGAGGCAAGCGTCCCTTGAAACGCTCGTGAGTCAAAGTCTTCTGGATCGGGCCTATTCCACTCGACGCGGAGAAAAGCTCAAACCCTCTCTACGGTAATCAGTTCCACGTGGAACAATCCGATATCGCTGATGACAGTACGTCTCTCCTTCGCTAGCCAATACAACGTCTCTCTTTAACGAACGATCAAAGGATCAGATCAGGACATCTTTGACCTGGTCGAGATCGTTTGCCCAGAACGTGTTCACCCTCTACACCCAGGGTGTGGGCAAAGGGGCCATTGCTGATCGAAGTTATATCCCCGTTGGAAAATGGGAATCTGATATTGGTGTGGACTGTTGAACAGGCCTGTAACTGTTGTTTTGCTCGGTTGCATCTTGAAATCCTTATCAGTGCTTTAAATCGAGCTGCAGTGACTTTTAAGCAATATCCATTGCCAGAAGTGAGTTAACGATTTTTGGGTTTTCCAGGCCCACTGAGACAACACGCTGGAACAGCTCCATAGGGTACTTGGAGTTGTCCATCGTTTCGGTGGCTCAGTCGTTGGCGTCGTTGAAGAGGCTGCTGGCTTGGTCGGTGTGCAAGGCTTGGCGCGCCTTCAGGCAGTCCAGTGCTATGTGTAACGCCTTCAACCAAAATAAAAAACCCCGGCGCTAGGCCGGGGTAGTGACACTTTTCGTCATGACAATTAACTTGCCCGTCGACAACTGATCAGAAGTCCAGGTTGGACACTGCCAGCGCATTGCTCTCGATGAAGTCACGGCGTGGCTCGACCGCATCACCCATGAGGGTGTTGAAGATCTGGTCAGCGCCGATGGCGTCTTCGATGGTGACCTTCAGCATGCGGCGCACACTCGGGTCCATGGTGGTTTCCCACAGCTGGTCCGGGTTCATTTCACCCAGACCTTTGTAGCGCTGGATGGTGTGGCGCTTGGTGCTTTCCGCCATCAGCCAGGCGAGGGCTTCCTTGAACTCGTTGACGGGCTTCTTGCGCTCGCCACGTTGCACGTAGGCACCTTCTTCCAGAAGCGTGCTGATCTGCGCGCCCAGGGCGGTAACGGTCTTGTAGTCGTTGCTGCCGAAGAAGTCGCGGTTGAAGGTGACGTAGTTCGACAGGCCGTGGGAGATCAGTTCGACCTCTGGAAGCCAGACATTACGTTCACGGTCTTCACGCAGGCTGGCCTTGTAGACCAGACCAGACTTCTCGCCGGTGCGCAGACGCGCGTCGAACAGTGCCAGCCAGGCTTGCATGCCCTCGTGATCCGACAGTTGCTCGAGGGTGATCGGCGGCAGGTAGACGAAGTGCTCGGTCAGTTCCTGTGGGTACAGACGCGACAGGCGCTTGAGGGTCTTCATGACCATGCGGAAGTCGTTGACCAGCTTCTCCAGCGCAGTACCGGAGATACCCGGTGCCGATTCGCTGAGGTGCAGGCTGGCGTCTTCAAGGGCCGACTGGGTCATGTATTCTTCCATGGCCTCGTCGTCCTTGATGTACTGCTCCAGCTTGCCTTTCTTGACCTTGTACAGCGGCGGCTGAGCGATATAGATGTAGCCACGCTCGATCAGCTCGGGTAACTGACGGAAGAAGAACGTCAGCAGCAGGGTACGGATGTGCGAGCCGTCGACGTCAGCATCGGTCATGATGATGATGTTATGATAACGCAACTTGTCGATGTTGTACTCTTCACGGCCAATACCGCAGCCCAGCGCAGTGATCAAGGTGCCCACTTCCTGCGAAGAGATCATCTTGTCGAAACGCGCTTTTTCAACGTTCAGGATCTTGCCCTTGAGCGGCAGGATGGCCTGGGTTCTACGATTACGCCCCTGCTTGGCTGATCCGCCAGCAGAGTCCCCTTCCACCAGGTACAGTTCGGAGAGGGCAGGGTCTTTCTCTTGGCAGTCCGCCAGTTTGCCCGGCAAGCCAGCGATATCCAGTGCGCCTTTACGACGGGTCATCTCACGCGCCTTGCGCGCAGCTTCACGGGCACGGGCTGCGTCGATCATCTTGCCGACAACCGCTTTGGCTTCGTTCGGATTTTCCAACAGGAAGTCGGAGAAGTACTTGCCCATTTCCTGTTCGACAGCCGTTTTGACTTCGGACGAAACCAGCTTGTCCTTGGTCTGCGAGCTGAACTTTGGATCAGGCACCTTGACCGAAATGATCGCAGTCAGACCTTCACGCGCATCATCGCCAGTGGTCGCGACCTTGTGCTTCTTAGCCAGACCTTCCTGCTCGATGTAGTTGTTCAGGTTACGCGTCAGCGCAGAACGGAAACCCACAAGGTGAGTACCGCCATCACGCTGCGGAATGTTGTTGGTGAAGCACAGCAGGTTCTCGTTGAAGCTGTCGTTCCACTGCAAAGCAATCTCGACACCGATACCGTCATCACGCTGGATGTTGAAGTGGAACACTTCGTTAACCGGTGTTTTGTTGGTGTTCAGGTACTCAACGAACGCGCGCAGACCGCCTTCGTATTTGAACAATTCTTCCTTACCGCTGCGCTCATCCTTGAGGACAATGCCGACACCGGAGTTCAGGAAGGACAGCTCACGAATCCGCTTGGCCAGGATGTCCCAGCTGAAGTGGATGTTCTTGAACGTTTCAGCGGAAGGCTTGAAGTGGATCTGAGTGCCTGTGCTGTCACTTTCACCGACGATCTTCATCGGTTCCTGTGGAACACCATGAACATAGGTCTGTTCCCAGATCTTGCCGCTACGGCGAACCGTCAGCAACAGAAGCTCTGAAAGGGCGTTAACTACAGAGACACCTACACCGTGCAAACCACCGGATACTTTGTAGGAGTTGTCATCAAACTTACCGCCAGCGTGGAGCACGGTCATGATGACCTCGGCTGCCGACACGCCTTCTTCTTTATGCACGTCTACCGGAATACCGCGGCCGTTGTCGCGCACGGTGATAGATTCGTCTGGATGGATGATGATGCTGATGTCGTCGCAATGGCCTGCCAATGCTTCGTCGATCGAGTTATCAACCACCTCGAACACCATGTGGTGCAGACCGCTGCCATCGTCTGTATCACCGATGTACATTCCGGGACGCTTGCGTACGGCATCAAGTCCTTTCAGCACCTTAATGCTGGACGAGTCGTACGTTTGGTTTTCGCTCATGCAATCACTCCCGATGGTCGTGGGTCTGGGTGATACGGCCTTGTTCCACGTGGAACAAAGCGACTGGCGTTTCCGTCTGCCAGCCTTCCCTCAAAAATTCTTGATCTACACAGGTGATAAACACCTGGCAGCGTAATTCTTCCAGCAAGCGGCAAAGCGCGCGTCGATGGTTGTCATCCAGTTCGGAGGGCAAATCATCTACCAGGTAAATACACTGGCCTCGACGTACCTGGCTGACCAGATGTCCCTGAGCAATACGCAGTGCGCAGACCACCAGCTTTTGCTGACCGCGAGACAGAATATCTGCCGCATTGTGCGCGCCTAATCTAAGGCGCAGGTCAGCTCGCTGTGGTCCGGCCTGGGTGTGGCCCATTTGCTGGTCGCGGTGGAGGGAAGAGGCAAGCACTGTACTTAGCTCTTTTTCCTTGTCCCATCCCCGGTAGTAGCTCAGGGTCAAACCTTCAAGCTCAACAAGTTCGCTCAAAGTCTGTTCAAAGACTGGCTTCAATGCCTTGATATAAGCCCGGCGGAACTCGTCGATCTCGTCACTTGCCGAGCACAGCTCACGGTCCCATGCCGCCTGTGAAGCGGCGTCAAGTGTACCATGCCGAAGCCACGAGTTTCGCTGCTTGAGGGCCTTCTGCAGGCGCTGCCACGTGGCCATAAAGCGAGGTTCCACGTGGAACACTCCCCAATCCAGAAACTGCCTGCGTATCTTCGGTGCACCTTCGAGCAATCGGAAGCTGTCGGGGTTGATGAGCTGCAGCGGCAGAATTTCTGCAAGCTGCGCGGCGCTTCTGGCGTTCTGCCCGTCGATACGAATCTGGAACTCGCCTTGGCGGTCACGTGAAACACCCAGATTGCTGTGTCCACCTTGCGCAAGATCGACCTGCCCGAAAACCGTACATGACGGCTGTTCGTACTGAATGACCGGAAGCAGGCGACTGCTACGAAACGAGCGGGCAATGCCCAGCAGATGGATAGCTTCCAGCACGCTGGTTTTGCCACTGCCGTTTGCGCCGTAGAGGATATTGATACGCGGGGAGGGGGAGAGGGTCACCGGGTGCAGATTGCGCACCCCGGTGACCGAGACGCGACTAAGAGACATCTAGGTTGCGCTGGACATGAAGTTACAGACGCATCGGCATGACAACGTAGGCGGAGTCGTCGTTATCGGACTCTTGCACCAGAGCGCTGCTATTGGAGTCAGACAGAATCAGGCGCACCTGCTCGGTGGTCATGACGCCCAGCACGTCGAGCAGGTAGCTCACGTTGAAACCGATCTCCAGCGAGTCACCGTTGTACTCGACGCTGATTTCTTCTTCTGCTTCTTCCTGCTCAGGGTTGTTGGCCTGAATCTTCAATTGACCGCTGGCCAGTTGCAGACGGATGCCGCGGTACTTTTCGTTGGACAGAATCGCCGTACGGCTGAACGCCTCACGCAGTGCCTGACGGTCACCGAGCACCAGCTTGTCACCACCTTTAGGCAGCACGCGCTCGTAGTCCGGGAACTTGCCATCCACCAGTTTAGAGGTGAAGGTGAATTCGCCAGTGGTCGCACGGATGTGATGCTGACCCAGAACGATACTGACCGTGCCGTCCTGTTCGGTCAGCAGGCGCGCCATTTCAAGAATACCTTTACGTGGAACGATCACCTGATGGCGATCGGCATGTTCGATATCGGCAGACATCGAGCACATGGCCAGGCGGTGGCCGTCGGTAGCCACTGCGCGCAAGATACCGGCGCTTACTTCCAGCAACATGCCATTGAGGTAGTAACGAACGTCCTGCTGGGCCATCGCAAAGCTGGTGCGCTCGATCAAGCGGCGCAGTTTGCTCTGCACCAGAGTGAACGTCAGCGAGCCCGGACCTTCCTCAACAGTAGGGAAGTCATTGGCAGGCAAGGTCGACAGGGTGAAGCGGCTACGACCGGCCTTGACGATCAGTTTCGAGTCGTCGAGCTTGATGTCGATCAGCGCGTCGTTCGACAGGCTCTTGCAAATGTCCATGAGCTTGCGCGCAGGAACCGTGATCTCTCCAGGTTCGGCAGGCTCTTCCAGCTGGACGCGGCCAACCAGTTCGACTTCCAGATCCGTACCGGTCAGCGAAAGTTGCTGACCTTCGACGACCAGGAGAACATTGGAAAGAACCGGCAAGGTCTGGCGGCGTTCGACGACGCCGGCGACCAATTGCAGGGGTTTCAACAGGGCTTCGCGTTGAATGGTGAAATGCATGGTCTAGTCCCTTGCCTTGATGAGCTGCACTGGCGTTATCACGTAGTCAGAGTGCGCAGCAGGTTCTTGTAGTCCTCGCGGATATCCGCATCGGATTCCTTGAGCTCGTTGATCTTTCGGCATGCGTGCAAGACGGTCGTGTGGTCACGGCCACCAAACACGTCACCGATTTCCGGAAGACTGTGGTTGGTGAGTTCCTTGGAGAGCGCCATCGCGACCTGGCGAGGCCGGGCGACAGAGCGGGAACGACGCTTGGACAACAGATCGGAGATCTTGATCTTGTAGTACTCGGCGACGGTGCGCTGAATGTTATCCACACTGACCAGCTTGTCCTGCAACGCCAGCAAGTCCTTCAGCGACTCGCGAATCAGCTCGATGGTGATGTCGCGGCCCATGAAGTGCGAGTGAGCGATGACGCGCTTGAGCGCACCTTCCAGCTCACGGACGTTGGAGCGGATTCGCTGGGCAATGAAGAACGCTGCGTCATGAGGCAGATCAACCTTCGCCTGATCTGCTTTCTTCATGAGGATCGCGACGCGGGTTTCCAGCTCCGGAGGCTCGACGGCAACTGTCAGGCCCCAGCCGAAACGCGACTTGAGTCGCTCTTCAAGACCTTCGATTTCCTTGGGATAGCGGTCGCTGGTCAGAATGACCTGTTGCCCGCCTTCCAGCAGCGCGTTGAACGTGTGGAAAAACTCTTCCTGCGAGCGTTCCTTGCGAGCAAAAAACTGGATGTCATCGATCAGCAGCGCATCGACTGAGCGGTAGAAGCGCTTGAACTCGTTGATTGCATTGAGCTGCAAGGCCTTGACCATATCCGCAACGAAGCGCTCCGAATGCAGGTACACGACCTTGGCGTTCGGATTCTTCTTCAGCAGGTGGTTACCCACAGCATGCATCAAGTGAGTTTTACCAAGACCGACGCCGCCATAAAGGAACAACGGGTTGTAGCCATGCTTGGGGTTGTCGGCAACCTGCCAGGCGGCAGCACGTGCCAGCTGGTTGGACTTACCCTCAACGAAATTCTCGAACGTGAACGTACGGTTCAGGTAACTGGTGTGCTTGAGCGCACCTTCTACCTGGACGGTGCGCTGTTCTGCGCGAGCGGGCGCTTGTTGCGAGCTGGCACCCGCCATCGGATCAAAGCTGTCACGCGACGGCTCGTTGTGTGCTGCAACGTTCTGGACCGGTGCCGGCGTCGCTACGGCAGCAGCTGGCGCCGCCGTGGCAGGAGCCGGTGCCGAGACGCTGCTCACCGAATTGGCAGACAGCGCCTGGGAGGCTGCAGCGGCCAATGGCGCATTCGGAGCGGCACGGGGTGCTGAGCTGCGCTTGCTTCCTATTAATAAGGAAAGAGCAGGGGCCATGCCTTGACCGTGTTCGCCAAGAAGCTCGAGCAAACGACCAAGGTACTTTTCGTTGACCCAGTCGAGAACAAAACGATTGGGTGCATACACACGCAACTCGTCGCCTTCGGCTTCGACCTGTAGCGGACGGATCCAAGTGTTGAATTGTTGGGCAGGCAGCTCGTCGCGCAAAAGCTCCACGCACTGCTGCCAAAGTTCCACTGACACGGATATCCCCTGAGTTGAAAGCCGGTGAGGCAAAAACAGCCGCCATTGTAACGACCCAGAGGCGACTTATCCACATGTAGGTTGCTCACAGAGAGCTATAAATCAACGATTTATGCATGAACCACACGACAAACGGTCAACGCGTAAGCTCTGTGGATAACCCATCTTCAGCCCATTGCATAAGTCAGGCTTGAACTCTGTGCATAACTCGCCTGTGGATAAAACAGCGTTCCATGCACAGCTTTTCCGAAGGTCCGACACAGGCAGGGCACCGTTTCTCGACAACCTTTCTGACCTCTGTACACATTGAATAACAAGGGCTGTGAGCTGTTATCCACAGAAAATATCTGCATAAGAGTTATAAGCTTTATAAAGAAGCTTTAAATACTCTCTTCTTTTTATTTCTATAACCGGAGCGGATTAGGGTAGCGGTGAATGAGAGGAAGAGGACGTTCAGCTATAAAAAGACGCCTATGAAGAAAAGCTGGTTGGAAATTGACCTGCGGGCCCGCTTTCTCTAGAATCCCCGGTCTCTTAAAACGGGGGCCATTCCGGCCCGTAGTGGACGAACCAGGTAACACGCCATGAAACGTACTTTCCAACCCAGCACTATCAAGCGCGCCCGCACCCACGGTTTCCGTGCACGTATGGCCACCAAAAACGGCCGCGCAGTTCTTTCGCGTCGTCGTGCCAAAGGCCGTAAGCGTCTGGCAGTTTGATAAATCGGCACAGGAGGTGAGTCGAGACTTCAGTCGGGAAAAGCGTTTGCTCACTCCCCGGCATTTCAAGGCAGTCTTTGACTCCCCTACCGGCAAGGTTCCGGGGAAAAATCTCCTGCTCCTTGCGCGCAACAACGACCTCGATCATCCCCGCCTGGGGCTTGTGATAGGTAAAAAGAGCGTGAAGCTCTCCGTCGAGCGCAATCGTTTGAAACGCCTGATGCGCGAATCATTTCGCCAACACCAAGACAGTTTGGTCGGTTGGGATATCGTGATCGTCGCGCGTAAAGGCTTGGGTGACGTAGAAAACCCTGAACTGATTCAGCATTTCGGCAAGCTCTGGAAACGTCTGGCGCGTAGCCGACCCATTCCGGAAGAAAAATCCGAACCTGCAGGGGTAGACAGTCCAGATGCGTAAACTGGCACTCGTTCCGATCCAGTTCTATCGCTATGCCATTAGCCCGCTGATGGCCAGTCACTGTCGTTTCTACCCCAGTTGCTCCTGCTACGCGTATGAAGCCATCGAAAATCATGGCCTTTTGCGCGGTGGCTGGCTGTCAATTCGTCGTCTTGGTCGCTGTCACCCATGGAATCCCGGTGGTTATGACCCGGTTCCAGCTGTCCCCACCTCCCGTTCTTCTTCGATGGCCGAGTAATCATGGATATTAAACGCACGATCCTGATCGTCGCCCTGGCAATCGTGACCTACGTCGGGGTTCTGAAATGGAACCAAGACTATGGCCAGGCTGCCATGCCGACCCAGAATGTTGCAGCCAGCACCACCGCACCGGGTATTCCGGATACGGCCGCTGGTACTAATGGTTCTGCAAGTGCCGATGTTCCAAGCGCAAACGCTACGGCCAATACGGCTGCAGCACCTCTTGAAACTCCGGCCGTAGCCAGCAAAGACCTTATCCACGTCAAGACCGATGTGCTCGATCTGGCGATCGATCCGGTGGGTGGCGACGTCGTTCAGCTTCGTTTGCCTCTGTACCCGCGTCGTCAGGATCGTCCTGACGTTCCGTTCCAGTTGTTCGACAACGGCGGCGAGCGTACTTTTCTGGCACAAAGCGGCCTGACCGGGACCAATGGTCCTGATGCACGCGCTGCCGGTCGTCCGGTTTACACCTCCACACAAAAGACTTATCAACTGGCTGATGGCCAGGACACGATGGTCGTGGATCTGAAATTCTCGGAAAACGGCGTCAATTACATCAAGCGCTTCACCTTCAAGCGGGGTCTGTACGATCTGGTCATGACTTACGTTGTGGATAACCAGAGCGCACAACCCTGGTCCGGTAATCTGTTCGCGCAATTGAAGCGCGATGCCAGCTCCGATCCTTCTTCGACGACTGCTACCGGCACCGCTACCTATCTGGGCGCTGCCCTGTGGACTGCGGCCGAGCCGTACAAGAAAGTGTCGATGAAAGATATCGACAAGGGCCAGGTCAAGGAAACTGTCCAGGGCGGTTGGGTTGCATGGTTGCAGCACTACTTCGTGACTGCGTGGATTCCGGATCACAACGCAACCAACGCCGTTCAGACCCGCAAAGACAGCCAGGGCAACTACATCATCGGCTTCACCAGTCCGACTCTGTCGGTTGCACCTGGTGCACAAGGTGAAACCAGTGCCACCCTGTACGCAGGTCCGAAAAGCCAGGCGGTACTCAAAGAGTTATCCCCAGGCCTGGAGCTGACCGTCGATTATGGTTTCCTGTGGTTCATTGCCCAGCCTATCTTCTGGCTGCTGCAACATATCCACGCCATTCTCGGTAACTGGGGCTGGTCGATCATTGTTCTGACCATGCTGATCAAAGGCCTGTTCTTCCCGCTTTCCGCAGCCAGCTACAAGTCGATGGCACGCATGCGCGCCGTGGCTCCGAAGCTTGCATTGCTGAAAGAGCAGCATGGCGATGATCGTCAGAAGATGTCCCAGGCAATGATGGAGCTGTACAAGAAAGAGAAGATCAACCCGTTGGGTGGATGCTTGCCGATTCTTGTGCAAATGCCGGTTTTCCTTTCGCTGTACTGGGTACTCCTGGAAAGCGTGGAAATGCGTCAGGCACCATGGATCCTGTGGATAACCGACCTGTCGATCAAGGACCCGTTCTTTATCCTGCCGATCATCATGGGCGCGACCATGTTCATTCAGCAGCGTCTGAACCCGACTCCGCCGGATCCGATGCAGGCCAAGGTCATGAAAATGATGCCGATCATTTTCACGTTCTTCTTCCTGTGGTTCCCTGCCGGTCTGGTTCTGTACTGGGTTGTGAACAACACCCTGTCGATCGCTCAGCAGGCTTACATCACTCGCAAGATCGAAGCGGCTACCAAGAAAGCAGCTGCCTGATCTAACCTGTGAATAAGTTCTACAAGACGCCCCCTAGTGGGGCGTTTTGCTATCCGTCATTTGCCCGGGAGCCGGAGCATGAACGTTCCTCGTGAAACCATTGCCGCCATCGCCACAGCCCAAGGGCGTGGCGGTGTCGGTATCGTCCGGGTGTCAGGTCCTCTGGCGGGCAAGGCCGCCGAAGCCATTATCGGCCGGACCCTCAAGCCCCGATTTGCCCACTACGGCCCCTTTGTCGACGATGCAGGGCAGGTACTCGACGAAGGCATCGCGCTGTATTTTCCGGGACCTAACTCATTCACCGGCGAAGACGTGCTGGAACTTCAGGGTCACGGTGGTCCCATCGTTCTGGACATGCTGCTGCAACGCTGCCTGCAACTGGGCAGCCGACTGGCTCGTCCGGGCGAGTTCAGTGAGCGCGCCTTTCTCAATGACAAACTCGATCTTGCCCAGGCAGAAGCGATTGCCGACCTGATCGAGGCGAGTTCTGCACAGGCAGCGCGCAATGCACTGCGCTCGCTGCAGGGCGCTTTCTCGCGGCGTGTGGATAACTTGACCGAGAAATTGATCAGTCTGCGTATCTACGTAGAGGCTGCAATCGACTTCCCCGAAGAGGAAATCGACTTCCTTGCCGATGGCCACGTTCTGAACATGCTCGATGACGTGCGTGCCGAGTTATCCACAGTGCTGCGTGAAGCCGGGCAGGGTGCCTTGTTACGCGACGGCATGACCGTGGTGATTGCCGGACGTCCCAATGCGGGCAAATCCAGTCTGCTGAACGCTCTGGCGGGCAGGGAGGCGGCAATTGTCACCGAGATCGCCGGCACAACCCGCGATGTACTGCGTGAACATATCCACATAGATGGAATGCCGTTGCACGTCGTCGACACTGCAGGGCTGCGGGATACTCAAGACCAGGTGGAAATGATCGGCGTGCAGCGCGCACTCAAGGCCATCGGCGAAGCTGACCGGATTCTGCTGGTGGTGGATGCGACCGCGCCGGAGGCAGCAGACCCGTTCGCACTGTGGCCCGAATTCCTCGAGCAGCGCCCGGACCCGTCGAAAGTCACGCTGATACGCAACAAGGCAGATCTGAGTGGAGACCCCGTCGATCTGCAGACCAGCGTTGATGGCCACGTCACCATCAGCCTGAGCGCCAGGTCTGGTGGCGAAGGGCTTGAACTGCTGCGCGAGCATCTCAAGGCCTGCATGGGCTATGAACAAACCTCGGAAAGCAGCTTCAGCGCGCGTCGACGCCATCTTGAGGCGCTGCGCCATGCCAGTGACTCGCTGGAACACGGCAGGGCTCAACTCACCCTGGCGGGCGCTGGAGAGCTACTGGCCGAAGACCTGCGTCAGGCACAGCAAGCGCTTGGCGAGATTACCGGCGCATTCAGTTCCGACGACCTGCTTGGCAGAATCTTCTCCAGCTTCTGCATCGGTAAGTAAACCTCCTGGCATGGCCCGCCCTGGGTCATGCCTTCAAGCACCACAAGATGCCTCTTTCAGCGGCAGCGTTATCCACATACTCCGCCATTTCCTCCTTCAACTGTGCCTCGACACCTGAATCTGACGAGCAGACATGCCCGAGAGAGGGATTTTCTGTGCCTGATTTTTGCTGAATAGCCGTTTTTTTGTGGATTAAGCCCTGTGAATAACTGCCCTTCAGCTCGGTGGGTAAGCAGGGTGCAAACCTGAAGATAAATGCCCCTGTGGACAAGTGGCTATCTTATCAACAGGCTCAGGACGGTTATCCAACCCCCTCATCCCCACATGAACACAGGCTTTTGAATCTCTGTACACATTGAAAATAAAGGCCTGTAGAGATCTATCCACAGAAAGGTGGCTCAGTAAGAATAAACATAAAAACAAGGCTTTATAAACTTTCTTTCCTTTTTATTTTCTTTATTCGCGAGTTTTCCACAGCTGGTTAAATTTTGTCCAACGGGTTTCATTCAGGTGGGGTAAGTCCCTATACTTGTCAGCTATCCCAATTTCTCATCGACAACAGGCACGAGGTGCGTGGTGGATTTCCCTTCCCGTTTTGAAGTGATCGTCATCGGTGGCGGTCATGCCGGTACCGAGGCCGCACTGGCGTCGGCACGTATGGGTGTCAAAACCCTGTTGCTGACCCACAACGTGGAAACACTCGGCCAGATGAGTTGCAACCCGGCCATCGGTGGTATCGGTAAAAGCCATCTGGTCAAGGAAATCGACGCCTTGGGCGGTGCCATGGCCATGGCTACTGACAAGGGCGGTATCCAGTTCCGCGTGCTGAACAGCCGCAAGGGGCCGGCAGTACGAGCCACCCGTGCACAGGCTGATCGCGTGCTGTACAAGGCAGCCATCCGCGAAACCCTGGAAAACCAGCCGAATCTGTGGATATTTCAGCAAGCCTGCGATGACCTGATCGTCGAACAGGATCAAGTGCGCGGCGTCGTGACCCAGATGGGTATGCGCATATTTGCCGATTCCGTGGTGTTGACCACAGGTACGTTCCTTGGCGGACTTATCCACATCGGTATGCAAAATTACTCGGGCGGTCGGGCAGGTGATCCTCCCTCGATCGCACTGGCGCAACGACTGCGTGAACTGCCGCTGCGCGTCGGCCGCCTGAAAACCGGGACCCCGCCACGCATTGACGGGCGTTCTGTGGATTTCTCGGTGATGACCGAGCAGCCAGGTGACACACCGATCCCGGTCATGTCGTTCCTGGGCAACAAGGAACAGCATCCGCCGCAGGTCAGCTGCTGGATTACGCACACCAACGCGCGGACTCACGAAATCATTGCGTCCAACCTCGATCGCTCGCCGATGTATTCGGGTGTTATCGAAGGTATTGGTCCGCGTTACTGCCCGTCGATCGAAGACAAGATCCACCGGTTTGCCGACAAGGAAAGCCATCAGGTCTTCATCGAGCCGGAAGGGTTGACCACGCACGAGCTGTACCCGAACGGTATTTCCACGTCGTTGCCATTCGACGTGCAATTGCGGATCGTCCAGTCGATTCGCGGCATGGAGAACGCACACATCGTTCGCCCTGGTTACGCCATCGAATACGACTATTTCGACCCGCGTGATCTGAAATACAGCCTGGAAACCAAGGTCATCGGCGGTCTGTTCTTCGCTGGCCAGATCAACGGCACGACCGGTTACGAAGAGGCCGGCGCCCAGGGTTTGCTGGCTGGGACCAATGCCGCGCTGCGCGCACAGGGCCGAGACAGCTGGTGCCCGCGTCGCGATGAAGCGTACATCGGCGTTCTGGTCGACGACCTGATCACCCTTGGTACGCAAGAGCCTTACCGGATGTTCACCTCCAGGGCCGAATACCGTTTGATCCTGCGCGAAGACAACGCTGACCTGCGACTTACCGAAAAGGGCCGCGAACTGGGCCTGGTCGACGACGCCCGCTGGGCTGCGTTCTGCACCAAGCGTGAAAGCATCGAGCTGGAAGAACAGCGTTTGAAAAGTACCTGGGTGCGTCCCGGTACCGAGCAGGGCGATGCGATTGCTGCACACTTCGGCACGCCGCTGACCCACGAATACAATTTGCTCAACCTGCTGACTCGTCCGGAAATCGACTACGCCAGCCTGATTTCAATAACTGGCCAGGGCTGCATCGATCCCCAGGTAGCCGAGCAGGTCGAGATCAAGACAAAATATGCCGGTTACATTGACCGCCAACAGGACGAAATTGCCCGTCTGCGCGCCAGTGAAGACACTGGTCTGCCGGAAGACATCGACTACGCCGCGATCTCCGGCCTGTCGAAAGAAATCCAGAGCAAGCTGGGGATAACTCGTCCGCAAACACTCGGACAGGCCTCGCGCATCCCCGGCGTTACGCCTGCAGCGATATCGCTGTTGATGATCCATTTGAAAAAACGCGGCGCGGGCCGTCAGTTGGAGCAAAGCGCTTGAGTTCTATGGTCACCCCGCAACACGCCCAAGAGTTATCCACCGGTGCCCGGGAATTGGGGATTGACCTCAGCCCGGCCCAGCACGAGCAATTGCTGGCGTATCTGGCGTTGTTGATCAAGTGGAACAAGGCCTACAACCTGACTGCGGTACGCAACCCGGACGAAATGGTATCGAGGCATCTGCTCGACAGTCTCAGTGTGGTGCCCTTCATCGAAGTTACACGCTGGATCGACGTCGGCAGCGGCGGTGGGATGCCCGGCATTCCCATGGCCATCCTGTTTCCGGAGCGTAAAGTGGCGCTGCTGGACAGCAATGGCAAGAAAACCCGGTTTCAGACCCAGGTCAAACTTGAGCTGAAACTGGATAATCTTGAAGTTATCCACAGCCGTGCAGAAAGTTATCAGCCCGAAGTGCCTTTCGACGGGATCATCTCCCGTGCGTTCAGCAGCCTGGAAGACTTCACCGGCTGGACGCGTCACATGGGCGACGTCAATACACGCTGGCTGGCAATGAAAGGGCTGCATCCTGACGATGAGCTGGTAGCATTGCCCTCGGATTTTCACCTCGATAGCGCACACGCCTTGACCGTTCCGGGTTGCCAAGGCCAACGCCATCTGCTGATACTGCGCCGCACGGCATGACTGGGAACACAAGCAAGAATGGCTAAGGTATTCGCGATAGCGAACCAGAAAGGTGGGGTCGGCAAGACCACCACATGCATCAACCTCGCCGCGTCACTGGTCGCGACCAAGCGCCGTGTGCTGTTGATCGATCTCGATCCCCAGGGCAATGCGACCATGGGCAGCGGTGTGGATAAACACAACCTGGAAAACTCCGTCTACGACCTGTTGATCGGCGAATGCGATCTGGGCGAGGCCATGCAGTTTTCCGAGCACGGTGGTTATCAACTGCTTCCGGCCAACCGTGATCTGACGGCGGGCGAAGTGGTTCTGCTGGAAATGCAGATGAAAGAGAGTCGTCTGCGCAATGCGCTGGCGCCTATCCGCGAGAATTACGATTACATTCTCATCGATTGCCCACCTTCGCTGTCGATGCTGACCCTGAACGCACTGGTCGCGGCAGACGGCGTAATTATCCCCATGCAGTGCGAGTACTTTGCACTCGAAGGTCTCAGTGACCTTGTGGATAACATCAAGCGTATTGCTGAACTGCTCAACCCGCAGCTGAAAATCGAAGGCCTGCTGCGCACCATGTATGATCCGCGGCTGAGCCTGATCAACGACGTTTCGGCGCAGCTCAAGGAACACTTCGGCGAGCAGCTGTACGACACCGTGATACCGAGGAACATCCGCCTGGCCGAGGCACCGAGTTTCGGCATGCCCGTGCTGGCGTATGACAAGTCGTCTCGTGGTGCGCTGGCCTATCTGGCCCTGGCAAGTGAACTGGTTCGTCGTCAACGTCGCGGCGCAAAAACCGCTCAGCCAACCTAAGGAATTCCCATGGCCGTCAAGAAACGAGGTCTCGGACGTGGGTTGGACGCACTTCTGAGCAGTCCAACCGTCAGTTCGCTTGAAGAACAGGCCGTCAAGGCCCCGCCAAGTGAGTTGCAGCATGTGCCGCTGGATCTGATCCAGCGCGGCAAGTACCAGCCGCGTCGTGACATGGACCCGCAGGCACTTGAAGAACTTGCGCAGTCGATCAAGTCGCAGGGCGTGATGCAGCCGATCGTGGTGCGTCCTATCGGTGACAACCGCTTCGAGATCATTGCGGGCGAGCGTCGCTGGCGTGCCAGCCAGCAGGCGGGAGTCGAGACGATCCCGGCGATGGTCCGCGATGTACCGGACGAAACCGCGATTGCGATGGCGCTGATCGAGAACATCCAGCGTGAGGATCTCAATCCGATCGAAGAGGCCATGGCGCTGCAGCGCTTGCAGCAGGAGTTTCAACTGACCCAGCAGCAGGTGGCTGATGCCGTCGGCAAGTCGCGAGTCAGTGTCGCCAACCTGTTACGGCTGATTGCCCTGCCGGAGGCCATCAAGACCATGCTGTCTCATGGCGATCTGGAAATGGGCCATGCGCGTGCCTTGCTCGGATTGGGCGAAGATCGGCAGGTCGAAGGTGCGCGACATGTTGTCGCACGCGGGCTTACCGTGCGCCAGACCGAAGCACTGGTCAGGCAGTGGCTGAGTGGCAAGGCAGAGGCCGCCGAGCCGGTGAAGACCGACCCGGACATCAGCCGCCTCGAACAGCGCCTGGCCGAGCGTCTGGGCTCTGCAGTGCAGATTCGTCACGGTCAGAAGGGCAAAGGGCAATTGGTCATCCGTTACAACTCGCTGGACGAGCTTCAGGGAGTGCTCGCTCACATCCGCTGAAACAATTGCTCTGTAGCGTATAGTCGGAAATCACTACCCGACTGTTGAATAGGGGCTTAACCGCCCCTATACTCTGCGCGCATTTTGTCGGCACAAATTATGCCAAGTTATTGATTATGGCGACCGACATCAAAGGAGCAGTTGCGATGGAATCCCGCATGCCAGACCGCTTGCCGTTCTATCGCCTGGCGGTTTTCCCGCTTTTGCTGGCTCAATTGATCGTGCTGCTCATGGCCGCATTGGTGCTGTGGCAGTGGCAAGGAGTCGTTGCAGGATATTCGGGACTCTGCGGAGGCCTGATAGCCTGGCTACCCAATTTATACTTTGCTCACAAGGCATTCCGGTTTTCCGGGGCCAGAGCAGCGCAAGCCATCGTTCGGTCGTTCTACGCCGGCGAGGCAGGCAAACTGATTTTCACGGCAGTGCTTTTTGCATTGACGTTCGCAGGTGTGAAGCCTTTGGCGCCGCTGGCTGTATTCGGCGTGTTCATGTTGATCCAGGTGGTCAACTGGTTCGCTCCCCTGCTTACGAGAACAAGACTTTCGAGACCTTAGGGCGTTTGAGGCAACCATGGCAGAGCAAACAGCTTCGGGCTATATCCAGCACCACTTGCAGAACCTTACATTCGGGCACCTGCCCAATGGCGAATGGGGCTTTGCCCACACCGCAGCGGAAGCCAAGGAAATGGGTTTCTGGGCCTTCCACGTCGATACCCTCGGCTGGTCGGTTGCGTTGGGTCTGATTTTCGTTCTGATCTTCCGCATGGCGGCCAAGAAGGCAACTTCCGGTCAGCCTGGCGCACTGCAGAACTTCGTCGAAGTTCTGGTCGAGTTCGTCGACGGCAGCGTGAAAGACAGCTTCCACGGCCGCAGCGCGGTCATCGCGCCACTGGCGTTGACCATTTTCGTCTGGGTCTTCCTGATGAACGCGGTCGACCTGGTACCGGTGGACTGGATTCCACAGCTGGCGATGATGATCTCGGGTGACTCGCACATTCCGTTCCGTGCCGTGTCGACCACTGACCCGAACGCCACGCTGGGCATGGCCCTGTCCGTGTTCGCACTGATCATTTTCTACAGCATCAAGGTCAAGGGCATCGGCGGTTTCATCGGCGAGCTGACCCTTCACCCGTTTGGCAGCAAGAACCTGTTCGTTCAGGCGCTGTTGATCCCGGTCAACTTCCTGCTGGAATTCGTGACGCTCATCGCCAAGCCGATTTCCCTGGCTCTGCGTCTGTTCGGCAACATGTATGCTGGCGAGCTGGTCTTCATTCTGATCGCCGTGATGTTCGGCAGCGGTCTGTTGTGGCTCAGCGGTCTGGGTGTAGTGCTGCAGTGGGCGTGGGCTGTGTTCCACATCCTGATCATCACCCTGCAAGCGTTCATCTTCATGATGCTGACCATCGTCTACCTGTCGATGGCTCACGAAGATAACCATTGAGATTCGTCTCAGGACGCGTCTGATGACCGTCTCGCCACTGGCGAGGCGGTGCCCGCAAGGGCTGATGTAGAAACGATTTTGTTTTACCGCTTCAATTAAAAAAACCTAACCAATACGACGTAAAAGTCGGGAGGAAAGATGGAAACTGTAGTTGGTCTAACCGCTATCGCTGTTGCACTGTTGATCGGCCTGGGCGCACTGGGTACTGCAATCGGTTTCGGCCTGTTGGGCGGCAAGTTCCTGGAAGGCGCAGCGCGTCAGCCGGAAATGGTTCCAATGCTGCAAGTTAAAATGTTCATCGTTGCGGGCTTGCTCGACGCCGTGACCATGATCGGTGTTGGTATCGCTCTGTTCTTCACTTTTGCGAACCCCTTCGTTGGTCAACTCGCTGGCTGATCACTCGAATTTTCGAGTTGATTGGTGTGATGGACAACGAACGAGCGAGGTGTTGGCGTGAACATTAATGCAACCCTGATTGGCCAGTCCGTTGCGTTCTTCATTTTTGTGATTTTCTGCATGAAGTTCGTGTGGCCTCCGGTCATCGCGGCTTTGCACGAACGTCAGAAGAAGATCGCGGATGGACTGGACGCTGCTTCCCGAGCAGCTCGCGACCTGGAGCTGGCCCAAGAAAAAGCGGGTCAACAACTGCGCGAAGCTAAAGCTCAAGCAGCCGAGATCATTGAGCAAGCCAAGAAACGCGGTACTCAGATTGTCGACGAAGCCCGTGAAACGGCACGCGTTGAAGCTGACCGTGTGAAGGCTCAGGCTCATGCCGAGATCGAGCAGGAACTGAACGGTGTCAAAGACGCCTTGCGCGCCCAGTTGGGTAGCCTGGCAGTCAATGGCGCAGAGAAGATCCTGGGTGCCACAATCGATCAAAACGCGCACGCGGAGCTGGTTAACAAACTGGCTGCTGAAATTTAAGCGAGGGCGATCATGGCAGAACTGACCACGTTGGCCCGACCTTACGCGAAGGCGGCCTTCGAGCATGCGCAGGCCCACCAGCAGCTGGCCAATTGGTCAGCCATGCTCGGCCTGGCTGCTGCGGTGTCACAAGATGACACCATGCAGCGCATGCTCAAGGCCCCGCGACTGACGAGCGCACAAAAGGCCACCACTTTTATTGAAGTGTGTGGCGAAAAGTTCGATGCCAAGGCACAGAATTTCATTCACGTCGTTGCTGAAAACGACCGCCTCCCGCTCTTGCCGGAGATCGCCGAACTGTTCGACCTGTACAAGGCCGAGCAGGAAAAATCGGTCGATGTGGATGTCACCAGTGCTTTCGCATTGAACCAAGAACAGCAAGACAAACTCGCCAAGGTTCTCAGTGCACGGCTCGGCCGGGAAGTGCGCCTGCATGCTGCGGAGGATGCCTCTCTTATAGGGGGTGTCGTCATCCGCGCCGGCGACCTGGTTATCGATGGCTCAGTTCGTGGCAAGATCGCGAAACTAGCCGAAGCATTGAAATCTTGAGTTTGAAGGGGCAGCAGAGCAATGCAGCAACTCAATCCTTCCGAAATAAGTGAAATCATCAAGGGTCGCATCGACAAGCTCGATGTAACCTCCCAAGCCCGTAACGAAGGCACAGTCGTCAGCGTGTCTGACGGTATCGTGCGGATTCATGGTCTGGCCGACGTAATGTACGGCGAAATGATCGAGTTTCCGGGCGGCGTCTACGGTATGGCGCTGAACCTTGAGCAAGACTCCGTGGGTGCCGTTGTACTGGGCGCTTACACGACTCTGGCTGAAGGCATGAGCGCCAAGTGCACTGGCCGCATCCTCGAGGTTCCGGTGGGTAAGGAACTGCTGGGTCGCGTTGTCGATGCACTGGGTAACCCAGTTGACGGCAAAGGTCCGCTGAACAACACCGAGACCGATGCGGTCGAGAAAGTTGCTCCAGGCGTGATCTGGCGTAAGTCGGTAGACCAGCCTGTACAGACTGGCTACAAGGCTGTCGATGCCATGATTCCTGTCGGCCGTGGCCAGCGTGAGCTGATCATCGGTGACCGTCAGATCGGTAAAACCGCTCTGGCCATCGACGCAATCATCAACCAGAAGAACAGCGGCATCTTCTGCGTCTACGTAGCGATCGGTCAGAAGCAATCGACCATCGCCAACGTTGTTCGCAAGCTCGAAGAAAACGGCGCACTGGCTAACACCATCGTCGTGGCTGCAAGTGCTTCCGAATCCGCTGCGCTGCAGTTCCTTGCACCGTACTCGGGTTGCACCATGGGCGAGTTCTTCCGCGACCGCGGTGAAGACGCGCTGATCGTTTATGACGATCTGTCCAAGCAAGCAGTGGCTTACCGCCAGATTTCCCTGCTGCTGCGCCGTCCACCAGGCCGTGAAGCTTACCCAGGCGACGTGTTCTATCTCCACTCCCGTCTGCTGGAGCGCGCATCGCGTGTTTCCGAAGAGTACGTAGAGAAGTTCACCAACGGCGCAGTGACCGGCAAAACCGGTTCCCTGACCGCACTGCCGATCATTGAAACCCAGGCTGGCGACGTTTCCGCGTTCGTTCCGACCAACGTGATTTCCATCACCGACGGTCAGATCTTCCTGGAATCGGCCATGTTCAACTCCGGCATCCGTCCGGCTGTGAACGCCGGTGTTTCGGTATCCCGTGTGGGTGGTGCCGCTCAGACCAAGATCATCAAGAAGCTTTCCGGTGGTATCCGTACCGCTCTGGCTCAGTACCGTGAACTGGCGGCATTCGCCCAGTTCGCTTCTGACCTGGACGAGGCGACCCGCAAGCAACTTGAGCATGGTCAGCGCGTTACCGAGCTGATGAAGCAGAAGCAATACGCACCAATGTCGATCGCTGACATGGCGCTGTCGCTGTATGCCGCTGAGCGTGGGTTCCTGACTGACGTCGAAATCACCAAGATCGGCAGCTTTGAACAAGCGCTGATTGCTTACTTCAACCGCGATCACGCCGATTTGATGGCGAAGATCAACGTGAAGGGTGACTTCAATGACGAAATCGATTCTGGCATGAAAGCCGGCATCGAGAAGTTCAAGGCCACCCAAACCTGGTAAGCCGCAGCGGGGGCCGCAAGGCTCCCGCTTGCTAACCTGATAGGTGTTACATGGCAGGCGCAAAAGAGATTCGCAGCAAGATTGCGAGCATCAAAAGCACGCAAAAGATCACCAGCGCCATGGAAAAAGTGGCGGTCAGCAAAATGCGCAAGGCTCAAATGCGCATGGCTGCTAGCCGTCCTTACGCGGAGCGCATTCGTCAGGTGATTGGTCATCTGGCAAACGCCAACCCGGAGTACCGCCACCCGTTCATGATCGAGCGCCCTG
Source organism: Pseudomonas sp. SZ57 (assembly GCF_009495975.1). Classification (NCBI taxonomy): domain Bacteria; kingdom Pseudomonadati; phylum Pseudomonadota; class Gammaproteobacteria; order Pseudomonadales; family Pseudomonadaceae; genus Pseudomonas; species Pseudomonas sp. SZ57. The sequence continues at coordinate 121,744 of NZ_WIBD01000005.1, read as the reverse complement.
TGAAGCGCGTCGGTTATGTCGTAGTGAGCAGTGACCGTGGTCTGTGTGGTGGCTTGAATACCAACCTGTTCAAGACTCTGGTCAAGGACATGGCGGTGAACCGTGAAAACGGTGTAGAGATCGATCTGTGCGTGGTCGGCAGCAAAGGTGCGGCATTTTTCCGCAACTTCGGCGGTAACGTCGTCGCTGCGATCAGCCACCTGGGCGAAGAGCCGTCGATCAACGACTTGATCGGCAGCGTCAAGGTGATGCTGGATGCCTACCTGGATGGCCGTATTGATCGCCTGTCCGTGGTATCCAACAAGTTCATCAACACCATGACCCAGCAACCAACAGTGGAGCAATTGATTCCGCTGGTGGCAACCCCGGATCAAGGGCTCAAGCACCACTGGGACTATCTCTACGAACCCGATGCCAAAGAGCTGCTAGACGGCCTTATGGTTCGCTACGTGGAATCGCAGGTGTACCAGGCGGTGGTCGAGAACAACGCAGCTGAACAAGCAGCGCGGATGATCGCGATGAAGAACGCCACAGACAACGCCGGTGATTTGATCAGCGATTTGCAGCTGATCTACAACAAGGCGCGTCAGGCAGCGATCACCCAAGAGATCTCGGAAATCGTCGGCGGCGCTGCCGCGGTTTAACGGTTCAAATATTAGAGGAACCAGCTAATGAGTAGCGGACGTATCGTTCAAATCATCGGCGCCGTGATCGACGTGGAATTCCCACGCGATAGCGTACCGAGTATCTACAACGCGCTGGAAGTTCAGAGCGCGGCAGGAACCACTCTGGAAGTTCAGCAGCAGCTGGGCGACGGCGTGGTTCGTACCATTGCGATGGGCTCCACCGAGGGCTTGAAGCGTGGTCTGGAAGTAACAGACTCTGGCGCAGCCATTTCCGTACCGGTCGGTAAAGCGACGCTGGGCCGGATCATGGACGTGCTGGGCAACCCGATCGACGAAGCTGGCCCGATCGCCACCGAAGAGCGCTGGGGCATTCACCGTCCTGCACCGTCCTTCGCTGAGCAGGCAGGCGGCAACGACCTTCTGGAAACCGGCATCAAGGTTATCGACCTGGTCTGCCCGTTCGCCAAAGGCGGTAAAGTCGGTCTGTTCGGTGGTGCCGGTGTCGGCAAGACCGTAAACATGATGGAACTGATCCGTAACATCGCCATCGAGCACAGCGGTTATTCCGTGTTCGCCGGTGTGGGTGAGCGTACTCGTGAGGGTAACGACTTCTACCACGAGATGAAGGACTCCAACGTTCTGGACAAAGTGGCACTGGTTTACGGTCAGATGAACGAGCCGCCGGGTAACCGTCTGCGCGTAGCACTGACCGGCCTGACCATGGCCGAGAAGTTCCGTGACGAAGGTAACGACGTTCTGCTGTTCGTCGACAACATCTATCGTTACACCCTGGCCGGTACTGAAGTATCCGCACTGCTGGGCCGTATGCCTTCCGCAGTAGGTTACCAGCCGACCCTGGCTGAAGAGATGGGCACTCTGCAAGAGCGCATCACTTCCACCAAGAATGGTTCGATCACCTCGATCCAGGCCGTATACGTACCAGCGGATGACTTGACTGACCCATCGCCAGCGACCACGTTTGCCCACTTGGACGCCACCGTCGTACTGTCCCGTGACATCGCCTCCCTGGGTATCTACCCGGCGGTAGATCCACTGGACTCGACTTCGCGCCAGCTGGACCCGAACGTCATTGGCCAGGAACACTACGACACCGCTCGCGGCGTTCAGTACGTGTTGCAGCGCTACAAAGAGCTGAAAGACATCATCGCGATCCTGGGTATGGACGAGCTGTCGGAGACCGACAAGCAGTTGGTTAACCGTGCTCGTAAGATCCAGCGCTTCCTGTCCCAGCCTTTCTTCGTGGCAGAAGTCTTCACCGGTGCTTCGGGTAAATACGTTTCCCTGAAAGACACCATTGCTGGCTTCAAAGGCATCCTCAACGGTGACTACGACCACCTGCCAGAACAAGCGTTCTACATGGTCGGCGGCATCGAAGAAGCGATCGAGAAAGCCAAGAAACTGTAATCCCGGCGCCCGGCAACGGGCGCTATTAGGTTGAGGCAAGCAAATGGCTATGACAGTCCATTGCGACATCGTCAGCGCGGAAGGGGAAATCTTCTCCGGTCTGGTCGAGATGGTGATTGCGCACGGCAACCTGGGTGATATCGGTATCGCTCCAGGCCACGCGCCGCTGATCACTGATCTGAAGCCGGGCCCGATCCGCTTGATCAAGCAGGGTGGGGAAGCCGAGGTGTTCTACATCTCCGGTGGTTTCCTTGAAGTTCAGCCGAACATGGTCAAGGTGCTTGCCGATACTGTGCAACGTGCTGCCGACCTGGATGAAGCTTCTGCTCAGGCGGCCGTACTGGCTGCAGAGAAGGCCCTGAACGAGAAGGGCGCAGATTTCGATTACGGATCTGCAACTGCTCGTCTGGCCGAGGCTGCAGCTCAGCTGCGCACCGTTCAGCAAATTCGCAAGAAGTTCGGCGGCTAACCCTGCTGCACTCGATGCGCGATTGAGAAAAAGGGTAGCCTCGGCTACCCTTTTTCTTTTTTCAGATTTCCTCTTTCAAGTCAGCCCGTCTTCGGTCCGGTTGCCGCTCAGTTGGTAGTCCTATCATGTCTCTCGATATCGTTATTCTCGCTGCTGGCCAAGGTACCCGGATGCGTTCCGCGCTGCCGAAGGTTCTGCACCCCGTGGCCGGCAATTCCATGCTGGGTCATGTTATCCACAGCGCACGTCAGTTATCCCCAAGTGGAATACACGTCGTGATCGGCCACGGCGCTGATGCCGTGCGTGAACAGCTGGCAGCCGATGACTTGAATTTCGTGATGCAGGACAAGCAACTCGGTACCGGCCATGCGGTTGCTCAGGCGCTGCCCGCGCTGACGGCTGACACCGTGTTGATTCTTTATGGCGATGTACCGTTGATCGAAGTGGAAACGCTTTCGCGTCTGCTCGAACTGGTTAACCCGCAGCAACTGGGTCTGCTGACCGTCACGCTGGATGACCCTACCGGTTACGGCCGTATCGTTCGCGACGATCAGAATCGTGTCTGTGCCATCGTCGAGCATAAGGACGCGAGCGACGCGCAGAAGGCTATCACCGAAGGCAATACCGGAATTCTCGCGGTGCCTGCCGCTCATCTCGCTGACTGGCTGGGGCGGCTGTCCAACAACAATGCCCAGGGTGAGTATTACCTCACCGACGTGATCGCCATGGCGGCTAACGACGGCCTGGTGGTTGCCACAGAGCAGCCCCACGACGCGATGGAAGTGCAGGGCGCCAATGATCGCAAGCAGCTTTCCGAGCTGGAACGTCATTACCAGATGCGCGAAGCCCGTCGTCTGATGGCGGCTGGCGTGACCCTGCGCGACCCTGCGCGCTTCGATGTGCGCGGTGAAGTCAGCGTCGGGCGCGACGTGCTGATCGATATCAATGTGATTCTTGAAGGCAAGGTCGTGATCGAGGATGACGTGGTCATCGGTCCGAACTGCGTCATCAAGGACAGCACCTTGCGCAAGGGTGTCGTCGTTAAAGCCAACAGCCACATCGAAGGCGCAATTCTGGGTGAGGGCAGTGACGCAGGTCCGTTTGCACGCCTGCGACCAGGCAGCGTGCTGGGTGCCAAGGCGCATGTGGGTAACTTTGTCGAGCTCAAGAATGCGAACCTGGGCGAGGGTGCTAAGGTCGGCCACCTGACTTATCTGGGCGACGCCGAAGTTGGCGCGCGCACCAATATCGGTGCCGGCACCATTACCTGTAACTACGATGGTGCCAACAAGCACAAGACCACGTTGGGTGCAGACGTCTTCATCGGTTCCAACAACTCTCTGGTTGCGCCTGTGGATATCCTGGACGGCGCGACGACTGCAGCCGGTTCGACCATCACCCAGAACGTGCCTGCTGAACAACTCGGTGTGGCCCGCGCCCGCCAACGAAACATCGAAGGCTGGAAGCGGCCGGTGAAAATCAGGAAAGACTGAGTTATCCACAGCCCTTATGACCCGCATGCCAATGCTCAACATTGGCACGCGTCCATAACTATCCACACCTGACACTCAAGCCAGGACGCAGAGCGTCCAGAACCGCATACCCACGCGGAGCATGGGTACGAGCGTTCCTTCACACACCTATCGTTCCTCACGCTCAAGCGTAGGAATGCCGTTCTTGACGCTCCGCGTCAAACCCCAGGCTCAAAAGCCGGTGTCACGAGTATCCGATAGAAATTGCGCCGCCCCATCCCGAAACCTTGACCAAACCCCCAAAATAGGTTTTGATTGCCTTCGTTATCTTTCGAAACGAAACTTAAGGCAGTCATGTCGAAGCGCAATACACCACAACGCCGCCATAACATTCTCGCCCTGCTCAACGAGCAAGGCGAAGTCAGTGTGGACGACTTGGCCAGACGCTTTGAAACTTCTGAAGTTACGATTCGAAAGGACCTGGCTGCGCTTGAAACCAACGGTCTGCTGTTGCGTCGTTACGGGGGCGCAGTGCCGCTTCCTCACGAGCTTATAAACGACGGCAGTCAGCCGGTTTCCCGTTACAAACAGGCCATCGCTCGCGCTGCGGTCTCGAGAATTCGCGAGCACGCCAGAATCATCGTCGACAGCGGCAGCACCACGGCTGCATTGATCCCTGAGCTGGGCCAGCAACCCGGCCTGGTGGTCATGACCAATTCCCTGCATGTTGCGCGCGCCCTGACCGAGCTGGAACACGAACCGGTCCTGTTGATGACGGGCGGAACGTGGGACCCACACTCGGAGTCCTTTCAGGGGCAAGTCGCGGAGCAGGTACTGCGCTCCTACGATTTTGATCAGTTGTTCATCGGTGCCGACGGCATTGATCTGGTTCGTGGCACCACCACTTTCAACGAGCTGCTGGGCTTGAGCCGGGTAATGGCGGAAGTCGCCCGGGAAGTGGTGGTCATGGTCGAAGCCGACAAGGTCGGTCGCAAGATCCCCAATCTGGAGCTGCCCTGGAGCAGTATCCACACCCTTATTACTGATGATCGCCTGTCCAGTGAGGCACGCGATCAGATACAGGCCCGCGGCATCAATCTGATTTGTGCTGCTGTCAGCTAGGAGATAACCATGTGTGGAATCGTCGGCGCCGTTGCTGAACGTAATATCACGGCCATTTTGCTCGAAGGCCTCAAGCGCCTTGAATACCGCGGTTATGACAGCGCGGGCGTAGCAGTCTTCAGTAACGAAGGCACCCTTGAGCGCCGTCGTCGCTCCGGCAAGGTCAGTGAGCTGGAACAGGCACTTGCCGGCGAGCCGCTGATCGGCCGTCTGGGTATTGCCCATACGCGTTGGGCGACCCACGGTGCCCCGTGTGAGCGTAACGCCCATCCACATTTCTCGGCCAGCACGCTGGCAGTTGTCCACAACGGCATCATCGAGAATCACGAAGCGCTGCGTGAACAGCTGAAAGGCCTGGGTTACGTATTCGCATCCGATACTGACACTGAAGTCATCGTCCACCTGCTGCACCACAAGCTCAAGGACACCGCCGATCTGGCGGTTGCCCTGAAGGCTGCGGTGAAAGAACTTCACGGCGCCTATGGTCTTGCGGTCATCAATGCCGCGCAGCCGGACCGCCTGCTGGCCGCCCGCAGCGGCAGCCCGCTGGTTGTCGGCATAGGCCTGGGTGAAAACTTCCTGGCCTCTGACCAACTGGCGCTGCGTCAGGTCACCGACCGTTTCATGTACCTGGAAGAGGGCGACATCGCCGAGATCCGTCGCGACAGCGTGCAGATCTGGAACGTCGACGGGGTGTCGGTCGAGCGCGAAGTGGTGCAATACCACGAAGGCGCCGAAGCCGCCGACAAGGGCGAGTACCGCCACTTCATGCTCAAGGAAATTCACGAGCAGCCCAAGGTCGTACAGCGCACCCTCGAAGGTCGTCTGGGGCAGCAGCAAGTGCTGGTCCACGCATTCGGCCCACAGGCTGCCGAGCTGTTCGCCAAAGTACGAAATGTTCAGATCGTGGCCTGTGGCACCAGCTACCACGCCGGCATGGTCGCGCGTTACTGGCTTGAAGGCCTCGCCGGCATCCCTTGCCAGGTCGAAGTGGCCAGCGAGTTCCGCTATCGCAAGGTGGTGGTTCAGCCGGACACCCTGTTCGTCTCGATCTCGCAGTCCGGTGAAACCGCCGACACCCTGGCAGCGCTGCGCAACGCCAAGGAACTGGGCTTTCTGGCCAGCCTGGCGATCTGTAACGTGGGCATCAGCTCACTGGTGCGCGAGTCCGACCTGACCCTGCTGACCCAGGCCGGTCCGGAAATCGGCGTGGCATCGACCAAAGCTTTCACCACCCAGCTGGTCGCCTTGTTGCTGCTGACCCTGTCGCTGGGTCAGGTCAAGGGTTCGCTGGAGCAGGGCGTCGAAGCGCAACTCGTCGAAGAACTGCGTCGCCTGCCAACCCGCCTCGGCGAAGCGCTGGCAATGGATGGCACGGTCGAGAAAATCGCCGAACTGTTCGCCGAGAAGCACCACACCCTGTTCCTCGGGCGCGGCGCACAGTTTCCGGTGGCAATGGAAGGTGCGCTCAAGCTCAAAGAAATCTCCTACATCCACGCCGAAGCCTACCCGGCCGGCGAACTCAAGCATGGCCCGCTGGCGCTAGTCGATGCCGACATGCCAGTCGTCACCGTCGCACCAAACAACGAACTGCTGGAGAAACTCAAATCCAACCTGCAGGAAGTGCGCGCACGCGGCGGCGAGTTGATCGTATTCGCCGACGAGCAAGCCGGCATGAAGAACGGCGAAGGCACACACGTCATCGCCATGCCACACATTATCGATGCCCTGGCACCGATTCTTTACACCATCCCGCTGCAGTTGCTTTCGTATTACGTGGCTGTGTTGAAGGGGACGGATGTGGATCAACCGCGGAATCTGGCGAAGTCTGTGACGGTGGAGTGAGTTATCCACAGGGGTGAGGTTTTGGCTTTTCAAAACTCAAAACCACCCCCTGTGGATAAACCCTCGCAACTCGCTGATCAACTCGACCAGCGATACTCCCAAAACAGACCCTGCCCCCACTCCCCGAAAGTCATCCTCAAGACCAGGTTTCTTCACTACCTATTCCGGCACTTTCGAAAACTTGTAAAACAGATTCGGCTCGCTCACGACGTACAGGTTGCCTGCACGATCCATGGTCAGGCCTTCGGGTTGGGGGGCGCTGTGCTTGAGGTCGGAGAAGGTACCCAGCAGTGATCGAATGCTGACGAATCGTCCCTTGCTGTCCAGTTCCGTGATCGAGCGCGACTGGTCGCTGAGCAGCAGTAAATGGCCGGTTCGCGGGTCGTAGTAGCCGTCTGAAAGGTCGCGTGCAGCGACACTTTTCGTGATCCAGTCCAGCCGGTCGGCAATTTTGATCTGCAAGCGGCCCTGATCGATGGAGCGCAGGACGCCGGAAACCTCGAACATCTGCCGTGGATCGCGCTCTTTGATCGCGAACAGGCGGTCGTTGGCGGGATCGTAGGTTACGCCTTCGAATCCCTTGTTATGAATACTGGGGTTGATCAGTAGCGCAATGAACTGAGCTTCTTCGACGTGGATGGGGCGTGCCTGCGGCGGCAACGTGATGATGTCCAGTTGCTGGAGATCTTCATCGCACAGCACGATGCGACCGTTGCCCAGATAAGCCACACCTTCGGTGTCGTCGAAACCGATCAATGGGTAGCGGGCGATTATGTCGCCGTTCACGTTCAGCGCCAGCAGTTGCATGGGGCCTTTGTTGGTCACTGCCAGCAGTCGGTCATTGTCGTAGTCGTAGGTGATCCCGGAGATATTGGCAACGTCCGGGGCAAGTGGTTTGGCGTCGATAACCACATGGAAATCCGGCAGCCAGATATTCTTGTCGGCTGCCGTATTGCCCTTTAACCAGGTGCGACCGTATTGGTACAGCTGTTGGTGGACTTGGAAGTGTGTCGACACGGCATAGGCCAGGATCAGCAGCCCGAGAGCAGCTGCACTCAGCACGAGTTGTGCGAGTGATACCTGCTTTCGTGCGACGTTCGACCACGTCAGGCGCTTTGCCTTGATCGTTTCCAGCTGCATGGTTTCATTCACTCCCGCGTGTTGGGCGGCTGGGCGGGGGATTAATCAACATTTTGCTGCCAGGCGAAGCGATAGGCCTGCATCGGACTTTCCGGTTTACACAGGCCGTTGTCGGCATCGGCATCGACGATGAACCAGTCAGCTCTGGAGGTCTGACCCAGCGGCCGGGCTTTTTCCGGCAAGAAGCAATTGACCAGTTGCTCGCCTGGCACCAGCGCAAAGGTGCCGGGGTGTTCTCTTAGCCAACGGGCGGCCTGTTCGGTTGCCGACGGCTTGGCAAAACCGAAATGCACAATGGGTTGGCGTGCATAGAGCCAGTGCCCCTCGCGCCAGTTGACCAGCACCAGATCGGCACCTTGAGTGACGTACGCGGCCTGTTCCATCAGTTCCTTGTGTGGGTTTTGGCCCTCTATGACGGGTTCGACGAACCCTCTGGCGAACCACAGACCAAGCCAGACAACCACCACCACCGGGACGATTTGCCGGGCCCTGACGCGGTCATGGAACCAGCGTTTCAACAACCAGGGCAGCAAGGGGGCAGCCACCAATACCAGGCCGGGCAGCGCCGGAAAGATGTAGATCTTGCGTTTGCCACTGGAGAGGCTGAAGAACAGCAGCACCAGCAACACCCAGCCGAGCAGTACCAACACCCGGCCATCGTGCTTGCTCAACTGTCGGCGCCAGGCCGGGATCAGCCAGGGCAGCACCAACACCAGCGGCAGCCAATACTGCGGGATGACTTTGACGAAGAAATACCAGAAGGGCTCGCGATGGTCCCAGGCGCTGGCGTAGCGATTGGCCGTCTGGTGCAAGAGTATTTCCTGCACATAGGCGAACCCTTCCGGGCCGCCGTCACGCACGACCGAGATAATCATCGGCACCAGCCACAGGCAGCAGGCCAGCAATAACACCAGCAGACCCAGCGCCCAGCGCGCGGCCTGTCCAGGCATGGCCACCACACCGTGCCAACCTTTACGCGCGGCATAGGCGTAAGGGATCAACATCAACGCGGGAACAAAACCGACGCCCTTGGTGATAATGCCCAGGCCCATGGCCGCACAGCTGAAATAGAACCAGCCCCAGGCCGGCCCGAGCAACACGTGGCGAACCAGACCGAAGAAGCCCAGCGCAATCCACAGGCACAGAAAACTGTCGATCTGCCCGGTGCGCAGGATGCTGTAGGTCTGATAGGTGGCCAGGAACAACAGTGCGGCGTACCGACCGATGCGTCGGTTCCAGAGGCGGGTGCCCAGATCGTAGAGGACTGCGGTGGTCGCGCCTGCGGAGAGCAGCCCGGGCAGGTACAGCGCGATGTTCGGGCTGCCCGTCAGCCAAATGAAGAATGCCGTCGCCCACATGAACAGCGGCGGTTTGTCGGCGTAGATCTGCGCGGCCCGGTGCGGGACGAACCATGAGCCGTTCTGCAGCATTTCCAAGGCAACGCCGAGAAACCGCTCTTCGTCCACGTTCTGCGGCAGACGCAAGCCCAGGCCGCCCCCGACCAGTAAAACGGCCAGCGCGACCAGTAGCCATCCCTCGAGGCGAGGCGAAAGGTGAGTTCGCACCGTCATTGCTCCTCTGGTGTCTTGGCTTGTCGGCTGATCAGCTGCAGGTTGCGCATGTACACCAGCAGGCCAAAGGCCTGGCCGGCGATGAAAACCGGGTCCTGTCGATAAATGGCGTAGGCCAGCAGGATCGTGCTGCCCAACATGCTCAGGTACCAGAAGCCTACCGGGATGATGCTGCGCTTCTTGAATTCGCTGTACAGCCATTGCAGGACAAAGCGGCCGGTAAAAACCGCCTGCCCGACAAAGCCGAGGATCAGCCAGAAAGTCTCGTTATCCGGCTTCATGGCCGCAGTTCCTGTGCCTGAACCTCCAGCCGAGTTCGGCGGATCAGCCACCAGACGCCGACCAGATCAAGAATGCCCACCAGCGCGCGGTCCAGGTTGCCGTACTTGGACACACCGGCCTGGCGATGGCGGTGGTTGACGGGGTGCGTGACCATACGGCCGTTATGTCGCTGAATCAGCGCTGGAATGAACCGGTGCATATGGTCGAAGTACGGCAGGCGCAGAAACGCGGCCCGCTCGATCAGTTTCAGGCCGCACCCGGTGTCTGGAGTCGAGTCTTTGAGAAGCCGGCTGCGCAAGCCGTTGGCAAAGCGCGAGGCCCAGCGTTTGCTGGCGGTATCGCGCCGATTCACCCGGTGACCGGCCACCAGCTGAATCGCCCCGGAGCCTGCTGCGTGAGCGCGTACCAGCGCCAACATCCCCGGAATGTCCGCCGGGTCGTTCTGACCGTCACCGTCCAGGGTCGCCAGCCAGGTGCCGTTGGCCGCCAGTGCTGCGTGATAGACCGAGGTGCTCTGCCCGAGCGATCGCTCGTGGTGCAGGATCCGCAACAAGGTCAATCCGCTGTCTTTGAGGTGAGTCAGCACTTTCAAGGTGTCGTCTGTGCTGCCGTCATCAACGACCAGAATCTCGTAGCGTTCCCCGTCCAGCGCTGTGCAAATCTCTTTTATCAGGCTGGGCAGGTTGTCGGCTTCGTTTTTGGCCGGGATCACGACGGAGAGAAAAGTGGGCGTGGTCATGGAAGTCCTTGTTATTGAAGTGGCGCACAGATCCGGGCCTGATAGTGCTCCCGATACCAGTCGACGAAGGCCCTGACGCCGGTGTCGACCGAGACCTGTGGTTGAAAGTCGATCCATTGGCTCAGCGCACTGACGTCCGCCCAGGTTTGCAGCACGTCGCCCGCTTGCAAGGGCAGGTAGCGCCGCTCTGCGCGCAGGCCTAGCGCGGCCTCCAGGCAATCGACGAACTCCAGCAGCTTGACGGGCTGACCCCGGCCGATGTTGAAGAGTTGATGGGGCGGCTCTCTACCAACGTTGTCGGGAGGCAGCAGACGCAGGCGCAGGATGCTTTCGACAATGTCGTCGATGTAGGTGAAGTCCCGCGCCATTTCGCCGTGGTTGTAGATATCCACAGGCTGGCCGGCGAGCATGGCTTTTGTGAACTTGAACAGCGCCATGTCCGGCCGGCCCCAGGGGCCGTAGACGGTGAAAAAGCGCAGCCCTGTGGCGCGCAGGCCGTACAAGTGGCAATAGCTGTAGGCGGTGAGTTCGTTGGCGCGCTTGGTGGCGGCATACAGGGACAGCGGCCGGTCGACGGCATCCTCTACCTGAAACGGCATGCGCGTATTGGCGCCGTACACCGAGCTGCTCGACGCGTAGATCAGGTGCGCGGGTCGATACTGCCGACAGGCCTCAAGCACGTTGATAAAGCCGACCAGATTGGATTGGGCGTAAACATTCGGCTGTTCAAGCGAATAACGCACACCGGCCTGCGCCGCCAGATGAATGACCTGTTCGAAGCCATTTTGCGCGAAGAGCGCGGACAGACCTTCGGCATCGGTGATGTCCAGCCTGTGGAACGTGAAACCTGGCAGGCGCTGCAGTATGGCAAGGCGCGATTGCTTGAGCTCGACGCTGTAGTAATCGTTGAGGTTGTCGATACCGACGACCTCCACACCGAGTTCGCACAGACGCCTGGCGACATGAAAGCCGATGAACCCCGCAGCACCTGTCACCAGTACCGTCATGGCGGCGTCGCCTGGCCACGACCAATGCCGTAGTAGGTAAAGCCCGCTTCACGCAGCTGCGACGGGTCGAACAGGTTGCGGCCATCGAACACCACGCGATCACCGAGCTTTTCGCCGAGCGCGTCCAGATCCAGCACCCGGTAGTCCTGCCACTCGGTCACCACCACCAGAGCGTCTGCGCCTTCCAGAGCATCATGCTTGCACTGCACCAGTTGCAGGTCGTTTCGCTCGCCGTAATGATGCCTGACCGCTTCTATTGCTTGAGGGTCGTGCGCTTGAACCCTGGCACCGGCTGCCCAGAGTGCTTTGAGCAGGGTATGGCTGGAGGCTTCGCGAATGTCATCGGTATTGGGCTTGAAGGCCAGTCCCCAGACGGCGAAGACCTTGCCCCTGAGATCACCGTGATAATGCGTATGGATATTTTCAAACAAGCGGTGCTTCTGACGGCGATTGACTTGTTCCACAGCATTGAGCAACGCCGTTTCCACGCCGTGCTCGCTGGCTGTGCCGATCAGCGCCTGCAAGTCCTTGGGAAAGCATGAGCCGCCGAAGCCGCAGCCCGGGTAAATGAAGTCATAGCCAATGCGCGGGTCGGAGCCGATGCCTAGCCGCACCTGTTCTATGTCGGCACCTACTTGTTCAGCGAGGTTGGCGATCTCGTTGATGAACGAAATCTTGGTCGCCAGCAGGCAGTTGGCAGCGTATTTGGACAGCTCTGCGCTGCGCGCATCCATGACCACGAACTTCTCGCGGTTGCGACTGAACGGCTGATACAACTCGCGCATCTGCTCCAGCGCTCGCGGGCTGGCCCCGCCGACGATAATGCGATCCGGACGCAGGCAATCGCTGACCGCGCAGCCTTCCTTGAAAAACTCAGGGTTGCTGATCACTTCAAAGCCGTCATCGCGTCGCGCACTGGCAGCGATCTCAACGAGCAGGCGGTCAACGGTGCCGACTGGCGAGGTCGATTTGTTGACAATGATCGGGGCACTTTCGGCGTGTCTGATCACGCAGCGCAGTACGGCAAGCACCTGGCTCAGGTCCGCCTTGCCGTCGGCTTGCGCTGGCGTACCGACGGCGATGAATAGCAACTCTGCAAAGCGACTGGCGTGTACTTCATCGGTCGTGAAACTTAGTCTCTTGCAGTCCAGACCATTGCGCAGAAGTTCGCCAAGACCGGGCTCGAATATCGGACATATGCCTTCGCGCAGCGCATCAATGCGCTTGCTGTCGACATCCATGCAACAAACGGTATGGCCTACTTCCGCCAGGCAGGCGGCAAGGGTAAGTCCCACATAACCGGTTCCGAACACTGTCACTTTCAAGTGCCGCTCCTTCCGCTTCATGACATGAATGGATGAGCCAGTTTGTATTCAAGTGCCTCGGCAGCCTGAAATAACCAGCGCAAAATAAATGTCATAAAGGTGTTAAGAAACGATGACACGAGTTTGTCATGTAGCCAGAAGGGTCGCGGTCAGTCCTGTTTGCCTGGAGCAAACACGTTGCCAATTACTGACCGCGCTTCATCATGAAAATGAAAAACAGCCCTCCTAACAAGGCGGTCGTAATGCCTATCGGCAGGTCTTCGGGGGCGATCAGCGTGCGGGAGATGACGTCGACCCAGACCATCAACAATGCGCCCAGAAGGGTGGCGACAGGCAACAATCGTCGATGCTCCGAGCCCACCAGACGTCTGGCCATGTGCGGCACCATCAGGCCGACAAAACCGATGGAGCCGCACAGGGCGACCAGTACGCCGGTCATCAGTGAGGCGATCAGAAAAACCAGCAGGCGCACGTTGCGCACTTGCAGGCCAAGGCTCACGGCGGTCTGGTCGCCGCCCATCAGCGCGTTCAGTGAGCGACCCAGCCCTTGCAGCAGGACCCAACCGCACAGCACCGTGATAAACGGCACCGCAAGCAATTCCCAGCGGGCCAGACCCAGCCCACCGAGCATCCAGAACAGCACGGAGGAACTGGCGCGGTGGTCGCCCAGAAACAACGACAGATTGGCGATTGCCATCATCACGAAGGACACGGCCACGCCGCCGAGCAGCAGGCGCTGGCTGTCCAGGCGGCCTTGGTGACTGGCCAGCCACAACACCAGGCACAGGCTGACCAGCGAGCCGACAAAAGCGGCCAGTGGCAATGTCAGCATGCCAAACACTTCGCCCACATGCATGACCACGATCACTGCGCCAAGCGTGGCGCCCGAGGTCGCTCCCAGCAAATGCGGATCGGCCAGCGGATTGCGGGTCGCGGCTTGCAGAACACAGCCAATCAGCGCCAGCCCTGCGCCTGCAAGCGCGCCCAGCAGTACGCGGGGCGTGCGTATCAGCCAGACGATGGTTTCCTGACCCGCTGTCCAGAGCGGTGAGTGTTCGGCAGTACCGGAGAGCTTGAACATCAGGATACCCATCACCCGGCTCAAGGGCACGGGGGCCGCGCCGAAGGTGATGCACACCAGGCACGACGTCAGCAGCAAAAGCGTCAGAGCGATCAACAGGCCCAGGTAACGACGCGGCCGTTCGGTCAGCCACTGCGCCAGCGTCATCGCTTCACGTCATGAAATGCCGCTGCAAGCGTCTCGATGGCCGTGACATTGTCGATGCCGGGCGTCACCGCCACATAGGGCAGCACGACATAACGCCGGTTGCGGATCGCGTCGACGGCTTGCAGTGCCGGATTGCTTTCAAGAAAGTGCTGTTTCTGCGCAGCGCTGACTTCGCCGTAGTCAACGATGACGATCACTTCGGGATCGCTTTGCACGACCGACTCCCAATTGACGTGGGTCCAGCTGGCCGCGACGTCGCCCATGACATTGCGGCCGCCCGCAGCGCTGATCAGCGCCTGGGGAATGGCCAGGCGCCCGGCGGTCATCGGCCGGTCTTCGCCGCTGTCATACAGGAATACCCTGGGCGGCGATTTGCCTGCCACGCTTTTCTCGACGTCGCTCACACTGCGGCGCATCTGTGCAACCAGCTTTTCGGCGCGGGTCTGCACATCGAATATCCGACCCAGATTGAGCAGGTCGTTGTAGACATCCTCCAGCGTCGCCTCGGCGCGGGGCATTATCTGGGCGCAGGATTCGGTCAGTTCATAGGCCTGGATACCCAGCGGTGCCAGACTTTGCGGCGTGACATCTCCACCCACGCGCATGCCATAGTTCCAGCCGGCAAAATAGAAGTCGGCGTTGGCATTGAGCAGCGTTTCCAGAGACGGATATTTACTGGACAGCTCGGGCAGCTTGCCCAGCTCGCGCAACAGCGCCTGGTCGGGCTTGTTCCAGCCGGTGATGCCGCTGTAGCCGACCATGTGCGATTGCAAACCCAGGGCAACCATCATTTTGGTGAGGTTCACATCGTTGCTGACGGTACGCTGCGGCGCAGCCGTGAACGTCACCAAGCGGTCGCAGCTTTGCACGGTGACGGGGTAGGCGGCATGCGCCATCGGGCTGCATAGCAACGCGGCAAAAGCCAGGCGGACGGACAGGCAGTTCATGTCAGGGTATCCAGGTGATGCGTGGGTAGTCACGCAGAGGGTGGCTGTCGACCAGCGCCTTGGCGCCGAACACGTTGAGCAGCATTTCCGGGGTCAGCACCTCCCGGGGCGTGCCTTGCGCAATGAGCCGGCCGTGATGAATGACACACAGGCGATCACAGAATGCCGCCGCCAGGTTCAGGTCATGGATACTGGCCAGCGTGGCCATGCCGAGCTGTTTGACCAGCCCGAGCAATTCCAGTTGATGGCGCGGGTCGAGGTGGTTGGTGGGCTCGTCCAGCACCATCAATCGGGGTTCTTGCACCAGCGCCCGCGCCAGCAGACAACGCTGCTTTTCGCCGCCGGAAAGCGTGTCGAACCGATGCTGCTCATAGCCCGCCAGCCCAACAGCGTTCAGCGCGTTTTGTACAATCGCGCGGTCGTGGTCACTGTCTGCGGCAAAGAACCCTTGATGGGGCGCGCGACCCATGTTTGCCACATCCAGCAGCGTCAGGCCGAATGCATCGGGAAACTCCTGGGCAACCACTGCCACGTGCCGGGCGCACCAGCGCGGGCTGCACGACCAGATATCGCGGGCATTGATGGCGACCTTGCCGCTGTGCGGGCGGCTGTAGCGGAATGCGCAACGCAGCAGGCTGGTTTTGCCGCTGCCATTGGGTCCGATCAGGCCGACGAACTCGCCTGCGGCGATCTGCAGGTCGATATCCTTCAAGGCAAAGTGTTCGTGCGTGCAGACTGACGTCTGTTCCGGTGCCCACGCGAGGCGTTCTAGCGTCAGCATCAAACACGCGGGCCTACAGTGACGTGCCGCGAGGGCGGCTCACCCGGTATCCATTGCCAAGCGTGCTGACCGACCTGCAAGGCGTGCTTTGTGGTGACTGGAAAGGATTGGGAAACAGGCTTGATCATGGCGTGGGAAGATCGCTAGGGAAGGCTGAGTTAAAAACGCTCAATTGTTATAACATAACAATTGAGGCCCAGCACACTAGCGTATCAACATTCGATTGCCCGCTTTATTGACCCACCTTTGCAGAACAACGTGTGACCTTGGCGATTCAGTAAATCGCCCAGCAGCCTGGCGTGAGGAGTTCGACGAGATTTTCGTCAGGGTCGCGGAAGTAGATACTTGATCCGCCCTTGGGCCATTCGGTGCGGCCTTCTATGGCGACGCTGGCTTTGGCAAGGCGATCAGCCCAGGGTTGCATCTCGTCGGCATTGATGGCGAAGCACACATGAATCCGGCCCTGTGCATCGTGGGGTGGTATCTCTCCGCCGCTCAGGTACTGCGTCTGCAGTGACGCGCCGCGCTTGAACAGCAACAGAGTGCTCACGCCGCCGACATTGAAGGCCACCAATGTCGCGCTTTCGAACATCACTTCCAGTTCAAGGGTGTCGGAATAGAATTTCCTGGCGTTCGCCAGATCTTCTACGTAGAGGGCTGTTTCGATAATCCTGTTCAGGCGTGGCATGTGTCGTCATCCTTTTCGGTGCGCTACGAGCCTGCATCGATCAACAGCAAGGTGTTGATCGATGGCTCGTGGCAAGTTTCACCGGGATGCTGACTGGCTGACCAATGCTCGGTTCTTATGCGCGCTATAAGCATGAACTATTGAAGATATTTCGGTGGGTCATGCGGGCCGTCGGGTGACCACCAGCTCCACCGCTGCAATACGGTCGACGTCCTCATAGCCCTCTTCAAGCAGCTCTTCGCCGAAGACATCCGGGTCCAGTTCACGGTAGGTCCATGCCAGTGCCGCATGGTCGATATCGGCTTGCACCGCCTCGAAAAACGGATCGTGCTCGCCCACCATGGCCACGCCGGTGTAAAGCACCAGCGAGCCGCCCGGCGTGAGGCGGTCCAGTGATTCGCGCAGGATGCGCACGGACAGGTCCGCGCCCAATGCATCACCACCGTGGCGGTAGGCGCGGCGCTTGGTGTCTTTCATGTAGGGCGGGTTGGCGACGATCAGGTCGAAATTTCCGCTCAGGCCCGAGAGAATATCGCTGTGGCAGCACTCCATATTCTTCAGTCCGGCGACCGCGGCATTGGTCTGCGCGAAATGCAGCGCCTTGGGGTTGATGTCGACGGCATGCACCTGAGCCTGCGGACGGGCGACCGCGATCAACATGGCACCGGCGCCCGTACCGCAGCCGATGTCGACGGCGCGGTTGATCGGGTGCGACGTGCCTTGCAGATGACGATTGATGGACTGCGCGAAGCGATAGGTATCCGGACCGAAAAATACCGAGTCTTCATCTGCGGTAGGGAACGCGGAATGCACCAGCAGCAGGTCATTCAGGCTGGAAAATCTCACCCGGCTTTTCAGGCCGTCTTCCTTGCGTTCCAGAATACCGGCAGCCAGCAGCCCTTGAGCCTCTTCGACCGGCAGCATGGACTCCGGTATCAGCCGACTCCAGCCAAAGACATCGCGCAGTGATGCGGCAGTACGGTTTTCCGGGCGTTGATTGACGTGTCGATGGGTCAGAGGTGTGGGCGTGACAAAGCGATAGCCACTGGTCTCAAGGCGCTGCGCCAGGGCAATCAGCGCGGCGCTGTCGGGGAGGGGAAGACTCATGCGTGGGCTCCTGTCATACGCTCGGCCATGCTGCTCACAAACAGACGCGTCGCGTGCAGGCCGGCGGCCGTTGCGTGTCTTGCTGGCGACATGCTTTCGATCAACGTGGACATCTTCTCCGAGGCGGGCGCAGATTCCAGTTTCATGTGCAGTTCGCGCACGTCCGGATCAGCATCCGCCGAGGCAGGCACCGCAAGCGCGGGGGAGGGCTGAGCGCCGTCCTGCAGGTTGCGGAAGCGCGCGCGAAAGGCTTCCGGAAGCCGTTTGCCGACTGTGGGTTGAGCGCTGCCATCCGACAGCCACTCGCCGGCGATCCAATCGTGCACGAGTTGCTTTTCATAACCGTTGAAGACGCCGAACATCGGTGCACCGGCGCCTTCGAACAGTTTCCAGAAGCGACTGTGCAGAGGGTCTTCGTGACGCTTGATCCAGCCTCTGTTCTCCAGTACGGCAAGAAATTCCGGGATCTGATCGGGCTCGGCGAGCCACTCGTTGACGGTCTTGCCGTCGAGACGGCAGTAATCGGAATGCATGTGCTGACCGAACGTACGCTTACGCTCGAGCATGGCGATCACTTCCTGCTCCAGGTCGAACGACTGGATCACCTGAGTTGAGCCCATGCCCAGCTCATTGAGGCGATAACCACTGGCGACACGACGATAAAACTCGTCGCGCTCCTGGCCGACCGGCATCAACTCAAGGACGCTCTGCGCAGCCTTGCGCGCATGACCGGTGCTGGCGTTATCGATCGTCACATGCAGGGTGAAGTAGTAAGGGTCAATGCCCAGTTCATTCAGCTCGAATGATGTGATGAGCAAGTGCAGTGGCAGCTGTTCATAGCCCAGGTTGTAACCAATGACCTCGGGAAGGTATTGCTCGCTCAACTGCCCCAGTGAGAGCTGAATGGCGCCTTGCAGGTAGGCGTCGTCTGCCAGTGGCGCGCTGGTATCGCAGTCCAGATCCGCCAGCAGTTTCCGGTACAGAGAGACGTGATTCTGCGCCTGTTCGCCGTCACCGAGTTCTTCAAGGTACGTACGAATCAGGCCGTGAAAGCGGTAGTCTGCCCAGCGTGGCAGCAATCCGTATAGCCAGGCGCCGTCGACCATTTTGGTCGGTGCGACCTGCTGAATGAAATACATGGCGTGCGCTTTGCTCTTGAAAAACCGTCGTGGTTTTCCGGCGCGGCGTTGCTCGAGATAGAGCGCGTATTGATCAGCCACGACCCCTACGTTCTGCTCCATCCACTGTTCAAGCGCTTCAGGCTGTGCCGGAAGGTCGCAGTGTTCGCGCTCGGCCAGGGCCAGGCAGTGATTCAGAAACAGGACCGCATCGTGTTGATGTTCAGGAGCACGTTCATTCATCCATGATTGATAGACGGTTTTTGAACAGGCTTCTTCAACGACGGTTTTGACGACGGCATCGCCGGTCATCACTTGAAGAGACGTCATGAAAATCGTACCTCGGCAGTTGAACATCACGTTGACGCGGTCATTCGGGGCTTTCTGTTTTTCTATGCAACGTAGATAAGTGAGTGCCGCGACCCGGGTAAATTCAGCGTATTTTTTAGGGCACTGATCGGCGGCACTCTTGGTTAAGGCCGTTATTTCGTGATGCAACAACGATCAAGCGATCAAGCCATCAGCGCTTCGACGGGTCATTGTCAAGCGAGCTTCCAGCCCCGAAGGACCTTGTCGCCATCCCCGCTTCGAAACCTCGGCGTGCAAGCAGCGCCTGCGCCTCGAAGGCACGAAGTCCTTTTACAAACACCCTGTTGGTCAACGCGCTATCCAGCTGGTCGCGGGGCGTGAGAGATTGACTGGAGCTGAGTTTTTTCATGATTCCATTCTCCTGATCAAAACAAGGGTTGCCGTTTCAGGCGTCTTTGCCCTGGACAAAACCAGAGCCCAGGTCGGCACCGGTAATCGGGTTGGCGGCCGGGTCGGACTGGGTCCGTTCCTTCATCATTTCCAGCACTTCTGTATCTTTTTCATCCAGCGTGACCGAGGCCGTACCATCGCCGCCATCGACAGCCGCTTGTGGCGATTCCACATACTCCCAGTCACCGCCCTGATTCCAGGCGCCGCGTACATTGGGTTCGCCGGACATGTTGAAGTACTTGTTGGTGAATTCCGGCATGCCCGGCAGTTTGCCCTGCGGGAAGTTGGGCTGGATGGCGTGCAGGGCTTTTTCAAAAGACAACTGGTGTGCAATTTCGCGAGTCATGAGAAAGCCCAGCGCTTCTTTAACGCCCGGGTCATCCGTCACGTTCATCAATCGCTCGTAAACAATCTTGGCTCTGGATTCTGCGGCGATGTTGGAACGGAAGTCCGCTGTCGGCTCGCCGATCGTATCGATATAAGCCGCTGTAAAGGGCACGCCGGCAGAGTTGGTCAATGGCGCACCGGAGCCATAGAGCAGGCTGGTGATATGTGAGTCATTGCCGTTACCGTTGATAGAGCGATACAACTCGCCTTCTTCTTCGATGCCTTCAGCCAATTGACCTTTGGCGCCCTTATTGAGCATGACAATAATGGACCCCACAATTTCAAGGTGGCTCAGTTCTTCGGTGGCGATATCCATCAGCAGGTCTTTACGGCCTGGATCTTCTTCGCTCAACCCTTGAGTGAAATAGCGTCCGGCTGCAGCCAGTTCACCCTGAGCCCCGCCAAACTGCTCAAGCAGAAGGTTGGCCAGTCCAGGATTGGGTCTTGCTACACGTACGGTATATTGAAGTCGCTTGTTATACATGAACATGTCGTATCCTCAGGCTTTGATCTCTCGGGAAGCGTCAACCCATGTGCATGGGCTCGATTCAACGCAGTCACAGGTTATGAGGGACTGTGGAACATGATCGTTACTGCTAACTTTTTTAAAGAGGACCGACGGTGTTTAAACGGCAGTTCAATAGAATTTTATTATTCCCCTTGCGTGGTTGAATGTTCGTTCATCGTCGCGGAGAAGCCTGCTTGAACCGGCCTGGCGACCATCACTGTTTTACACAGGAAACAGGCTGAAAAGTGCAGTTATAAACAAACTCTATCAATCACTAAACCCTAGAGTACAGTTATAAGGATACATCAACATGTGGCCACATGACATCATTTAGATTATGGCATTAATATTTTGAATTTTTTGAAACTGCTGCGATCTGTTTTGCGAGTCGACAAAGCAGGAGCACCACAATGGCTGATGAAAAACACTACCGTATCGATTACCTGCTGCATGGCAGTTACAAGACGTTCTACATAAGGGCAGGCGCCATGGATAATAAAGAGGCCTGGCACTGGGCTTCAGTGGATGCCGGGTTCGGTGCGATCCCCAAGTACCGTTCCGATCCGGTGCCGAAGCTGAGCAAGCCTCAGGCTGAAAAGCTCGGTCTGTCGAACGTGGAGTGGGCGAGGGCTTGAATAGCCCTCGATCACCTCGATACGACGCTTACCGTCGTGCGTCACGATGCCGCACGACGGTATTACCCTTTTGCAAAGTCTACGGTCGCCCGACTGTCAGATGAACGGTTGTTTCCCGCCTGATTGACCTTAACACCCTCATTCGAATCATGCCTGCCGCAAGCGTCATGCCGGCAAAGCGCTCTCGCCCGCGATTCGCCCGAGGATTCTGACCTCACGTTAACCGTGGCTTGGTCGATAGCCCGAGTATCAGGCTATAGCACCCATTGAACTTCCTGATAGCCCACTGCTCTCAAGTGATGTCAATGTGCCTCTATCTGAATGGATGACCTCGTTCAGCACGGCACAGCTGCCCCGTACTACCCGTGATGCAAAGAAAGGAGCTTTTCCGCCCGGATCGGACACCCTAATTAAAAAGAGAACACTATGAACATCCTTTCGCCTGGTATCTACCTGACCAACCGCCTGCGTTTTCCTGCCAAGTTTGCCGTTTTAGCCATCATTATCGTCATCCCGCTGATCGTTCTCGGTCTTCGGGTTTTCAACAGCCTGAATGCAAGCATCGACACGGTCGCGCAAGAGCGCGTTGGCCGTGAGTACCTGCAATTGACCACGCCCGTTCTGCGACTTTCCATGCTCCAGCGTGCGGCCAGTAACCGTCTGCTGGCCGGCGATGCCTCTGCCGCTCAGGATATAACCAGCAACCGCGCTCAGCTCGAGACTGCTCTTGCTAACCTTGCCGACATGGATGCGCGACAAGGGCAGCAGCTGGAAACCGAGAACCGCGTACAGCGCCTGCGTGAAAGCACCCGCTCCCTGATGGACAGTATCAAGCCAGGCCTGTCGCAGGATGAAGTGTTCGCCCAGTGGAATGAGCAACTGGCCCAGACACTCAACTTTATCTACTACGTCTCGGCGACCTCGGGCATGGTGCTGGACGAAGATTACGCCTCGCTGTTTCTGATCGACCTGAGCACCATACGTATGCCCCGGGAAATCAACGTTGCCGGTCAGATCCGTGGTATTACGGCAGGTTTGATAACCGGTCAGGGGCTGAGTGTATCGATGCTTGGCTCGCTGGAGAGCCTGCTGAAGATCGAACTGCAATTTCGTGCGGAGCTGGAGCAAAGCATTCGACTGCTCAAGCGCCGTTCGCCAGAACTGGCCGCGCGCATCAGTGATCCGATCACTGCCTCTACTGCAGCGATGGACAGCTTTCGCGGCGACCTGCACGCGTACGTAAAAGGCACAGAGTTTTCGGTGCAGCAGGGGCAGGCGCTGAGTGCGCGCGGCAACGTCGTTGTCTCGGGCCTCTACAAGGCTCAGGACGAAATTCAGACTGCGCTTCAGGATGAGTTGAATACGCGCTACGACGCCCTGGTGCTGCAACGCGAAATCGTCATTGCCATGTGCGTGGTTATGGGTTTGTTGCTGCTCTATGCGTTCTGCAGTATCTACCGCGCCTTGCGCCTGACCATCGACAGCCTGCTGGGCGTAACCCGCCGTCTGGGCGAGGGCGATCTGAGTGCACGCGTAGCGGTCGTCAGCAAGGACGAAGTGGCGGATATCGCCAACGGCCTGAACCTGATGGCCGACGCCTTCGCCAGTTCCATCTCGCACATGGACCGTACCTCTTACGAACTGACTGATGTCGCGTCCCGGCTGGGCGCATCCATCGGCCTGGCCAAGCAATCCATGAACGCGCAGCAGGCTGAAACGGAGCAAGTGGCGACCGCGATCAACGAGATGACCGCGAGCGTCGCCGACGTGGCGCAGAACACCGAAGGTGCCGCACTGGCCGCCGATGAAGCGAACACCGCGTCACGTAACGGTCTGCGCATCATGCACCAGGCACACTCGACCATTCAGGCGCTGGCCGAAGAAGTCGAAGTCAGTGCCCAGAAAGTCCAGGCGCTGGCCCTGCACAGTCAGTCGATTGGTGGCGTTATCCAGGTCATCAGCACCATTGCCGATCAGACCAACCTGTTGGCCCTCAATGCCGCCATCGAAGCTGCACGGGCGGGCGAGCAGGGTCGCGGGTTTGCCGTGGTGGCTGATGAAGTCCGCACGCTGGCTTCGCGCACTCAGGCGTCGACCGAAGAAATTCGCGGCATCATCCAGCAACTGCAAGGTGCGACCGATGCTGCCGTGCAGCAGATGCAGGCCGGCCAGCAGAAGGCTCATGCGTGCATCAGTGCCGCCAGTGATGCTTCGGGCAGCCTGTCGAGCATCAGTCAGGGCGTGGAGCGTATTGTCGAGATGAACACGCAGATCGCCAGTGCTGCCGTGCAGCAGCATGCGGTTTCCGAAGACATCAACCGCAATGTCATGGAGATTCGTAACAGCTCCGGGACGTTGATGCTGGGTATCGATAACAATGCGGTCACCGCCGATGAGCTGGCGCGGGTCGCCAGCGACATGCGCAATGTCGTGGCGCGTTTCAAGCTGACTGCCTGATTGAATCGGGGGCTGTTCAGCCCCCGATTTCCCTCCCTAATCGGCGCGCTCGCGCGGATTGCCTTTTTCCGATCAAGTTTTGCTCTTCTGCGGCCGATAGCTCTGGCGCGCGGGTTTGCTGTCCATAAAAACAAATCTCAGCTCTTTCGTTGCGCACAAAAAAGCATTTTCAGGAGATTTTATGAACAGCAGATTTGCGAATATCAGCGTCAACATGAAGTTGGCATTGGGCTTTGGGACCGTTCTTTTCTTCACGGCTGTCCTCGCCCTTGTGGGCTGGACCAGCCTCGACAAGCTCATCTATCGCACCGACCGAATCGGCGATATCACCAGGCTGAGTGACAACCTGACCACTCTGCGAGTCGCGCGTCTGCAATACATGCTGACGGACCGCGATGAAACCGCAGCACAGAACATGCAAAGCAAGCTGGATGTGTTCAAGGCGCAGCAGCAATCACTGCTCGTCAGCTTCAACAACCCGGTCAACCTCAAGCCGCTGCGCGAACTGGCCGATGTCACTCGCGACTATGAAGCATCCCTGAACAGCATGCGCGCGGCGTACCAGGCCGGGGCCAAAGTGCGCAACGAGATGACCGCCAATGGTACAGCAGCGATGCAGGCCGTCGAGTCGTTGAACAATGCGGTCATGCAGATCGATCCTTCTGATCCGGCACGCTTCGATCTGGCCCAGTTGGCAAACAGCGCTCGGCAAGACCTGGTTCTGGTGCGTTATGAAGTGCGCGGTTATACCGGCAATCCGAACGACAAGACCGAGACAGCAGCCTTCCAGCAGCTCGATAGCGCGATCAGTCATCTGGACAGGCTCAAAGCCGCTTTTGGCACTGCCAACCGCGAACAGATCGCACAGTTTGAAAGCGCTCTGCGCAATTACCGCAGCTCGGTCGATGCCTTCAAGGCAACCACTCAGACAGCTGCGAGCGTGCGCAAGGATCTGACCACTCAAGGCGCCACCATCGTCAAACTGGGCGAAGAGTTGTACGGCCTGCAGATGCAGATGGGCAAGGAAGACACCGCTCACGCGCGCAGCCTGCAGATGGGGTGTGTGGTGTTGGTCATGCTGCTGGGCATTCTCGCCGCTGTGGTCATCACGCGTCAGATCACTCGCCCATTGCGCGATACGCTGGCCATCGTTGAACGTATTGCCTCCGGCGACCTGACCCATACCGAAGCGGTCACCCGACGCGATGAACTGGGCGTCTTGCAGCAAGGCATCCAGCGCATGGGTACGACGCTGCGTGAACTGATCTCTGGTATTCGCGATGGCGTCACGCAGATTGCCAGCGCGGCCGAAGAACTGTCGGCGGTTACCGAGCAGACCAGTGCAGGGGTCAACAGCCAGAAGGTCGAGACCGACCAGGTGGCCACCGCCATGCATGAAATGTCGGCGACCGTGCACGAAGTGGCGCGCAATGCCGAGCAGGCGTCCGTGGCGGCTTCCGATGCCGACAAGCAGGCGCGTGAAGGCGACAAGGTCGTAGGCGAGGCCATCCAGCAGATCGAACGACTGGCCGCCGAGGTGGTTCGCTCATCTGACGCAATGAACGTGCTTGAGCAGGAAAGTGACAAGATCGGCAAGGTCATGGATGTGATCAAGGCGGTCGCCGAACAGACCAACCTGCTGGCCCTCAACGCCGCCATCGAAGCCGCGCGCGCCGGGGAAGCCGGCCGGGGTTTTGCCGTGGTGGCCGACGAAGTTCGCGGTCTGGCGCAACGTACCCAGCAGTCCACCGAAGAAATCGAAGGGCTGGTGTCGGCATTGCAGAATGGCACGCGTCAGGTGTCGGGCATCATGCTCGGCAGCCGCACGCTGACAGACAGCAGTGTCGAACTGACGCGCAGGGCCGGTACGTCGCTTGAGAGCATCACCCGTACGGTGTCGAGCATTCAGGCGATGAACCAGCAGATCGCCGCCGCCGCCGAACAGCAAAGCTCGGTGGCCGACGAAATCAGCCGCAGCATCGTCAACGTTCGCGACGTCTCCGAACAGACCGCCGAAGCCAGCGAAGAAACCGCAGCCTCCAGCGTCGAACTGGCACGCCTCGGTGGCCAGCTGCAGATGATGGTCAGCCACTTCCGGGTGTGATCCATCTGACGGTCATGCCCACGCGGAGCAGACGGACACTGTCGTTGCGCACGCTCCAGCGTGGGGATGTATTTCGTGCCGCTGCGCGTTACATCTCCAGGCCGCACCGCTTTCTCAAGAGAGGACGCAGAGCGTCCAGAACGGCATGCGACGCGGAGCGTCGCACGATGGTGGAACGGACACCTGTCGTTCCTCACGCTCCAGCGTGGGCACGATAATGTTCTTTTGCGCGACGCTAAACTGGCCTGAATAACGGGGCGATAGTTATATAACTATACGTTGGTATACCTCACTCATACTTACAGATAAACATGAGCTACTTTTGCAGGTTTCTACTGTTGATCGAAACGCTATAAGCTTTACCTCACTGTCCGGCAACTATTAACTCACGGCCTTTATCTGTTATCGCTGACTGCCTGTTTGCTTATAAAACGGGTGGGTCTGCGTCTGCGCGGCCGGCTCGAGGTGAGCAATGCATTCGATATTTGAATTCGGTAAAAGCCTGCGGACGCCCCGTTTCGTAAAACCCGGTGCACGCACGCCTTATTGGGCCGATGGTATTTGCCTGGCCATTCTGACGCTGTTCATTGGCCTGTTCATTTATGGCCTTGGCCAGATGATGCAGCCGCTGACCGTGCTGAATTCCAGCCCCATGAGCCTCGACCCGGCGCGCCTGCCCGAATATGCCTTGCGCACCACGCTACGTATGTTCATCGCGCTGGGCGCTTCGTTGATCTTCACTTTTGTCGTGGCCACGCTGGCCGCCAAAAGTCGCAAGGCCGAGCAGGTGATCATCCCGGCGCTGGATATTCTTCAGTCGGTGCCGGTGCTGGGTTTTCTGACGTTCACCGTGACCTTCTTCATGGGCCTGTTCCCCGGTCGGCAGATGGGCGTCGAATGCGCAGCGATCTTTGCCATCTTCACCAGCCAGGCCTGGAACCTCGCGTTCAGTTTCTATCAGTCACTGCGTACTGTGCCCAGTGACCTGAACGAAGTCAGCCGTCAGTTCGGGCTGTCTGCAGTACTGCGCTTCACTCGCCTGGAACTGCCATTCGCCATTCCGGGACTGGTGTGGAACATGATGATGTCGATGTCCGGCGGCTGGTTTTTCGTGGTCGCCTGCGAGGCCATTTCGGTCGGCGACACCACGGTCAATCTGCCGGGTATCGGTTCCTGGCTGGCGCTGGCCATCGAGCAGAAAAACCTGACCGCGATTGCCTGGGCAGTGGGCGCAATGGCGCTGGTGATTCTGGCCTATGACCAATTGCTGTTCAGGCCTATCGTCGCCTGGGCGGACAAATTCCGCTTCGAGCAAACCGCATCGTCGAAGCGTCCGCGCTCATGGATGTACAGCCTGCTGGGCCGTTCCCGTGTGGCACCGATGCTGGGTTCGGTCCTGGCTGCACCGTGGAAGTGCCTGATGCTGATCGACTGGCGCGTGTTCTCCCGGCTGTGGAAAGTGAAGCTCACCCCAGGCGTCGCCCGTGTGCTCGACTACGTGTGGCTGGGGCTGGTCATGGCTGCCTGCCTGGCTGGCAGTGTGTACCTGTTCAGGTTCATCGAGGCGTCACTGGGCGCCAGCGACATGGTCACGGCCTTTGGTCTGGGCCTGGCGACGATGGTGCGTGTGATCGTACTGATCGTTATCGCAAGCCTGATCTGGGTCCCCGTCGGTATCTGGATCGGCCTGCGTCCGGTCTGGGCTGAACGCTTGCAGCCAATCGCGCAGTTCATGGCGGCGTTCCCGGCCAACGTTCTGTTTCCTTTTGCGGTGATCGCGATTGTCGGCCTGCACCTGAACCCGGACATCTGGCTGTCGCCGCTGATGGTGCTCGGCACCCAGTGGTACATCCTGTTCAACGTGATCGCCGGGGCCAGTGCCTTGCCGACTGACCTGCGCGAAGCGGCGACCATGTTCAACATGCGCGGCTGGCAGTGGTGGCGCCGTGTCGCGCTGCCCGGCGTGTTTCCCTACTACATCACCGGTGCGCTGACCGCGTCGGGTGGTTCGTGGAACGCCAGTATCGTCGCCGAAGCGGTTTCCTGGGGCGATCAGCATCTGGAAGCGGCAGGCCTGGGGTCATACATCGCCAATGCGACCCAGGCGGGTGACTTTCCGCGCGTTGCGCTGGGCATCGTGGTCATGTCGGTCTTCGTGATTGCGTTCAACCGGTTGCTGTGGCGCCCGCTGTACGGGTTTGCCGAGCGACGTCTGAGTCTTGTCTGATCTTGTGTAAGGGGAGGGCGCCATCATGATGGCTGTCGAAACGCGTTGCCTGGTAGATGTTCAGAAAGTCCGACATGTGTACGGCAAAGGCAGCAAAGAGCGCCTGGTGCTGGATGACGTGACACTGACGCTCAACGAGAACGAAATAGTGGGCCTGCTGGGCCGGTCCGGCTCGGGCAAGTCGACCCTGTTGCGCTCCATCGCCGGGCTGGTGGTGCCCACCGAAGGTGAGGTGAATTTCCCGCGTCGTGCGCAAGGGCGGGCGATGTCGGTGGGCATGGTGTTCCAGAGCTTTGCGCTGTTTCCCTGGCTGACCGTGCTGGAAAACGTCGAAGTCGGCCTTGAAGCACAAGGTGTGCCCGCTGCGGTACGCCGCAAGCGCGCACTGGCGGCCATCGATCTGATCGGCCTGGACGGTTTCGAGAGCGCTTACCCCAAGGAGCTCTCCGGAGGCATGCGTCAGCGGGTGGGTATGGCGCGCGCGCTGGTCATCGATCCTGACGTGCTGTTGATGGACGAACCGTTTTCCGCGCTCGACGTGCTCACCGCCGAAACCCTGCGCACTGACTTGCTGGACATGTGGAGCGAAGGGCGCATGCCCATCAAGTCGATCCTGATGGTGACGCATAACATCGCCGAAGCCGTGCTGATGTGCGACCGCATCCTGCTGTTCTCCTCCAATCCTGGGCGGGTAATCAGCGAGATAAAAGTCGACCTGCCTCAACCGCGCAACCGCCAGGACCCGATCTTCCGGGCGCTGGTGGAAGAAATCTACGTGCTGATGACCCAGGACAACGACGCCGGCGAGATTCGTCAGGGCGTGTTTCCGGGCACCGGGCTGGGAATGGTGTTGCCGCAGGTTTCCACCAACGCACTGGCCGGGCTGATCGAGGCGATTCACGCGCCGCCCTACAGCCTGAAGGCCGACCTGCCGGAACTGGCCGCTGCGCTGCACTACAATGCCGACGAGCTGTTCCCGATTGCCGAGGTGCTGCAACTACTGCGCTTCGCTGAACTGAAGGGCGGCGACATTCGCCTGCTGCCAGCCGCCAATCGCTATGCGCTGGCGGATGTCGACGAGCGCAAGCAACTGTTCGCCCAGCACCTGCTGAGCTTCGTGCCGCTGGTGGCGCACATTCGGCGGGTGCTGGATGATCGTCCCACGCACACAGCACCGGCACGGCGCTTTCGCGATCAACTCGAAGACTTCATGTCTGAAAGCGATGCCATGCAGACCCTCAACGCAGTGATTCAATGGGGGCGCTACGCGGAGTTGTTTGCCTATGACGAACTGGCCGATCAGTTCAGCCTGGACAACCCGTCCTGAGGTTTGTAGGACATACTCAACGGGCCTTTTGCAACCAGCGGGATGATGCGCATGCGTGAACCGGAATCCTACGGCAAGGCCGCTATGGCGGTGCGGCTGATCGCGTTGCTGATGCTGGCGCTGGTCATTGCGGTTGCCGACACCTTGACCGACCTGGAAATCGCCGTGGGCGTATTCCAGATTGTTGTGGTGCTGCTGGCGGTCAGGTTCCTGCCGGCCACAGGCGTTATCGCGATGGCGTTGCTGTGCATGGTGCTGACCGTGATCAGTTACGAGATGACGACCTCCAGAGGCAGTGAGGCGTCCGGGCTGATCAATTGCATTATCAGCCTGGCGGCCATCGCCATGACCACCTGGCTGGCGCTGCGCATGGCGCTGGCCATCCGCTCGGTACATGAGGCGCGCTCACAGCTGGCGCGGATCGCACGGGTCAATCAACTGGGTGAACTGACGGCGTCCATTGCCCACGAGGTCAATCAGCCGCTGTCGGCCATTGTCACCAGCGGCAATGCCTGTCAGCGCTGGCTGGCCACCGAGCCGGTCAATCTGGAAAAGGCCCGGCAGGCCGTCGACCGCATGATCAGTGACGCGAACCGCGCAGGCGACATCATCGTGCGGGTGCGCGCCCTGGCGAAGCGTTCGTCCACTCACAAGGAGTGGATCAGCGTGGCCGATACCGTCGCCGAGATCGTGGCGCTGGCACACAGCGAGATAGAGGGGCAGGGCGTCGCACTTCTGGTCGACGTTCCGGAGGGCCTGCCGCCGCTGCTGGCTGATCGGGTGCAGATCCAGCAAGTGTTGCTGAACCTGATGCTCAACGGCGTCGATGCGATGAAAAAGCTCGAGGCGGATCAGGCGCAACTGGAGATTCGGGTGGGCTGGCATGACGGCGGCGATATCGGATTTGCGGTCAGCGACAGTGGTATCGGCGTGCAGCCGGAAAACATCCATCGGTTGTTCGACGCGTTCTACACCACCAAGGAGGAAGGCATGGGGATCGGTCTGGCGATCAGTCGTTCGATCATCGAAGCTCATGGCGGACGCATCTGGGTCACGCCCAACCCTGCAATCGGTGCTACGTTTCACTTCACCCTGCCCACCGGAAAGATGGAAACCTGATGAGCACAGCCGCCACCGCCTCACCGACCGAAGAGCCGATCATCTACGTCCTCGATGACGACCTGTCGGTGCGCTCCTCGCTGGAGGACCTGCTGGCCTCGGTCGGATTGCGCAGCATGCTGTTCGGCTCGACCCGCGAGTTTCTGGACACCCCGCGCCCTGATGCGCCGGGCTGCCTGATTCTGGACATCCGCATGCCGGGCATGAGTGGCCTGGATTTTCAGGAGCATATGGCCAGGTCAGGGATTTCCCTGCCGGTCATTTTCATCACCGGGCATGGCGACATTCCCATGTCCGTGCGGGCCATGAAGGCCGGTGCGGTGGAGTTTCTGACCAAGCCCTTCCGTGATCAGGACTTGCTCGACGCCATTCAGCAGGGGTTGGCGCAGGATCGCAGCCGGCGCCAGAGTGCCGCCGTCGAAGCCGAATTGCAGCGCCGCCACGCCAGCCTCAATCTCGGTGAGCACCAGGTGATGGAGCTGGTGGTCAGCGGCCTGCTCAACAAACAGATTGCAGCCCGGCTGAACGTGAGTGAAATCACCGTCAAGGTCCGCCGTGGTTCGGTGATGCGCAAGATGGAAGCCGATTCCCTGGCCGACCTCGTCAAGTTCGCCGAGCGCCTCAAAGAGCTGCACTGATCGACGACTCACACCGAGCCCTCATCGTTATACACAAGTCCGCTTTTGATTCTGGCCGGAGGCCGCTACAGCCTCCATAAACAGGACGTTTGTACTCAGCAGCTCACTAGTTCACCAACTGCGGCAGTACGTAGTTGCGCACCACGTACAACGAGCCTTCTGCGCTCAAGTGCCCCGAGTCGATCTGCAGCAGAGAGCGGTTGTCTTCCAGGCGTACCCGGCAGGCATCGGCGACGCACAGTTTGTCGATCAGTGACACGAACTGGATGCCTGCCGATGCGGCCAGTGCGCGGGTTGCCTGATCCACCAGCATGACGCTTTGATCCAGAGCCGGATCGCGGATGTGCGATTCGCTCAGCCCCCAATGACGGTTGGCGATGACACTGGGCAGCGACGGGTTCCACTGCGGGACCGGGCCGATCAGCACGATATGCTTCACGCCAAGGCTCTTGAGCCGGGTCGCGATCTGCGTCCAGTCGGTCTTGTCGTGCCCGTCCTTCTGCGCGATGACCACGATGTCCGGACGCAGCCTTCCGATGCCCTGCAGGGCCGTTCTGTTGGAATAGTCACAGGCCCTGCTGGTCGCCGATGTGCGTCCTTGATGGTCACTCAGAGCGGGGCGGCAACTGGCCGAGGCGACCTGATAGAAGGGCGTACTGTGCGTCAGCAAGGTACGCAAGCCGAGCGACAGCGCCTGTGCGTGAGAATCGCCCCACAGGAACACGCCACCCACCCCCTGTTTGCGGGTGCAGGCTTCGTCGATGGCTGACTGGCCGCGCTGGGTCAGGGCAGAGAAGGCATCACATTTCAGCCAGTAAGGCTCGTACAGGTTGTGCTGGCGATCAGCGTATTCCTGAATGAAACGTGCCTTGTCCGAAACGCTGACCGGGCGCAGGGGCGATACCACGCCGCCAGTCGCACTCACCAGTGTTCCGCCGACGAACAGCAGAGCGATCAGCGTGCCGAACGCGTTACGTCTGCTGCGCTGATCAGACGACGGTCTGCTGGCGGGCTGCTCGATCAGCCGCCATGAAACCATACCCAGCGT
This sequence comes from Pseudomonas sp. SZ57, assembly GCF_009495975.1. Classification (NCBI taxonomy): domain Bacteria; kingdom Pseudomonadati; phylum Pseudomonadota; class Gammaproteobacteria; order Pseudomonadales; family Pseudomonadaceae; genus Pseudomonas; species Pseudomonas sp. SZ57. The sequence goes on along the minus strand of NZ_WIBD01000005.1, from coordinate 89,643 downwards.
CACGGCCACGCCGATGCCCACCAACACGGTGCGGGTCTCGCCCAGTAACCCGGCGTCATTCATCCACACCACCACCGGCCAGTGCCACAGGTACAGCGAGTACGACCGTGTGCCGGTCCATTGGGCCAGCGGGTTACAGGTCAGCAGCGAGTCGTTGCGTGCGGCGACGATCACCGCGAACGTCCCCAGCACCGGCATCAGCACCAGATAACCCGGCCATGTGTCCTGCACGGACAGCAGAAAGAAACCGGCCACGATCAGCGTCAGTCCGATGTGTTCCAGAACGCGCTGCTGCAGGGCCTTCAATTGCAGTGGGAACAGGCAGGCGACGCCACCTGCCAGCAACTCCCAGGCGCGGGTCGGCAGCAGGTAAAACGCTGCCTCCGGCCATTGCGAGGAGGCCGACACGCACGCCACAAAGCCTGTCAGGCTTGCGCCCAGTACCCACCAGCGCAGGTTGTGCAGCGCGACGAAGCGACTGAGCATCAGCAGCGCAATCGGGTACAGCAGGTAGAACTGCCATTCCACCGACAGCGACCAGGTGTGCAGCAGCCATTTCTCATGGGCACTGGCGGTGAAATACCCCGCCTCACGCCAATAGACAATGTTGGAAACGAACCCCAGGCTGCTCGCCACGTGTGTGCCCAGCGCGCGGTAGTCCAGCGGTAGCAGGGAAAACCAGCCCAGCAGCAGCAAGGCAAAACACAGCACAGCGAGGGCCGGGACGATGCGTCTGGCCCGTGACGTATAGAACGCCGCCAGCCTGAATTTACCGCTCCTCAAGCCGCGCAGGATGATCCCTGTGATCAGATACCCCGAGATCACGAAAAACACATCCACACCGGCAAAGCCGCCAGGCAGCCAGTCAGGGTGGAAGTGGAAGAGCAGCACCGCAATCACCGCGATGGCGCGCAGGCCATTGATGTCTTTTCTGAAGTCCATTGGAGAAAGCCATCCGTTGACTGATCGTGAGGAAGAGGGGCCGGAGATCAGCCGAAACTTGTCGGCGGCCAGCGTGGTGGTGATGCGGTGGCGGTCAGCGGGCAGTCGATGACAGTCCGGGCGTATGGCTCGCAGAAGGTTGTCTGCCGGCAATCACATGACCAATGGCCAGGCCGATGAACAGGTTGGCGGCAGCGACCTCGAACATGTCGGTGGTCCAGCTGATCAGGCACCAGCAGAAGCTGATCGCCAGCAGCATATGGCCGACACGGGTCTGATCATCGATCAGTCGGAACAACAGCGGAATCTGCAGCGCATACAGCAGCAAACCGAGCACGCCCAGCATTGCCCAGAGGTACAGGGCGGAGCTGTCCATACCGAGAAAGACCCCGGCACCGTCCACCGGAAACAGCCCCATCGTGCTGCCGACCATGCCGAAGCCTGCGCCGCTGATCATCCAGCCTTCGCGACTCATCGCATTGATCAGGCCGGGCCAGGTGTTGATCATCCGGTCATACAGCGAGGCCAGAGAGCCGCCGCTGCTGACCGCGTAGGCATCAGGGCTCACAATCAGGCCCAGTGCCGGCAACAGCAGACCGATGCCTACCACCACGGTGCACACTGTCCTGCAGGTCCAGCTCATCCTCCGCAACAACAGCAGCACCATGGTCAGCGCGAAGGCCGCGGCTGGCGCTTTGCTGGTGGTCAGCACGATGGCGTAAAGCGCCACCGCACTCAGCAACAACATCATCAGGCGCGAGCGCAGGAACATGATCAGGTACAGCGTGTAGAAGGCGATCATGATCGACAGCACGTTGGACACTCTGGCGAAACCGGCAATGCGATCCACCTCGTCCGCACTCCATGAGGTATTGGCGCTCAACTGGGTTTCACCGACGCTGTAGCTGTAGCCCTTCCATGGCACAGAGGTGAGCTTGTCCAGGGCAATCCCCAGCAGCGAAGCCAGCAGGCAGAACGCAATGGCGCGGTACAACAGCTTGCGGCGATACAGCAGGTGCCGGCCACATACCAGGCCGAACACCAGCGGGCTCAGCGCGAACAGGCTGAACGCCAGGTTGTGCACGCTGGCGCGATGCAGCATGGCCAGCAGCCCGGAAAGCAGCCACAGGATCGTGAATGTCCAGAACAGCTTTCCTGCCCTGAAGGTGCGCAGTTCGAGCGCAAACAGCAGGATGCAGGCGGCTTTGGGCAGATAGAGCAGGGGACTGAGGCCTGCCTGATCGAAGTAGAAGCGCAAGGCCCCAGAGAAGGTCTCGACCAGCATCAGGCTGATGGCGACCCACACCACCACCGTGGACTTGTCAAAGGACATCAACGACGACCTGGCGTCGACGCCGTTCGCAGTATTCATCGCCATGCTGGCTGCCTTGTGAAATACGTAAGGGGAATTGCGCGGACAAAGCTACCGCCCGACGATCACGGGAACGTGTCGACACAGGCAGGCTTTGGGAGATGGGGGTCTGGAGCGGACGCTCGCAACGGCATGACAACAGGTATATCAGTCGCAGTTGGGGCAACTGTCAATTAATTAGTCAGGATTAGTGGTTATGCGCCGCACGCCCGGTGCCCGGGACAGGACGCGGAGCGTCCGGAACGGCATGCCCACGCTGGAGCATGGGCACCATAGTGTTCCTGAGAACCCCTACCGCTCCTCACGCTCCAGCCCAGACACTTATCGTTCCTCACGCTCCGCGTGGGAGTGCCCTTCGTGACGCTCTCCGTCACCCATCTGCGGACTACGGGTATTTACGTTTGTCCGGTGCAGGCGGGAAGTACTGATAGAGCCAGGTCTCGCTCAGCGTACGGTCGCCAGTGCGGATGAACATGCGCATTTCGACCGGCTCGACCGAGTCGCTGTCCGGTACCCAGTCGAAGGTGACGCGGTAGCCCTTGATGTCCGGCAGCACGAGGATGTTGAAGTCCTGCACCTTGCCATGAGTGACCGTGACGATGGGTTCGATCCCGGTGCCTTCCGGCAAGCGATCCAGGCCGCCGCCGTTGAAGTCCACCGCGAAGCGGCGGGCCCAGGTTTTCGGGTAATGCTCGCCCGGTGCCCAGCCTTCGAGGAAGCCGCCCATGCCTGAACGTGTCGCGTGGACCTGTGCCAGCGGCGTGCTCACCGGCGGCAGCGGGCTCCAGAACAGCTTGTAGCCGTAGTTCATCGAATCCCCGGCCTTGACCGGCGTCTTCGGTGTCCAGAACACCACGATGTTGTCCATCGTCTCGCCGGTGGTCGGCAGCTCCAGCAGGCTGACTTCGCCTTCGCCCCACGCCGTGATCGGCTCGACCCACAGGCTTGGACGGCGGCTGTACCAGACGACCGTGTCCTGATAGCTGGAGAATTCGTGATCGCTCTGCACCAGCCCGAAGCCTTTCGGATCGGTGTCGGAGAACGCACTGAATTGTGGTTTGGCCGGGTTGTTCAGCGGACGGCAGATCCACTCACCGTTGCCGCGCCACATCGACAGGCGATCCGAGTCGTGGATTTGCGGGTGGATGGTGTCGCACATGCGGCGTTCGTGAGTGCCGCAGCTGAACATGCTGGTCATCGGTGAAATGCCCAGCTGCTGGATATCGGTACGCGCATTGACGTGCGCGTCGATTTCCATGACCACCTGGCCAGCCTGACAGTCGATATCGAAACGGTAGGCACCGGTCGCGCTCGGCGAATCGAGCAGTGCGTAAACCACGAAGCGTGTCGCGTTCTTGTCCGGCGTTTCGAACCAGAACTTGGTGAAGTCCGGGAATTCTTCCTGACGCTTGGCGTAACTGTCGATGGCCAGGCCGCGGGCCGAGAGGCCGTATTGCTTGTTGCTGTCCACAGCACGGAAGTAGCTGGCGCCGAGGAACGAGACGACGTCATTGATGGCGATTTCAGGCGCCTTGAACAGTTTGAAACCGGCAAAGCCCAGGTCGCCCTTGACCAGGTTCTTGTCGATGCCGCTGTTCTCGTAGTTGAACAGGTCATGGCGGAAGTGCACTTCGCGCGCCTGCTTGCTCTGCGGATCGACGCTGTACATGCGTACGGGCGTCTTGAAGCCCATGCCGACGTGGAAGAAATGCACGTCGAGCTGGCCATGGACGTCTTTCCACAGCGAGTGATTCGGGTCGTAGCGGATGGCATTGAATTGCTGCGGCGTCATGTTCGCAAGTACCGGTGGCAGCACCTGCTTGTTGCTCACATACCCTTTGCTCGCAAGCTTCTTGGCATGCGCCTGCAACTCTGCAAAATCGAAGTGTTCGATCTCGCCATCGGCTGCGGCGGCCAGTGCGCGCGCAGCAAAAAGCCCTGAGGCCGATACGCTGCCGTAGGCGGCCAACGCCACGGACGCTTTCAGGAGATTTCTGCGATTCATAAAGGTGAAGCCTCTGAGTAATTCTGTGCGTCCTGCACAAAAAATGGCGCGCCAACGACTCCTTGCCGAACGCAAACTACCCACAACAGATAACAAAGACGAGATACGGTTCGGAAATCGGCCAAAAAAAAACGCCGATCATGGGTAATGAATCCGGCGTATTGACGGCTATAACGCTGTTTTTTTCCTCGCTTTAGACTAATCGATTAAGCGCATCGCCGCTTGGCGCAAGGCTTTCAGACGATCGGGGCCAGAAGCACCGATCAACTCGATGCCTTCGGCCGACGCTAAAAACTTTTTTGCCAAGCAATATTCAGCAATCATTTTGCTGGCGTGCGGGCCCACGACCTGCACGACTTCAGCTCGATTTTCCCGTTGGGCAGCGCCGCTATCGCACATTCGTTCAGCTAATAGTCCTGACGAAAGTTTCACTCCGCGTGTTATATCGTAACGCTATGATTCACTGGCATTCAGATGCCAATGCAGGGCTCTCCAAAGGGCGATAAATAAGCGGGTGCCGGGGTAGTGATGCGGGTTGATTTGGATGAGCACGAAGGCCTTGAAGGCCTGCCGCGTTTTCAAATGGCGGTGCAACAGGTTCGGCGTCTGGGACGATTGATGTATGTGACCGGTGGGGCAGGAGCGTTCGGGCTGCTGCTGGCGTTGTCCATCGATCTGTTTTCCCCCGGCTCTTTGTGGATGGCTGTGCTGTGCAACGCCTCGGTGGCGTTGTTTCTGCTCACGGCGGGCTTGCAGTCGGCGCGGCATGTCGCGCTGTGGCGGGCTCGCGCGCTGCGTTCGCCGGATGCGGACACGCTCAATGAAAACCTGTCTGCTGGCGACGAGAGCGGCTGGTACGAGCGCCTGCTTGAACGGCTGAGTGACTCCGGCAAATCGCTGGTCAGGCACGTGGGCAGCTCGGCCCTGTGGCTTGCCGGTTGGGCGGTGCTGGCGTTGATCGTCGTTCGCGCCTTCTGGAACCTGGCGCTGTCCGGCGCCGACCTCTCCACCGCCGGTAGCCTGGCCGGCAGCGTTATGCTGCTGTTGGCGTTCGGGCTGCTGGTCATCGAGCGGCAATTGAGCAGCGAGTCCGACAGTCAGTCGCCGGAGGCCGGTGCGCTGGCGCAACTGGTGCGCATGACGCTGATCGTCCTGCTGATCGGCGCGCTGTGCCTGTTTTTCTCCAGTGCAGAACGTGTCTGGCCCGCGCGGCTGGCGGTGTTGATGGGCCTGCTGCCGCTTGGCGTGGCGCTGGAGTTCCTGCTGCGCGCTGTGCTGTCGGTGTTCAGCCCGCGCAACCCACGCAGCGAACCGCGCCTGCTGGCCGCCAGTTTCATCGCTGACCTGTTGCGCTGGCCGCCGCGCCCGCTGCTCGCCCTGCAGCACGAACTGCACAACCGTTTCGGCATCGATCTGCGCCAGATCTGGGCCTTTACCTACATGCGTCGCGCCTTTTTGCCGGTGCTGGCGGTGGTCGCAGCGCTGGGCTGGGTGCTGAGTGGCGTGCATGAAATCCCCATGCAGGGACGGGGCATTTATGAACGCTTTGGCAAGCCGGTCGACGTATTCGGTCCCGGTCTGCATGTGGGGTTGCCCTGGCCGTTCGGGCGCGTGCTGGCGGTTGAAAACGGCGTGGTTCATGAGCTGGCGACCAGCGTTTCTGCCGCCGACACTTTCGAGCAAACGCTGGACCCGGCCGAAGGCCCGCCACCGGGCAGCGCCAACCGTCTGTGGGATGCCAGCCATATCAACGAAAAATCCCAGGTCATTGCCAGCAGTGCCGGCGACAAGCAGAGCTTTCAGATCGTCAACATGGACGTGCGGTTCGTCTATCGCATCGGCCTGACAGATGCCGCAGCCATGGCGTCGACCTATAACAGCGCTGACATTCCGGCCTTGATTCGCAGCACGGCCAGCCGGGTGCTGGTGCATGATTTTGCTTCGCGCACGCTGGATGAACTGCTCGGCGAACAGCGTAGCGAGCTGGCCGATGACATCGGCAAGGCCGTGCAGGCCGATTTGCAGCGTCTGGACAGCGGCGTCGAATTGCTCGCCACGGTGGTTGAAGCCATCCACCCGCCCGCCGGAGCTGCCAACGCCTATCATGCTGTTCAGGCTGCGCAGATCGGTGCACAGGCGCTGATCTCCCGCGAACGCGGCGCGGCCAGCGACAAGGCCAATCAGGCGCAACTCAATGCCAGCGTGGCGCGTGATCAGGCCAGTGCCGCCGCCCGCGAAATTCTGGCCGGCGCACAGGGTGCAGACCTGCGCTTCAGTGCTGAACGTCAGGCCTATGCCAAGGCAGGCCAGGCGTTTTTGCTGGAGCAATACCTGGCCCAACTGACCGAGGGCCTGGGCAATGCGAAGTTGCTGATACTGGATCATCGTCTGGGCGGCGACAGTGCGCCGACCATCGACCTGCGTACCTTCACCCCACCGGCAGACCCAACGGCGCCGCGTAAAGCCGTTCAGTAAGGAGTCGTCCCTTGAGTCTGTTTCATCATCATCACGATCACGCCGACCACGATAGCCATGACAGTCACGGCCATGGCGGCCACGGTCATCACCACCATCATCATGGCGCGAGCGGCCCGGCAGCGTTCCCCTGGCGCCGGGCAAGCCTGGCTGCGCTGCTGATCGCGTTTGCGATTGCGGCAGCGAGCCTGGTGCAGGTGCGTTCGGGCGAGGCGACTGTCGTCACGCGCTTCGGCAACCCGTCCCGCGTCCTGCTGGAGCCGGGCCTCAACTGGCGCTGGCCGGCACCGTTCGAGGCGACCATCCCGGTGGACCTGCGCCTGCGAACCACCTCCAGCGGTCTGCAGGACGTCGGTACCCGCGATGGCTTGCGCATCATCGTTCAGGCCTACGTGGCGTGGCAGGTGCAGGGCGACGCCGACAACGTGCAGCGCTTCATGCGCGCGGTACAGAACCAGCCCGACGAAGCGGCGCGGCAGATCCGCACTTTTGTCGGTTCGGCGCTGGAAACCACGGCGAGCAGTTTCGACCTCTCCAGCCTGGTGAATACCGACGCCAGCAAGGTGAATATCACCGCCTTCGAAAATCAGCTGCGCCAGCAGATCGATCAGCAACTGCTGGCGACTTACGGGGTGCGTGTCCTGCAGGTCGGCGTGGAACGACTGACCCTGCCTTCGGTGACGCTCAACGCTACCGTGGACCGCATGCGCGCCGAGCGCGAGACCATCGCCACCGAGCGCACCGCCGTGGGCAAGCGAGAGGCGGCGCAGATTCGTTCGGCCGCCGAGCGCGACGCACGGATTGTCGAAGCCGATGCCACGGTCAAGGCGGCCGATATCGAAGCACAGTCGCGGGTTGAAGCCGCGCAGATCTATGGCCGTGCCTATGCGGGCTCGCCGCAGCTCTACAACCTGCTGCGCTCGCTGGACACGCTGGGCACCATCGTAACGCCCGGCACGCGTCTGATACTGCGTACCGACGCCGCGCCGTTCCGCGTGCTGGTGGACGGCCCGCCGACGCTGGATGGCAAGAGCGGAACGCAGCCATGAGCCAGCCGGTCGACGAAGCCGTGGCGCAGCGCCCGCCAGTGAACAGCCCCTGGTTGCAGGCGAGTCGTCTGGCGTTTATGGGGCTGTATGGCGTGACACTGCTCGCCGCGCTGGCCTGGGCGACGTCCAACGTGCGCCAGATCGACCCACAGAACCGCGCGGTGGTCATGCACTTCGGCGCGATCGAGCGGGTTCAGAACGCAGGATTGCTGGTCGCCTGGCCACAGCCGTTCGAACAGGTGGTGCTGCTGCCTTCGGCTGATCGGGTGATCGAGCGGCGCGTGGAAACCCTGCTGCGTTCGCCTGCCGCGTTGAAGGCCGATGAAGTCGCGACCCTGTCGGCACCCATGAGCGATGCACTGGCAGGCTCCGGTTTTCTGCTGACTGGCGATGCCGGTGTGGTGCAACTGGACGTCACGGTGTTTTACAAAGTGACTGACCCTACTGCCTTCGTGTTGCAAGGCGAGCATGTACTGCCCGCGCTGGACCGGTTGGTCAATCGCAGCGCTGTGGCGCTGACGGCAGCGCGGGATCTGGACACCATTCTGGTTGCCCGTCCCGAGCTGATCGGTGCTGACAGCCAGGCTGCCGAGCGCCGTGAGCGGCTGCGTGGTGACCTGGTGCGCGGCATCAATCAGCGTCTGGCCGAGCTCAAGGCGACCGGCATGGGCATCGGTGTCGAGGTCGCTCGGGTGGATGTGCAATCGAGCCTGCCGACCTCCGCAGTCAATGCGTTCAATGCCGTGCTGACGGCCAGTCAGCAGGCCGATCAGGCCGTGGCCAACGCGCGGACTGATGCCGAAAAGCTGACCCAGACCGCCAATCAACAGGCCGACCGAACCCTGCAAGTGGCGCACGCACAAGCGTCCGAGCGTCTGGCCAAGGCGCAGGCGGCCACTGCAACGGTCGTCAGCCTGACCCAATCAGCCGAAACCCGCAGCGACCCCGGTCTGATGCAACGCCTCTACCGTGAACGCGTACCGGTCATTCTGCATCAGGCGGGTTCGGTAACCACGGTCGACCCCAAAGACGATTCCCGCCTGATCATTCAGGGAGCACCACAATGAGTGGCGAAGCCGTTCACACCCACGAAGCCGGCCAGCCGCAAGCGCCTGGCAGTCTGCTGAGCAGCGCAGAACAGCGCAGTGCCGCCCGGCAGCTAACCCTCGCGATGCTGGCCTTGGGTTTGCTGGGATTGGGACTGGTCTGGCGGTTTTTTGCCTCGGAGCAGGAAGGTGTCAGCCAGTTGCTCTTGGGCGCTGCATCACTGTTGGTGGCAATACCGGTGATCAGCGCCGGCTGGCACAGCTTGCGGCATCCGAGCCTGCACGGCATCACCGACCAGTTGATCGCGCTGGCGATGCTCGGTGCCTGGGCCACCGGTGACCTGATGACCGCCGCCTTGCTGCCGATCATCATGATCTTCGGCCATGTGCTGGAAGAGCGCAGTGTGATCGGCTCGCAAGAGGCCATCGAAGCGCTGGGGCGCCTGACCCGCAGCCAGGCGCGTTTGCTGAGCGCCGACGGCAGTGTGCGCGAGGTCGACAACGCGACGCTGAAAGCCGGCGATCAGGTGGAGGTACGGGCGGGCGACCGCGTTCCGGCGGACGGTCGGGTGCTGTCCGGGCAAGCCAGTCTGGATACGTCGTCGATCACCGGCGAATCGGTCCCGCTGGAAGCCATCGTCGGGGTCGAGGTGTTCGGTGGCGCCATCAATCTGGACGGCCTGCTGCGCATTGAAGTGACCCGCATCGGCGATCAGTCCACGCTGGGCAAGGTCATCGCGCTGATGCAGAGCGCAGAGCGTTCCAAGCCGCCTATCACGCGTCTGCTGGAGCGTTACGCGGGCAGTTACATGGTGCTGGTCTTGCTGATCGCGGCGCTGACCTGGTTTATCACTCAGGATGCGCAGGCGATGCTGGCGGTGCTGGTTGCGGCCTGTCCCTGCGCGCTGGTGCTTTCGGCACCCGCCACTGCCATTGCTGGTATTGCGGTTGCGGCACGGCACGGAATTCTGATCCGCAGTTCGGCGTTTCTTGAAGAACTGGCTGACCTCAACTCACTGGTTGTGGACAAGACTGGCACCCTGACCTACGGTCGTCTGCGCCTGCAGTCTGTGCAGGCCGACGGTCCACAGCATCCGCAATTGCTGGCGCTGGCCGCGAGCCTCGGGTCGGCCAGCAGCCACCCGGTGAGCCGGGCTTTGGCCGGGCTGGTGGACAACGCCCGGCTGCTGCCGTTGACCGACACCCGTGAGCGTCAGGGCCTGGGGGTGGTGGCGTCGACGGAGCAGGGCGATGCGGCATTGGGCCGCCCGGAGTTGTTCGCACAGATGGGCATCGTCACGCCTGCCGTCCCTGCACATGACGGCCCGCTGGCCGGGCTGTCGCTGGACGGTGTTTTTCTCGCCTGGCTGCTGCTGGCCGACAGCGTCAAACCCGAAGCCCAGGCGGCACTGTTTGAGTTGCGCGGCCTGGGCCTGGGGCGGCAATTGCTGTTGACCGGTGATCGGCAGAGCGTGGCCGACAACCTGGCGCACGATATCGGCATCGCTGACGTGCAGGCGCAGGCGCTGCCTGAAGACAAACTCAATCGCGTCATGGGTGAGATTGCCAGCGGGTTCCGGCCGATGGTGGTGGGCGACGGGGTCAACGATTCGCTGGCCTTGAAGGCGGGCGTGGTCGGCGTGGCGATGGGCGCGGGTGGCGCGGATATCGCGCTGGCGTCCGCCGACATCGTGCTGATCGGCAGCGATCTGCGCCGCCTGGGCACCTGCGTGCGACTCAGCCGCCAGTGTCGTCAGACCCTGCAGGTCAACGTCATCATCGGGCTGGGCTGGACGTTGGCGATCGTGGCACTGGCCGCCTTTGGTCTGCTTGGTGCTGCGGGTGCGATGGTCGCAGCTATCCTGCACAATCTAAGCACCCTGTTGGTATTGGGCAACGCCGGACGTTTGCTGCGCTTTCAGGAGCCATTGCTCAAGCTCGACGACGCGGGTGTGCAGCATCAGGTCTCACGCCTGCGCTGATGATCAGTGCGTCAAACGGCTTGAGCTTTGACGAATTCTGTTACAGATTAAGCGCTATGTTTCATTGCGTGATCCAAATTCAGGCTGACTCTCGGCTCGAATCAGAGGGCACAAGGCTGTTCCCCTGCAGTTGATTCATAGCAGTTTTGCCGTCGCCAATGCCTTTTCGGGCCCTTTTGCGGGGCCCTTGCTGGATTACTCTTTTTTGAGTTTCTGGATAAGGGGGTGATTTTGAAATGCTTACACAACTTCCAACGACATTGCAGAACCTTCATCTGCCGTTGCGGCTGCGGCTCTGGGACGGTCATCAGATGGACCTCGGGCCTTCGCCCAGCGTCACGATAGTCGTCAAGGATCCGCAACTGGTCTCCGACTTCAGCCACCCCAGCCTGGGCCTGCTCGGCAGCGCGTTCGTGGAGGGACGGCTGGAGCTGGAGGGGTCAATCAGCGAAGTGGTCCGGGTCTGCGATGAACTGACCCACGCGCTGGTGGACGATGACGACAGCGCAGGCAATCCGGTCCGGGTCGAGCATGACAAGGACACTGATGCGGCGTCGATTGCCTATCACTACGATGTTTCCAACGACTTCTACCAGCTCTGGCTCGACAGAGAGATGGTCTACTCCTGCGCGTATTTCAAGACCGGCGACGAATCGCTGGAGCAGGCGCAGCAGGATAAATTCCACCACCTGTGCCGCAAGTTGCGGCTCCAGCGCGGTGAGTACCTGCTGGACGTTGGCTGCGGCTGGGGCGGGCTGGCGCGTTTTGCTGCTCGCGAATACGGCGTGAAGGTCTTCGGCATCACCCTGAGCCAGCAACAATTGGCGCTGGCCCGCGAGCGGGTTCAAGCCGAAGGTCTGCAGGACAAGGTCGACCTGCAACTGCTCGATTACCGTGACCTGCCGCAGGATGCGCGCTTCGACAAGGTGGTCAGTGTCGGCATGTTCGAGCACGTCGGGCATGCCAACCTGCCGTTGTACGCGCAACGCCTGTTCGGCGCGGTGAAGGAGGGCGGCCTGGTGATGAATCACGGCATCACCGCGCGGCACACCGACGGTCGTCCTGTCGGGCGTGGTGCCGGCGAGTTCATCGACCGCTATGTTTTCCCCAATGGCGAGCTGCCGCACCTGGCCATGATCAGCGCCCAGATCAGCGAAGCCGGACTTGAAGTGGTCGACGTCGAAAGCCTGCGCCCGCACTACGCGAAAACCCTCGAGCACTGGAGCGCACGACTGGAAGCCCGGCTCGACGAAGCCGCGCGCATCGTGCCCCAACAGACCCTGCGGATCTGGCGGCTATACCTCGCAGGCTGTGCCTATGGATTCACCAAAGGCTGGATCAACCTGCACCAGATACTCGCCGTAAAACCCTTCGCCGACGGCAAGACCGGGCTACCGCTGACGCGTGAGGATATTTATGGGTGAGCTTTAGTTACGAGCGCCGAGGCTGGTGGATCTGAGAGTACTCAGTGTGTTGAGCATGCAAGGCGGCGTCCGTCCTCCGTAAGCCGATTAGCAGAGGGTTACGATGCGCTCGAATATGTCTTTCATGGGGCCATAGTTCACGTTGACGCCATCGATATTGGCGCTTACCCATTCCGCCTGGCTAACGGTTGCCCAATCGAGCTCATAGCCTGCAGACAAGGCAAGGTGCTCAAAGAGAATGCGCTGAACCCTGCCGTTGCCTTCGCGGAAGGGGTGGATCATATTGAGCTCACAGTAATACTCTGCCAAGCCTCCACAAAAAGCGTCTTTGTCCAATGCGCCTAACCAGTTGTTATTCTGAAGGCTGGCAAAAATTTTTGCCGCCTCCGCCTCAATTCGTGCACAGGTACAAAAGCGAGTTCCACCTTTTGAAATATCGACACTTCTGAGGTTTCCGGCCCACTCGTAGAGGTCGGAAAATAGCAGGTGATGCAACTGTTTTAAATTATCGAGACTGTAAGGCGGTGCGACGTACTTGACGCGATTAACGGTAATGGCCGTGATGTCTCGTTCTGCTGCTTCAAGGTCATCCATGTCTTGAATGTTCAGCTTGTTTTTCAGTACCGGTGAGGCGGGATAGCAATAGTGGTCATGACAAGCATCGTATCTGTCCATTGATCATCTTCTGTGCTTGGCCAGTATCATCTCCAAAGACGTTTTCTCGTCCGTGGGGGGTATGTGGATTCCTTCCAGTTTCGAACTGTTTATGAAATTTCTGTGTTTCTTCTCTTCAAAGCGCTTATGCGGGTCGACCGTAAAACCGAGAACATACAGTGAGCATGTTTGTATCAGCCGGTCGAGCTCCGCTTGATTGTGTGCCGTTATTTGAAAACCCAGGCTTTTTGAAATTTTACGTTTTGCGTCCCTGAAGGTGTTCTCGTGGGCAGCCATGTGAACGGAGGTCTTACTCGTCCAGAGTGCGGTTTTCAGAACATTCAGTTTCGAGAATAACGCAACCCAGCCGTTGACCCCGAGCTTCAACATCAACTGAGTTTCGATGCATCTCTTCACTTCAATAAATGTTCCGAGTTTTTGCAGGTCGTCGATTCGATCAGCTTGTAACACCTGCTGCAGTGACGCCTTCATCTTGAGCCTCGTAAAATCCGTCGATGCGCGTGGTTACCAAAATTCTAGTGAAAACTCATTGGTTATCCAATGGTTGAGGTGCAACAAGTCGTACGCCTTAATCTTCACAGAATCGGTGAAATCAGCCGCGCCACGCGCATACCCAGTTGATGCAGACGTCGCGTCTCGTGGCTTTCCTGCACGGAGATTTCGCGGGCGAGGTTAAAGTCAGCGGTGAGCATGGATTCCACCTGGCTGGAGAAGTCGCTGTCGACCGTCAGCAGCATCAATTCGAAGTTGAGGCGGAACGAGCGGTTGTCGAGGTTGGCGCTGCCGATGGCGGTAATCTCGTTGTCGACCAGGACGACCTTTTGATGCAGGAAGCCCGGTTCGTAGCGGAATACCCGCACTCCGGCACGCACAGCATCGAAGGCGTACAGACTTGAAGCGGCATACACCACGTAATGGTCGGGGCGCGACGGCAGCAGCAGGCGCACGTCCACGCCGCGCAACACTGCCAGGGTCAGCGCAGCGGTGACGGCTTCGTCAGGGATGAAGTAGGGGCTGGTGATCCACACGCGTTCTTCGGCCGCGTGGATGGCTTCCACGAAGAACAGCGAGCAGGTCTCCTGCGCATCAGCCGGGCCACTGGTCAGCAACTGGCAAAGCACACCGTCTTCGGGAAATTCATCAGGCAGGCTGAGCGGTGGTAGTTCGCGGGTGGCCCAGAACCAGTCTTCGGCGAACGACTCCTGCAAGCAGGCGACCACCGGGCCGATGACTTGCACATGAGTATCGCGCCATGGGGCCAGCGGCGGCTTCAGGCCCATGTATTCATCACCCACGTTATGACCGCCTATATAGCCTTTCAGGCCATCGACGACGACGATCTTGCGGTGGTTGCGGAAGTTGATCTGAAAGCGATTGAGCCAGCCGCCGCGTGTGGCGAAGGCTTTTATCTGCACGCCACCGTCGCGCAGCTTATCGATATAGGCACCTGGCAGAGCGTGGCTGCCGATGCGGTCGTAAAGTACAAAGATCGCCACGCCTTCGGCGGCTTTTTCCAGCAGCAGCGATTGCAGCTCGCGCCCGAGTTTGTCGTCATGAATGATGAAGAACTGAATCAGGATGGTCTTTTTCGCTTCACGGATGGCCTGAAAAATGGCCCCGAAGGTTTCCTCGCCATTGATCAGCAACTTGACCTTGTTGTTGGCCAGCGCCGGCATGTTGCCCAGCTTGGGCATCGCACGCAGTGCCGCATAGGCATCTGATCGACGCGCAGCCACAGCTTCTTCCATCCATGGGCGCCAGTTGAGGCTGCCGATCGCGATCCGCATTTCCTGGTTGGCCTGGCGGCGCGCCTTGATGTACGCGTCGAATGAGCTTCGGCCGAACACCAGATAAGGCAGCAAGGTGAAATAGGGAATGAACAGCAGCGGCATCGCCCAGGCAATTGCGCCTTGGGAAGTCCGCACCGTCAGCAATGCATGGATGGCGGCACCTGTACCGAGTAAATGAATGAAACCCAGGACGTAACCGAAAAAGTACGGGTCGTGATAATCCATGTGGAACAATGCTCCTCGCCTTTGCTGCCTAACAGACCACAGCTGAACAGGAATGTCGCTATTTAATTCCGGGTGCAACTGGGCAACATGTCTGCCGTCTAAGGTTTATCTTTTGGCTGGATTATTCCAGTCTCGTTTTCATCCGCAATGCCCGATCAGGAATCTTGAAATGAACAAACGCATGTTGGCTTGGATGTTTTGTCTGGCGGCTCCTTTGGCTCAGGCGCAGATGCTGCAACCGGGGTTGTGGGAGCTGACGTCCAGCAATATGAAAGTGGACGGGCAGCAGCTGCCAGACATGCAGTTGATGCTGGGGCAGCTGCAGAATCTGCCGCCCGAGCAGCGTGCAATGATGGAACAGATGATGAAGAAGCAAGGCGTCACCCTGGGCGGCAAAGGTGTGAGGGCTTGCCTGACTCAGGCGCAGGTGCAGTCGGACGACATTCCGCTGACTGACCCGGCCTCCGGATGCACGCAAAAGATTACTGCGCGCAACGGCAAGACCTGGAATTTCCAATTCAGCTGCCCGAAAGCCAAGGGCACCGGGCAGGCGCAGTTCCTGAGTGATCGCGAGTTCACCACCAATGTTGTGGGTACATTCAACGCTACCGGTCAGCAACAGAACGGCAGCATGGACACCCGCGCCGTGTGGCTGGGGCCACAATGTGGCAACGTCGCCCCGCGTACCTGATCAAATTCATGGAGTTATGTTCCACGTGGAACACGCTGCGCAGAGGTGATGATTTTTTGTCACCTCTGACGAGGTTTCAGATGACTTAATCTTCATGAAGGGCCTCATCTTTCGTCCGTAACTGCATGTTATATTGTTACTAATGATGTGGATGAACCCTTCGTGAGCCGGGATGCTCAATTTGCTCTTTGAGACGTTCCATGCACCGACGCCAAGTGTTGCTCAACATGCTGCTGGCCAGCGCGGCCCTGACGTTGCCGTTGGGTGCCTTCGCCACGCAGATTCGTAACGCCCGCCTTTGGCGTACCAACGACAAGCTGCGACTGGTTCTCGACCTGAGCGGCCCGGTGCAATACAAGACCTTCACCCTGACAGCCCCCGACCGCCTGATCATCGACGTCAGCGGTTCGCGGCTGACCGGCGACTTCAGCCAGTTGGCGCTGGACCGTACCGTCATAAAATCGATTCGCTCCGGGCACTACGGCCAGGGTGACGACACGCGCATCGTGCTGGACCTCACCGCCCCGGTACAGCTCAACAGTTTCCTGCTTGGTCCGGAAGGCGGGCAGGGGCATCGGCTGGTGCTGGACATGAGCTCCACGGCCCATGCGCCTGTGCAGATGGCTGAGTTGCCGCCGCCGGTGCCTGTGCCGATCCCGACCAGCAAGGCGCACACCGGACGCGACATCATGGTGGTGGTCGATGCCGGTCATGGCGGCAAGGATCCTGGCGCCGTGGGTTCGCGGGGTGAGCGCGAAAAAGATGTGGTGCTGTCCATCGCTCAATTGCTGGCCCGACGCTTGAAGCGCGAGAAAGGCTTCGACGTACGTCTGGTGCGCAACGATGACTTTTTCGTACCGCTGCGCAAGCGTGTTGAGTTCGCGCACAAGTCCAACGCCGACATGTTCATTTCCGTGCACGCCGATGCTGCGCCTCGTCTGACGGCCTCGGGTGCGTCGGTGTTCGCTCTTTCCGAAGGTGGTGCAACCTCGGCAACGGCGCGCTTCATGGCTCAGCGGGAAAACGGCGCGGACCTGCTGGGTGCCACGTCGCTGCTCAATCTGAAGGACAAGGACCCGATGCTTGCCGGGGTGATTCTCGACATGTCGATGAACGCCACCATTGCGGCCAGTCTGCAACTGGGTCACACCGTGCTGGGCAGTCTGGAAGGCATCACCACGCTGCATCAGAAGCGTGTTGAACAGGCCGGGTTCGCCGTTCTCAAATCACCGGACGTGCCGTCGATTCTGGTCGAAACCGGTTTCATCTCCAACAGCCGCGACAGCCAGCGTCTGGTCACTGCGCGTCATCAACAGGCCGTTGCCGATGGCCTGTTCGATGGCCTGCAGCGCTATTTCCAGCGTAACCCGCCAGTGGATTCGCACATGGCTTGGCTGCAGGCGCAGAAGCAGGAACAGCCGGTCTGACCGGCTTAGCGGCAGCCGTTCAAGCGGCTGCAGGTGATCTTGCTGCGCGTGCCGCTTGAGCTGGATACCCGAGTGATTGTCGTCCAGCCCACACGCTGCACAGTGCCTACCCAAGCCTCGCCATCAGACGCCAGCCCGGTAAAAAACGTCAACTGGCCATAGCGACTGTTGGTCTGTGCCCAGCGGCGCTTGTCGAGTACCTCGTAACCCTTCAACCAGGTCGTTGAGCCGGCGGTGGCTACGCTGTAGCTATTGCCGTGCGCATCGTTGCACGCCAGCAGCGTCGCACTGCGCGTGCAGGTGGCGAGATCGGCGGAGGGCTTTGGTGGTGCAGCCAGCAAATGCGCGCTGATCAGCATCGCCATCAAACCTGTCGAAACCCTTCTCATGAAGATCCCTTCAGCAAGGCCATAGCTATTTACGGTTGTTATACTATAACATCCTGTTGTGATTAGAGTTGGCTGCCAGAGGGATTCGTCGCAGCCGACATGAACAAGGTTCAAACCTTGCAGCTGCCTGGAGAATCCTGATGGCAAATCTTCTACCCGTTACCGTACTGTCCGGTTTTCTCGGCGCCGGAAAAAGCACTTTACTCAATTACGTACTGCGCAACCGTGAAAACCTGCGGGTTGCGGTGATCGTCAACGACATGAGCGAGATCAACATCGACGGCAGCGAAGTTCAGCGTGATGTCAGCCTGAACCGTGCCGAAGAAAAGCTGATCGAGATGAGCAATGGCTGCATTTGCTGCACCCTGCGCGAGGATCTGCTCGAAGAGGTCAGCCGTCTGGCTCAGGATGGTCGTTTTGATTACTTATTGATCGAATCCACAGGAATCTCCGAGCCGTTGCCCGTGGCTGAAACCTTCACCTTCCGCGACGAGGCCGGCAAAAGCCTGATGGATCTGGCGCGCCTGGACACCATGGTCACCGTGGTCGACGGCGTGAACTTCCTGCTCGATTACGAGGCGGCAGAAGGCTTGTCCACACGCGGTGAAACCATGGGTGAAGACGATGATCGCTCGATTACCGACCTGCTGATCGAGCAGATCGAGTTTGCCGACGTCATCCTGCTCAGCAAGATCGACCTGATCAGCTCCAGTGAGCGTGAAGAGCTGATGGCGATCCTCAAGCGCCTCAACCCGGAGGCCGAGATTGTGCCGATGGTGATGGGCCAGGTGCCGTTGGCGACGATTCTCAACACCGGGCGCTTTGACTTCCAGCGCGCTTCCCAGGCACCGGGCTGGCTCAAGGAAATGCGCGGCGAACACATGCCGGAAACCGAAGAGTACGGCATTGCATCAACCGCCTATCGTGCTCGTCGACCGTTCCATCCGGAGCGCTTTTTCGATTTCATCAATCGTCCCTGGAGCAACGGCAAGCTGTTGCGCTCCAAAGGCTTCTTCTGGCTGGCCAGTAAATACAAGGATGCGGGCAGCTGGTCGCAAGCAGGCGGTTTGATGCGCCATGGCTTTGCCGGGCGTTGGTGGCGTTTCGTGAACCGCGACAGCTGGCCCGAGGACAAGGAGAGCGTCAAGTCCATTCTGGAGAACTGGACGAGTGAAACCGGCGACTGTCGGCAGGAGCTGGTGTTCATCGGCCAGAACATTGATTTTGCGCGGCTGACCGCAGAGCTGGACAACTGCCTGCTCACTGATGCGGAGATGGAGGCGGGTGTCGAGCGTTGGCGTGCGCTGGCCGATCCGTTTGGCGATTGGCATGAAGAGGTGGCTGCCTGATGCTGGCTTATCGTTTTAAACCTGAAACCGCAGTTCGACAGGCGCAGGGCGATACACCCGACGTGTTGGGCGATATTCTGCAGGACGGCGTCAACCTGGCGCTCTGGCAGCGTCAACTGCCTGCGCACATAGAAGACTTCGGTGCCTTGCTGCTGTCGATGGGTGAGCCTTTAGCCGAATCCATGACCCTGGAGGTGCAGGGCGGCGAGCTCGAGCCTGACCTGAGCGCGCTGACATCGGGCTATTCCGACCTGCTGGGCTATCAGGGTTTCATTGCCGACGTTTCCTGGCTGGTCGGCGCCTATGCCTGTCTGCTGGGTGCCGAATGCGTTGGTCTGCGCTTGCGGGTGCTCGACAAGGCCATGTGCCCGCGCTTCCATGTCGACCACGTGCCGGTGCGTCTTATCACCACTTACGGCGGGGTGGGCAGTCAATGGCTGCATGAAGGGGTGATGGACCGCAAACAACTGGGGCGTCTGGACGCCGAGCCGACGGATGCTGCCTATATCCAGCAGATCAACAGTGGTGAAGTGGCGCTGCTCAAGGGCGAGCGCTGGCACGGCAATGAGGGTTTCGGCCTGATCCATCGCTCGCCGCAATTGCTGCGCAACGAGCGCAGGTTGATTCTGACGCTGGACTGGCTGGCGTGATGCTCAGTCAGGCGTCATCCACTGCCCCTTGCTCTGGCCTTCGCAAAAGGGCTTGAGGTACAGCGCGTCACCGGCGACGCCGTAATAGTGGATGTGCTCGCGATACGGCATATTGGCAACCTGCGCATTGCGGCAGACGCCGAACGCACCTGCCGGGCACTGTTGCGAATAGGTGGTCTCGGTCTTCTGCCCGGCGAGCTGCGGCTGGCAGAAGCTGTCGTGAAACAGGTTTGCCGGAATGTTGATATTTTCCTGGCAGACCTTCACGTCGAGCCTTTCGGCCTGGCTGTGGACCAGACACGCTTCGGCCCACGCCGAGCTGGAAGACACTGTCAGCAGCATCAACGCCAGGCGGGCAGACAGCCGCATTACTTGCATCGTTATCCTTCCTTGCTCTTCAATGAACAACGCATTCGCCAAAAGTGATCTCATGCTGCAGAACATACCGACGCATGTCATCGGTGGCCCGCTGGGCGCCGGCAAGACCAGCCTGATCAAGCGCCTGCTGGCGCAGAAACCTGCCCATGAGCGCTGGGCCATATTGATCAACGAGTTCGGGCAGATCGGCCTGGACGCCGCGCTGCTGACTACGGATGCCGATGGTATCGCACTTGGCGAAGTGGCTGGCGGCTGCCTGTGTTGCGTCAATGGCGTGCCATTCCAGATCGGCCTGGGGCGTTTGTTGCGCAAGGCGCGGCCGGACCGTCTGTTGATCGAGCCTTCGGGTCTGGGCCATCCCGCGCAACTGATGACGCAATTGCGCGAAGCGCCGTGGCGCGGCGTGCTGGATGTCCAGCCCGGCGTGGTGGTGCTGGACGCGCAGGCAATGCTCGCCGGACAACCGTTGCCGAGTACTCAGCAGGAAGCCCTGGCGCATGCAGGGCTGGTGGTCATGAACAAGTCCGAGCAACTGGATGACGTGGCTCGTCAGGCATTGACCGAACAGTTGCTGCCGCATGCCTTGATCTGGACCCGACACGGCGAGCTGCCTCTGAGCCGTGTGCCGGGGTTTGCCAGCGGTACTGCTGTGGATAAACAGGCTGTGGATAAGCTGATGCTGCCCAACGGGGTCGGCCACTTGCCCGCGCTATGGACCGACCCGAAGGTGCCGATCTGTCTGAGTCAGGTGAGTGCTGAAGGCTGGAGCATCGGCTGGCGCTGGCATCCCTCGCAGCGCTTCGATCTGCAGCGCATCCTGCACTGGCTGGAAAGCCTTGATTGGCGGCGGGCGAAGATGGTTATCCACAGCGAGGGCGGTTGGTATTCCGGCAACGTGGTCGACGGGGCTCCGCTGGCCTGGCACATCAGCGAATGGCGTCAGGACTCTCGCCTGGAGTTGATCTTTTCCACTGCGCAGGATGTGGATAAGTTGCAGGCGCAGATGCTGGAGTGTCTGGCGTGACAGGTGCCAGTTGATAGCTGAGGGCAGGACGCAGAGCATCCGGGACGGCATGCCAACGCGGAGCATTGGCACGATGGTCAGTCGGGCTTACGCATGGACATGAGCGCTGAATCGCGGCAACAAGAGTCGTGCGCGGCTACTGCTTCCATTTCTGATGCGATTGACGCCATTCGCTCATCTGAATAACTTCAGCGCTGGGCGGTGGTGTTTTGATTTCAAACGGGTAGGGTGCCAGTTCGATTTGCGCAGTGTGCGCGCCGAACATAGTGATCGTGCCAGGGTGACGTTGCTCGCCGGTCACCGTGAACTCGAAGCCATACACGCGGGCCAGGCGTTTGCGGCCCTGAGCGTCGCGGGCGAAGGTCAGGCGGCGCAGCGCCACCGCGTCGTCCAGCAGTTGCAGCTCAAGGCGTTCGCAGTGCTGCTTGACGCGTGCCAGCGCCTTTTCGCGCAGACCATGGGCGTGCCACCACCAGGCCGCGGCGCTCGCGAACAGCATCAGCACGAAGATGTTTCCCAGGGTCAGCATGACGGAGTGCTCCAGCGTAGGAGTCGTCAGCTTAACTGTCCTGAGTGATTTACAGCCATACTGCGCGACTTATATTTCTCATTATTGCATTTGCATCGTGTTCAGGATTCCGCCCCCCATGAAACGTACGCCTCATTTGCTCGCTATCCAGTCCCATGTGGTATTCGGCCACGCCGGCAACAGCGCAGCGGTGTTCCCGATGCAGCGTATCGGGGTCAACGTCTGGCCGCTCAACACGGTCCAGTTCTCCAACCACACGCAATACAAGCAGTGGACCGGCGAAGTGCTGGCTCCGCAGCAGATTCCTGCGCTGATCGACGGGATTGCCGCCATCGGCGAGCTGGGCAACTGCGATGCGGTGCTGTCGGGGTATCTGGGCAGTGCGGCGCAGGGCAGGGCGATCCTAACGGGCGTGGCACGCATCAAGGCGGCCAATCCGAAAGCGCTGTACCTCTGCGACCCGGTGATGGGCCATCCTGAAAAAGGCTGCATCGTTGCGCCCGAAGTCAGTGATTTCCTGCTGCAGGAAGCGGCGGCCATGGCGGACTTCATGTGCCCCAATCAACTGGAGCTGGACAGCTTCTCGGGGCGCAAGCCCGAATCACTGCACGACTGCCTGGCGATGGCGCGGGCCTTGCTGGCGCGTGGTCCCAAGGCGATTGTGGTGAAACACCTCGATTACCCCGGCAAGGCCGCCGATGGTTTTGAAATGCTGTTGGTCACTGCCGAGGCCAGCTGGCATCTGCGCCGCCCGTTACTGGCGTTTCCGCGTCAGCCGGTCGGCGTGGGTGATCTGACCTCCGGGTTGTTTCTGTCGCGTGTGCTGCTCGGCGACGATCTGGTTGCAGCGTTCGAGTTCGCTGCGGCCGCCGTCCACGAAGTGCTGCTGGAAACCCAGGCCTGTGGCAGCTATGAGCTGGAACTGGTGCGCGCTCAGGATCGCATCGCGCATCCACGGGTAAAGTTCGAAGCCGTGCGTTTGTAATAGATCTGCTATCAAAGGCTCGGGCATCAATGCCCGAGCCGGGTAATTACAACGCTTCTTCCTTGATGTCCTGATAACGCTTTTCCAGTTCCTGACGAATCTGGCGGCGTTGCTGCGCCTGGATGAAACGTCGCTTGGCATCGGCCGATTCGGGCTCCAGGGGCGGGACGCTGGCGGGCTTGCGATTGTCGTCCACGGCAACCATGGTGAAGAAGCAACTGTTGGAATGACGTACCGAGCGCTCGCGGATATTTTCGGTGACCACCTTGATGCCCACCTCCATGGAGGTGTTGCCGGTGTAATTGACCGAGGCGAGAAAGGTCACCAGTTCACCGACGTGCACCGGCTCACGGAAAATCACCTGGTCTACCGACAGCGTCACCACGTAGCGTCCGGCGTAGCGGCTGGCACACGCGTAGGCCACTTCGTCCAGGTACTTGAGCAGCGTGCCGCCGTGTACGTTGCCAGAGAAGTTGGCCATGTCCGGGGTCATCAATACAGTCATCGACAGCTGGGCGTTTCCGGGTTCCATAGCGTACTCACACGGTCAAGGTGTTCAAGGGGCGCCTATGCTGGCGCTCAAGGGGCTTGCGACAGTTATCGGGACGCTGGCCAGCAGGCGGCCGTCACGCGTCATAACTATCTGTTTCCATATATTGCACCGCCTTTATGTCGAAGGGGGCGGTGTTAACCTGCAAAAATCTGTGGATCGGGTTTTTTCCTACGTCTTTATCGGATTTTAGTGACGAAAAGGATAGCTGTCGCCCTGAAGGGCACGGCGATATCGGCTTGCAACGTCATCATCACAAGGAGCTTCGCCATCATGCATGCCATCAATTTCATTCAGGATCTGGCAGTGATCATGCTGGTGGCCGGTGTGGTGACCATTCTCTTCCATCGCCTCCGGCAGCCGGTCGTACTGGGCTATATCGTTGCCGGGTTCATCATCGGTCCGCACACCCCGCCATTCAGTCTGATCCACGACGAAGACACCATCAAAATTCTGGCCGAACTGGGGGTGATCTTCCTGATGTTCTGCCTCGGGCTGGAGTTCAGCCTGCGCAAGCTGTTCAAGGTCGGCGCCACGGCGTTCATCGCGGCCTTTCTGGAAATTGCCCTGATGATCTGGATCGGTTACGAGATCGGGCAGTTCTTTGGCTGGAAAACCATGGACTCGCTGTTTCTCGGCGCGATTCTGGCGATCTCCTCCACCACCATCATCGTCAAGGCGCTCAACGACCTGAAGATGAAGAACCAGCGCTTTGCCCAGTTGATCTTCGGCGTGTTGATCGTGGAGGACATTCTCGGTATCGGCATCATCGCGCTGTTGTCCGGCATCGCCGTCAGCGGCTCGGTCAGTTCCGGGGAAGTGTTCTCCACCGTCGGCAAGCTGTCGCTGTTCATGATCGTGGCGCTGGTGGTCGGCATCCTTGTGGTGCCTCGACTGCTGTCCTATGTCGCCAGATTCGAAAGCAACGAGATGCTGCTGATCACTGTGCTGGGCCTGTGTTTCGGCTTCTGTCTGTTGGTGGTCAAGCTGGAATACAGCATGGTCCTGGGCGCCTTCCTGATCGGCGCGATCATGGCCGAGTCGCGTGAGTTGCTGAAGATCGAGCGCCTGATCGAGCCGGTTCGCGACATGTTCAGCGCGATCTTTTTCGTGGCCATCGGTTTGATGATCGATCCGGGCATTCTGCTGCAATATGCCTGGCCGATCGCCGTCATTACCGTTGCCGTGGTGCTGGGCAAGATGCTGTCCTGCGGCCTGGGCGCCTTTATCGCAGGCAACGATGGCCGTACCTCGCTGCGCGTGGGCATGGGGCTGTCACAGATTGGCGAGTTTTCCTTCATCATCGCGGCGCTGGGCATGACCCTGCAGGTCACCAGCGACTTTCTGTACCCGGTGGCAGTCGCCGTATCCGCCATCACCACCCTGCTGACACCGTATCTGATTCGCGGCGCAGACCCGTTGTCGCTCAAGCTGGCGGCGATCATGCCCCGGCGCGTTGCACGGGTGTTCGGCATGTACGGCGAGTGGCTGCGCAGCATTCAGCCGCAAGGCCAGAGTGCAGTGCTGGCCGGGATGATCAGGCGGATTCTCTTGCAGGTCGGCGTCAACCTGGCACTGGTGATGGCGATCTTTTTCAGCGGTGGCTATTTTGCCGAGCGTCTTGGCGGCTACATGAGCGAATGGGTGGGCGATGTCAGCCATCAGAAAGCCTGGGTCTGCGGCGCGGCGCTGCTGCTGTCACTGCCGTTTCTGATTGCCGCGTATCGCAAGCTCAAGGCGCTGTCGATGCTGCTGGCCGAGGTGGGCGTGAAGCCCGAGATGGCGGGCCGGCATACCGTGCGCGTGCGCAAGGTCGTGGCCGAGGTGATTCCGCTGTTATCGCTGATGGTGATTTTCGTGATGCTGGCGGCGCTGTCGGCAAGCATTCTGCCGGCCAACGAACTGCTGCTGGTGGTTGCTCTGGTTGCTGCACTGGTCGCTGCATTGCTGTGGCGCTGGCTGATCCGTGTGCATACCCGGATGCAGATTGCGTTACTGGAAACACTGGGTAACCATCAAGAGAACTCCGGGCACTGAGGCCCGGAGATTCTTGAATACTGCGCAGCAGAGGTGTCTCAGCTTTCCAGCCAGACATCCCGAGCCCAGTGCCAGACCGATTCCCAGCTGTCTTCGGTGACCAGTTCTTCCTCGGCGGACCACAGCAATACAGTGCCGTCTTCCTCGACGCAGTAGTAGTCGTCACCGTCCTGACAGATCGGGATCAGCTCGCGTGGCACGCCCAGATCCCATGCCGTGGCGGCCACGTCTGGCAGGTAAGTGTGCGACTGCGGGTCGGTCACGGTGACGGGTTCAAGGCTGCCGTACACCACATCGCTGACTGTCAGGAGAAATTCCTTGAAGACAAACGGAATGTTGATGAACAGCTGTTCCTCGATCTCGACCAGCTGGTCTTCGTCAGGCAGCTCAAGCGGAACCGGAACCGGTTCATTTGCTTCACGCAGTTGTTCAATGACTTCTTCCACGACACAGATCCTCTCACTTGATGGCGCGGGTTATACAGTAGCGTAAAGCCTTTCTCAAAATAACTATCCGAACGGATAAACAAAAACCCCGGACATGTCCGGGGTTCTGAACGCGAGAACGGGTTCTGGTTCAACCGTTCTGGCGAATTCCTGCCACCAGCCAGGGCTGGTTATCGCCTTGCGGGCGTTCCATGTTCCAGCTTTCGCTGAACACTTCGCCCTGGTCGAAACGCGACGTCTTGGACACGCCCGAGAACGTCAGCGTGGCGATGGTCTTGTCGGCACGATCATCCACACCGTCCAGCTGGACCTGAAGGTTTTCGATGAAGGTCGACTGGAAGCCGTCGCCCAGGTCCGCACGTTCCTTTTTCAGGAACTGCAGCATTTGCGGGGTGACGAACTCGGCGATCTTGTCCATCTCGTTGGCGTCCCAGTGCTGCTGCAGCGACTGGAAGTGGCCGCGAGCAGCGTCCAGGAAGCGCTGTTCATTGAACCAGGCAGGTGCATTGATCACTGGCGCAGCGGAGGCCGGGGAAGAACTGCCGAAGATCGGGTTCTGCGCAGGCTGGCTGGTTTCGCGCTGGTACGGCGGCGCACCGGCAGCGGCCATTTTCGGCTGTTGCTGCTGACGACGACGCGCGATGAAGCGGAAGATCAGAAAGGCGATGAGGCCCATGATCAGGATGTCGAACAGTTGCAGGCCGTTGAAGCCGTCACCCATGAACATCGATGCCAGCAGGCCACCGGCAGCAATACCGGCCAATGGGCCCAGCCAGCGCGAAGCACCGCTTGCCGCAGCGGCAGGACGACCCGCAGCGTTAGGCGCCGCCGCAGGTGTGGAAGGCGCGGCCTGACGTGTCTGATGCGTAGGCGCCGAGCCCATGCTCTTGCCGCCACCGAAGCGCGCGGCGTTCACATCCAGGCTCATGGTGAGCCCGATGCACAGCGCCATCGCGATGCTTAGAAAACGTTGCATAAGGGTATTCCCGTTTTGTGATTGCACGCGCGCCATGTTGCACAGCGGATGGCGACATGACCAGCGCGTTAGTGTTTCGGACTTTTACATAAACAGCGTAGGACTTTTCTACGCGCTTCGTAAGATGTGTACGAGGATTATCGTTCCTCACGCTACGGCGTGACTATCGTTCCCACGCTCCGCGTCACACAGCGGTTCTGCGATGTCAGGTGGATTGGCGCACGGCTCAGATCACCTTTTCGCCCCTCGGCGAGTCACTTTGAAGGGGCCAAAGTGACCAAAGCCCCTGGCTCCGTTTCCGGCCCGACTTCGTCGGGTTCCTTCGCCCTGTCACTGATCCGGGGGGCGCCGCAACGCGCCATCCATGGCGCGGTGCGGCTAGCCTGGCGTCCTGCCAGGCTACCCCCGAATCAGCGCCAGAACTCAGCCGTCACTTACGTCGCATTCTGCGTCGTCTGTGCCAGCGCGGTTGAAAAGCGCTTTAGAGGCATGCCTCAGTCGTACTTGTGTATGACGCTGAGCGGGGGAGCAGGAACTATGGTGGTATGAGCACCGTTTCCCAAACCCGGAATCCTACAACGGTACCAGCTTCGCGTAGCCCATCATCAGCCACTTGCTGCCCTCGGGGAAGTTGACCTGCACCCGGGCCTGGGCGCCAGCGCCTTCGAAGTTGAGGATCACGCCTTCGCCGAACACCGCATGCTGGACACGCTGGCCCATGGTGAACTCGGTTTCCGGAATGCCGGTGCCGTTGAACAGACTGCTGCTGTTGAATTTCGGCGTGCCGCCGAACGGACGGTTGACGCTGTTGGACAACCGGACTTCCTGAATCAGCGCCGGCGGGATCTCGCGTACGAAACGCGAGACCTTATTGTAGGTTTCGCTGCCGTACAGACGACGCGTTTCGGCATAGGTCATCACCAGCTGTTTCATGGCCCGGGTGATGCCGACATAGGCCAGACGCCGCTCCTCTTCAAGACGGCCCGGTTCTTCCAGACTCATCTTGTGCGGGAACAGCCCTTCCTCCATGCCTACCAGGAACACGTGCGGGAATTCCAGGCCCTTGGCGCTGTGCAGGGTCATCAGCTGAATGCTGTCTTCATGCTCCTGCGCCTGGGTGTCGCCCGCTTCCAGCGAGACATGCCCCAAAAACGCTGCCAGTGGCGTCAGGTCTTCTTCGCTTTCGTGATTCTCGAAAGCACGGGCAGCGCTGACCAGTTCCTCAAGGTTTTCTACCCGCGCCTGACCTTTCTCGCCTTTTTCCTGCTCGTGATAGGTAATCAGCCCGGACTGTTCGATCACCGTCTGGGTCATCAGGTGCAGCGGCATTTCCATGACCTTGGCCGCGAGGTTCTCGATCAGTTCGATGAAACCGCCCAGGGCCGTGGCGGCGCGTCCGGTCAGGCCCTTGTTGGCAACCAGCAGGCGCATGGCTTCCCACATGGACACATCGGCATGGCGCGCATGTTCGCGAATCGCTTCGACGGTCTTTTCGCCGATGCCGCGCGCCGGAACGTTGATCACCCGCTCCAGTGCCGCATCGTTGCCACGGCCTTCCAGCAAGCGCATGTAGGCCATGGCGTTCTTGATTTCGGCACGTTCGAAGAAGCGCTGTCCGCCGTAAATGCGGTACGGAATACGCTCACGCAGCAGGGCTTCTTCAAGCACCCGCGACTGGGCGTTGGAGCGGTACAGAATGGCGATGTCGTTGCGCGAAATACCGGTTTTCAGCGCGCTTTCGATGGTCTCGACCACGTAACGCGCTTCATCGTGCTCGTTGAACGCCGCGTACAGATTGATCAGCTCGCCATCGCCGACGTCGGTCCACAATTCCTTGCCCAGGCGACCACTGTTATTGATGATCAAGCCGTTGGCGGCCTTGAGGATGCTCGCCGTGGAGCGGTAGTTCTGCTCCAGGCGGATGACTTCGGTGTCCGGGAAGTCCGAGGAATACTGGTGGATGTTCTCGATCTTCGCGCCGCGCCAGCCGTAAATGGACTGATCGTCGTCGCCGACCACCATCAGGCTGTCGCCCCCCTGGGCGAGCAGGCGCAGCCAGGCGTACTGCACAGCGTTGGTGTCCTGGAACTCGTCCACCAGGACGTGACGGAAGCGGCGCTGATAATGCGCCAGCAAGCCCGGGTTATCGCGCCACAGGTCGAGTGCGCGCAGCAGCAGTTCGGAGAAGTCGATGACGCCGGCCCGCTGGCAGGCGATCTCGTAGGCTTCGTAGACGCTTTTCATGGTGGTCAGGAACAGGTCGCCGCTGGCCTGAATATGTTTCGGGCGCAGGCCTTCGTCTTTCTGACCATTGATGAACCACTGGGCCTGACGTGCAGGCCAGCGTTGTTCGTCCAGACCCAGCTCGCGCATCACGCGCTTTACCAGACGCTGCTGGTCATCGCTGTCGAGAATCTGGAAGGTCTGTACCAGCCCGGCTTCCTGCCAGTGCGCACGTAGCAGTCGATGGGCCAGACCGTGGAAGGTGCCCACCCACATGCCAGCCGGGCTGATGCCCATCAGTTGCTCGATACGGTGGCGCATTTCGGCAGCCGCCTTGTTGGTGAACGTCACCGACAGGACCGAATGCGGGGAGGCTTGCTCGACCTGCATCAGCCATGCGATGCGATGCACCAGCACACGGGTTTTGCCGGAGCCAGCACCAGCCAGGACCAACTGACGACCCAGAGAGGCGGCTACGGCCTGACGTTGGGCATCGTTGAGGGAATTCAGAAGAAGAGAGAGATCATCGCGCATCAGCGCATTCTAGGGTGCCGCGCGATGACGGGCAAACCATGCTTTGCGTCAGCCAATAAAAATAGCGGGGGCGCTGACGACCGGTCGTCGCCTGTTGTCGGGCGCGAATGCGTTGCGTCTACCTTTATGGGTGAACAGGCAGGGTCTGACTGGCGAATGGGCCTAATGTAGGATTATTCCCACAATTGCCGCGGATAACGCCCGCACGGCACGTTCCAGCTTCGTTTAACTGGGCGGCTGGCGGGTCATGTAGTATAACTACAAGAAAGCTACAACCAGCCCATCTCTTCTTTTGCCGAGTCTGCCCCTTGAATCTGCTGCAACACATCGCCCAGTCACGTAATTTGCTGCGCAAATCGGAGCTCAAGGTAGCCGACCATGTGCTGCTCGACCCTGCGGCCGTGATGCACAGTTCCATGGCAGACCTGGCGCACAGCGTCGGTATCAGCGAGCCGACCATCGTGCGTTTCTGTCGCGCCATCGGCTGCACCGGGTTTCAGGATCTCAAGCTCAAGCTGGCGCAGAGCCTTGCAGCGGGCGCAAGTTTTGGGCAGTTCGCGATTCACGAAGACGATTCGGTCGCCGACTACAGCCTGAAGATTTTCGACACTACGCTGCACACGCTCATGGAAGTGCGCGAAAACCTCGACCCCCATTCTTTGCAACTGGCAGTTACGGCCATGGCGGGTGCCAATCGGGTCGAGTTCTACGGGTTTGGCGCGTCCGGCGCAGTAGCCGCCGATGCGCAGCACAAGTTCTTTCGTTTGCTGCTGACCGCTGCGGCGTATTCCGATCCGCACATGCAGGCTATGTCGGCCGTTACGCTCAAGCCGACGGATGTCGCGGTGTGCATTTCGCAGTCAGGCCGTTCGAAGGATTTGCTGATCACCGCCAATCTGGTTCGCGAGAGCGGCGCGACGCTGGTCACTCTGTGCCCTAGCCAGACACCGCTGGCCGAGCTGTCGTCGGTCAACCTGGCCATCGATGTGCACGAAGACACCGAAATCTACACGCCGCTGACTTCCCGTATTGCACACCTGGTGGTCATTGATGTGCTGGCAATGGGCGTCGCCATGGCGCGCGGCCCGGGCCTGGTCAACCACCTCAAGAGCGTCAAGCGCAGCCTGCGCGGCTTGCGCCTGTCACCAAAGTCGATCAAGACCCACGAAGACTGACACCGTTTGTATTTGAACGGCGACGTCAAAACGCCCGCCAAATACCCTGTGGCACTTGGCAGGCGTCCATAGAGGCTACGTCATTCAGCAGCGAACATCGGAACTTCTACGGTATCGATAGACGCCAGCAACTCGTCCTTGTAGTAGATGCTGATACCCGTGATGTCAGCGCCACTTGGCTGGGTATAAGCAACTGCTTTCTCGGTCAGTACCTGCAGGCCAATGCCCTGGGTTTCGACCATCAGATCCAGACTCAGATGGTTGAAGGCTGCTGGCCTGGCGCTTTTGACGAGCACTGGAACCGAATTCGTCTGAGGAACGGTTACGGTCCCGAAAACCTGAAGAGTGCTGACGCGGCTGTCGCGGGCCTGCCAGTTTTTGCTTTCGATAGTCATTGTTTGGCTCCTTGCCATAACTTCATTGATTGAATGAATTGCGTCCTGCGGGGCCAGTTTCCATGAAGGGGGCGACGTTGATGCGGTAAATATATATTTTCCGCATGTCCGGGCCGGCCGTCACGTTTCAAAATTTAACCAAGCTGTCATGTGTCCGCCGCCTGATTGTCATTGCCCCGATCCATTCTGGTGCTCCCACAAAACGTATTGGGAGACAGGACATGGCTCGGCATTACGATGATTCACCTACCAGCACCGTGAAAACCCGCCGTCAGCAGGAAGATCAGCGTCGCATGGAGTTTCGTCGGGCAATTGAAAGCTACAGCGAGGCACGTCAGCTCAATCAGGAGTTGTGTGACTACATGGATGGCATGGATAACGCCGTCTGGCAGACGATCAAGTTGCCCGCGGTCGACCGTCGAAACGCTCGACAAGCTGGCTGATCTGCGCACGTTCGGTGCGGATGAACGCAAGAAACGCATGTGCCACGGGTGAAAGGCGTTTGTCCCCGGCCTGAGCCACGCACCAGCTTCGATACAGTGGCAACTCCGCCACGGGCAGCTCAACCAGGGCGCCTGTGGCGAGTTCCTGGCAGACTGCGTGTCGGGTCAGCATCCGCCAGGCCCAGCCCGGCTACCACGCATTCACGTTGTGCTTCGCTGGAGGACACTTCCAGCGTCTGCGTGAAATGCACGCGCTTCTCCTTGAAAAACTCCTCGCAGGCCCGACGCGTGCCCGATCCTGTTTCCCGGGTCAGCAACGGC
The DNA here is from genome assembly GCF_009495975.1 of Pseudomonas sp. SZ57. NCBI lineage: Bacteria > Pseudomonadati > Pseudomonadota > Gammaproteobacteria > Pseudomonadales > Pseudomonadaceae > Pseudomonas > Pseudomonas sp. SZ57. The sequence continues at coordinate 58,136 of NZ_WIBD01000005.1, read as the reverse complement.
CATGGCTCCAGATCTTGCAGGTTCAGCGTCGCGCGGCTGCTCAGCGGATGGTCAGGCGGCGCTACGGCGACAATCGGGTTATTCAGGAACGGCAAGAACTCCAGGCCCATGTCCAGCGGCACTGCCGACATCACCACTAGATCATCGCGGTTATCCGCCAGGCGTCTGATGACTTGAGCGCGATTGACCACCATCAGGCTCAGGCTGACTTCCGGGTGCTGGCGCTTGAAGGCGGCGAACAGGTGAGGGATGAAGTACTTGCAGCTCGACTCGACGGCTAGCTTCAACTGGCCTTGCAGCGAGCCCTGCATGTCGGAAAGCTGCATGTCGAGGCTTTCCAGGCGCCCGAAAATATCCCGGCTGGCCTGTTGCAGCGCTTGCGCCGCTTCGGTCAGGTAGAGCTTTTTGCTGACGTATTCGAACAGCGGCTGGCCGATCAGCTCTTCAAGCTGGCGAATCTGCAGGCTGACAGCGGGTTGTGTCAGCGACATCTCTTCGGCCGCGCGGCTGTATGAGCGCAGATCGCACACTTCATTGAAAATGCGCAGCTGACGCAATGTCATACGCATCAATGACTTACGCATTTATAACGGCTCCGCGATCCGACTGAAGCGCCAACTATAAGCTTTTACTTATGCACCTCCCAACTTTTACTCATTTTTGTTAATCCTCGATTCGGCATAGGGTGGCCCTGCGACATTCAGTCACATACACGGTTACAAGTGTGGGTCGAGGGAAACGCCAGTGATAACAAAAATTCTGATCGCCAACCGCGGGGAGATTGCCGTTCGCATCGTGCGTGCATGCGCCGAGATGGGCATTCGCTCGGTGGCGATCTTTTCCGAAGCGGACCGGCATGCCTTGCATGTCAAACGTGCCGACGAAGCCTACAGCATTGGTGCCGAACCTCTGGCGGGTTACCTGAACCCGCGTAAATTGGTGAATCTGGCAGTGGAAACCGGCTGCGATGCGTTGCATCCCGGCTATGGCTTTCTTTCCGAGAATGCCGAACTGGCCGATATCTGTGCCGAGCGAGGGATCAAATTCATCGGTCCCTCCGCAGAAGTGATTCGCCGCATGGGGGACAAGACCGAGGCCCGGCGCAGCATGATCAAGGCCGGTGTGCCGGTCACGCCCGGTACTGAAGGCAACGTGGCAGATATCGACGAGGCGCTGGCCGAGGGCGAGCGTATCGGTTACCCGGTGATGCTCAAGGCCACCTCCGGGGGCGGTGGACGGGGTATCCGTCGCTGCAACAGCCGCGAAGAACTCGAGCAGGCCTTCCCGCGCGTGATTTCCGAAGCGACCAAGGCCTTCGGCTCGGCAGAAGTCTTTCTTGAGAAGTGCATCGTCAATCCCAAGCACATTGAAGCGCAGATTCTGGGCGACAGCTTCGGCAACGTGGTGCACCTGTTCGAGCGCGACTGTTCGATTCAGCGACGCAACCAGAAGCTCATCGAAATCGCTCCAAGCCCGCAGTTGACGCCCGAACAGCGCGCCTACATCGGCGATCTTTCGGTACGTGCGGCCAAGGCAGTCGGTTACGAGAACGCCGGCACCGTGGAGTTTCTGCTCGCGGAGGGCGAGGTGTACTTCATGGAAATGAACACCCGTGTGCAGGTCGAGCACACCATCACCGAAGAAATTACCGGCATCGATATCGTTCGCGAGCAGATCCGTATCGCCTCCGGTCTGCCGTTGTCGGTCAAGCAGGAAGACATCATCCATCGCGGTTTTGCCCTGCAGTTCCGGATCAACGCCGAGGACCCGAAGAACAACTTCCTGCCCAGCTTCGGCAAGATCACCCGTTATTACGCGCCCGGCGGGCCTGGCGTGCGTACCGACACGGCGATCTATACCGGCTACACCATTCCGCCGTTCTATGACTCGATGTGCCTGAAGCTGATTGTCTGGGCGTTGACCTGGGAAGAGGCCATGGACCGCGGCCTGCGTGCGCTAGATGACATGCGCCTGCAAGGGGTCAAGACCACGGCTGCCTATTACCAGGAAATCCTCCGCAACCCGGAGTTTCGCAGCGGTGAGTTCAACACCAGCTTTGTCGAGAGCCACCCCGAGCTGACCAATTATTCGATCAAACGCAAACCCGAAGAGCTGGCCCTGGCCATCGCCGCCGCCATTGCCGCACATGCAGGCTTATGAATAAGCAGCTGCAAGTTTCAAGCTACAAGCTGCAAGTAAAAGCCGAGTCGCTCTTACTTGAAGCTTGCAGCTGACAACTTGCAGCTCGAAAGGACTACCCATGACCAAGAAGATTTTCGTAACCGACACCATCCTGCGTGACGCTCACCAATCGTTGCTGGCGACGCGCATGCGTACCGAAGACATGCTGCCGATCTGCGACAAGCTCGACCAGGTCGGCTACTGGTCGCTGGAAGTCTGGGGCGGCGCTACCTTCGATGCCTGCGTGCGTTTTCTCAAGGAAGACCCGTGGGAACGTCTGCGCCAGCTGCGTGCGGCCTTGCCCAATACCCGGTTGCAGATGCTCCTGCGCGGCCAGAACCTGCTGGGCTATCGGCATTACAGCGATGACGTGGTCAAGGCGTTCGTCGCCAAGGCGGCGGTCAACGGTATTGATGTGTTCCGTATTTTCGATGCCATGAACGATGTGCGTAACCTTCGGGTTGCCATCGAGGCGGTGAAAGCGGCGGGCAAACACGCACAGGGCACCATCGCTTACACCACCAGCCCGGTGCACACCATCGAGGCCTTCGTGGCGCAGGCCCGGCAGATGGAAGCCATGGGCTGTGACTCGGTGGCGATCAAGGACATGGCCGGCCTGTTGACGCCTTATGCCACGGGTGAGCTGGTCAAGGCGCTGAAGGCCGAGCAGTCGCTGCCGGTGTTCATCCACTCGCATGACACGGCCGGTCTGGCCGCGATGTGTCAGCTCAAGGCGATCGAAAGCGGCGCGGACCATATCGATACGGCGATCTCCAGCTTTGCCTGGGGCACCAGCCATCCGGGCACCGAATCGATGGTGGCTGCGCTCAAGGGCAGCGAATTCGACACCGGCCTGGACCTGGAGCTGCTGCAGGAAATCGGTCTGTATTTCTACGCGGTGCGTAAGAAATACCATCAGTTCGAGAGCGAATTTACTGCAGTCGACACTCGGGTGCAGGTTAATCAGGTGCCGGGCGGGATGATTTCCAACCTGGCCAATCAGTTGAAGGAGCAGGGCGCACTCAACCGCATGAGCGAAGTGCTGGCTGAAATTCCGCGCGTGCGCAAAGACCTCGGCTATCCGCCGCTGGTAACCCCGACCTCGCAGATCGTCGGTACTCAGGCGTTCTTCAATGTGTTGGCCGGGGAGCGTTACAAAACCATCACCAATGAAGTGAAGCTTTATCTGCAAGGCGGCTACGGCAAGGCGCCGGGTCTGGTGGATGAAAAACTGCGTCGTCAGGCGATCGGCAATGAAGAACTGATCGATGTGCGTCCGGCCGACCTGCTCAAGCCGGAGATGACCAAGCTACGGGCCGATATCGGCGCGCTGGCCAAGTCCGAAGAGGACGTGCTGACGTTCGCCATGTTCCCGGACATTGGCCGCAAGTTCCTCGAGGAACGTGCAGCCGGGACACTGGCGCCGGAAGTGCTGCTGCCGATTCCCGAAGCCGGAAGCGTGGCGAAGGCAGGCGGTGAGGGCGTACCGACCGAGTTCGTCATTGATGTGCACGGCGAAACCTATCGGGTCGACATCACCGGTGTGGGCGTCAAGGCCGAGGGCAAGCGCCACTTCTACCTGACCATAGACGGCATGCCGGAAGAGGTGGTGTTCGAGCCGCTCAACGAATTCGTCGGCGGCGGGGCCAGCAAACGCAAACAAGCTCACGCACCGGGCGACGTCAGCACGACCATGCCCGGCAACATCGTCGATGTGCTGGTCAAGGAGGGCGATGTGGTCAAGGCCGGTCAGGCAGTGCTGATCACTGAAGCGATGAAGATGGAGACCGAGGTTCAGGCGTCGGTCGCAGGCAAGGTCGTCGCCATCCACGTCGCCAAGGGCGACCGCGTCAATCCGGGCGAAGTGCTGATCGAGATCGAAGGTTGAGCTGACACCTGCGCATCTTCCAAAGGTTTACCTCAGGGAAGCACTCGTGGCTTCCCTTTTTTTATCCTGTGCAGGCGCGGCCAGTGGTCACGACTATCGTTCCGCACGCTCCAGCGTGGGAATGCCGTTCTCGACGCTCTGCGTCGCACGATGGTGGTTATTCGGACGTCATACTGATCCAGCGTAGCCCGGCCCATTTGTTCACCGAAACGCCTCAAGCCCCTTGATCTGTTGCCCTTCTTTGAAGTTATCCACACCCAGCCAGCGCTCAAAGGCGTTCTGCCGCTCAGGCCATTCGCTGTCGAGGATCGAATACCACTCGGTATCCCGGCTCTGGCCTTTGACCACCATGTGCTGGCGGAAGGTGCCTTCGTAGCTGAAGCCGAATCGCTCGGCAGCGCGTTTGGAGCGGGCGTTGTTGGCGTTGCATTTCCACTCCAGGCGACGATAGCCCAGTGCGAAAATCTCTCTGGCCAGCAGGTAAATGGCTTCGGTGCCTTTGGGCGTGCGTTGCATGGCCGCGCTGAAGGTCACATGACCTATCTCGATACGCCCATGGGCAGCGACGATCGACATCAGGCTGATGACGCCTTCGGCCTTATCGGTCTGCTGATCGACCACGGTGTAAAACCACGGATCGGTGGCCGCCTGATGCCCGGCCAGCCATCTATCGAAGGCGCTACGGTCGCTGAACGGCCCGTAGGGCAGATAATCCCACAGCTTAGGGTCCGCATTCGGGCCTTCGAGTGCCGCCCACAAGTCATCGGCGTGACGCGCTGCATCGAGTTTTTCCAGGCGTATGAAACGGCCTGTCAGTGTATGGGCCGTGGGCATTGCAGCGGCTTGCCAGTCCAGCAGGGTGTCGGACATCAGTCACTTCCTGTTTCAGAGTGCTTTACGAAATTGTATGAGGCCGGGCCGTTCGGCGATTCGCTCGTACAACTGAATGGCCGTGGCGTTGGTTTCGTGGGTCAGCCAGTGCACCTTGTCGCAACCGTCTGCCTTGGCCGTGGCGTAGACAAACTCGATCAGTTGCCTGCCGATGCCTGTCCCGCGTTTTTCGGGGGCGACGATCAGATCCTGCAGGTAACAGGCGTTGTTGATGCTCCAGTTGGAGCGATGGTAGATGAAATTCACCATGCCCACCGCCTCGTCACCCCGCCAGGCGAGCGCCGAGTGAGTCGGTTCGTTCGCGTCCACAAGGCGTTGCCAGGTGATGGCGCTGACGCCTTCGGCCAGCTCGGTGTTGTAGAAGCGCAGATAGGCCTGCCACAGAGGCAGCCACGCGTGATGGTCGTCGACATTAACGGGGCGAATACGCACATCGGTCATGAGCTGCTCCCTTCGCTCATCAAGCGAGCGACGTGTTGGTCATTTGCATCCTGGCTTGCGGCGAGGCCGTCGCGCACACCGGCCATGTCCGCAGCGCTGCGATTCTGACTGAGTTTACGTTTGCCCTGTAGCCGCTGTACCGGAATGGCGAAGCCGACAATCGCTCCGAGCATTTTTGCGATGTAGTCCGCCGGCGCATCGTCAATGGACCAGGGTTGCGCCCGGTCGGATTCATGGCGATGGGTCAGGTCAGTCAGCAACTGATGCAATTGCGCAGCATCGGTAAAAACCTCGGCCTGCCCATAAGCATGCACGGCCACATAATTCCACGTCGGTACGACCTTGCCGTGCTCCCTCTTGCTCGGATAGAACGAGGGGCTCACGTAGGCATCGCCGCCAGGAAAAATCACTAGTGCTTCGGCGCCGGCGCTCAATTGCTGCCACTGCGGATTGCCTTTGGCCAGATGCCCGTAAAGCGTGCCATACGAACCTTCATCGCGGCGCAACAGCAGCGGCAGGTGGGTTGCCTGCAATCCCTCTGCGCCGTCGGTGACCAGAATCGCCAGGCGCGTCTGCTCCATCTGCTGGTGCAGGCTCGGTGTGTCGTTGTCCTTGAAAGCGGCAGGGATGTACATGGGGAATGTCCTTGGCTGATAACAGGATCGTAGGCAAGGCATTGGTCTGATGTAAGATCCATTTTTGATCGTTTTAACAGGGCCAATGCATGCCTGATCTCAGTGTCGCGTTTCCGTCCACACTCACCGGTATCGTGCTGGACCCGAATCAGGGCCTGAGCAAGCAGCTTTATGGCCTGTTGCGCCAGCAGGTCCTCGATGGGCGTCTGAGCAGTGGCACGCGCCTGCCAGCCAGTCGCGATTTGGCGCATTCACTCGGCATCTCCCGTAACAGCGTGATCCGGGCCTACGACCAGCTGTATGCCGAGGGTTTCATCGAGGGACGTGTCGGCGACGGTACGTATGTGGCGCAGCTCTCTGAACCAGGCGCTGCGCCTCGGCGGACCGGTCGCAAAAAACTATCCACCAACTTACCCACAGCTGTATCCACAGGGTTATGCACAGGTTTGTCCACAATCGCGGCTGAAATGCCGTCAGATTCCTCCTGTGAAGTTATCCACAGCCCGGTGCTCGCGCTGCTGGAAAAACATCATCTGCATGAACCACCGACGGGTCGTCCGCGGGCCTTTCGGGTAGGCGTACCGGCGTTCGATCTTTTCCCCTTTGCCTTGTGGGGCAAGCTGTATGCCGCTTTTTGGCGCAAGCCGGACCTTGCTCAGCTCGGTTATGGGTCGGCGGCGGGAGACTCGCGGTTACGTGAACTGATTGCAGTCTACCTGCGCTCATCGCGTGGGCTGCATTGCAGTGCTGAGCAAATTGTGATCACCAGTGGCGCACAGCACGCGATCAGCCTTTGTGCACAGTTGCTTCTTGCTCCGGGCGAGGGCGTCGCCGTGGAGAATCCGGGGTATCGGGCGGCCGGTCATGCGTTTGCCCTGGCAGGTGCTCGATTGCACGGCGTGGCTGTGGATAACGACGGCATGCGTTGCGCAGACCTTGAGCAGGCAGACTGCCGGCTGGCCTACGTGACGCCTTCGCACCAATACCCGACCGGCGTGGTGATGAGCCTGGCGCGGCGTCTGGAATTGCTGGCCTGGGCCGAGAAACACCAGGGCTGGATTGTCGAGGATGATTACGACGGTGAGTATCGCTACAGCGGTTCACCCTTGGCGCCCTTGGCTGCGCTCGACCGCAACGCGCGTGTGCTCTACGTCGGGACGTTCGGCAAAATCGCCTTTCCCGCGCTGCGCCTCGGGTATCTGGTTTTGCCAGAGCCACTGGTGCCGGTGTTCAGTCAGCGCAAGGCCGTGGACATGCGTCATACCGAAGTAGGGGTTCAGGCGGTCATGGCGCAATTCATTGCGTCGGGTCATTTCCAGCGACACATACGTCGCATGCGCCGCGCGGCGCTCAGTCGTCGCAATGTGCTGCTGGATAACTGGCCGGCCGATATTCCGGGATGCGCGGCAATGCCCAGAGTGGTTGCCGGGCTGCATGTCATGGTCAAGCTCGACAGCGTGGCGCGTGAGCAGGCGCTGATTGCCAAGGCCAATGGCGTCGGGGTCGAAATGAATGCCCTGAGTGATTACTGGCTGCCTGATCCCACCGAGCCTGTGGATAACCGCGCCGGGCTGGTGCTTGGGTTTGCCGCAGTGCCCGAGGACGAGATGGTCGAGGCATTGAACAGGCTGCGCGAGGTCTGGTCCGAGTAGTCCCGTTGGCAGGCGTATAATCTGCGCTTTCTGTTACCTGTCCTTGAGATACCCATGAACAACTCTCTTACTGCAACACCCGGACGCAAGTTCGGCGCGCCGCTGGCCGCGCTGTTCCTGCTGCTGATGGGCGCCCAGTTCCTTCTGCTCAGTGTCGGCACCCGCCAGGTAATGCTGTGGATCGTCGGCGCGGCGTTGGGCGTAACGCTGTATCACGCGGCATTTGGTTTCACCTCGGCGTGGCGGGTGTTCATCCGCGAGCGGCGGGGTGCTGGCCTGCGTGCGCAAATGGTCATGCTGGCGGTCGCTGTGGTGCTGTTTTTCCCGGCACTCGGTGCGGGCACTCTGTTCGGCCAGCCAGTCACTGGCCTGGTTGCCCCGGTCGGGATTTCGGTCGTCGTCGGCGCGTTCATTTTCGGCATCGGCATGCAGCTGGGTGGCGGCTGTGCGTCCGGCACATTGTTCACTGCCGGTGGTGGCAATGCGCGGATGCTGGTGACGCTGCTGTTTTTCATCCTCGGCTCGCTGATTGCCACCCATCACGTCGACTGGTGGTTTGCCCTGCCTTCGTTCCCGGCGGTGTCGGTGGTCAAGACCTTCGGCGTGCTGCCTGCGCTGCTGGTCAATCTGGCGCTGTTCGGCTTGATCGCGCTGGTGACCGTCAAGCTCGAAAAGCGCCGTCATGGCCAGCTTGAAGCGCCGCCAGTCACGGATCATCGCGGCCTGAGTCGCGTGCTGCGCGGGCCGTGGGTTCTGGTCTGGGGCGCTGTCGCGCTGGCGCTGCTCAATTACGCAACGTTGGCCTTGGCCGGTCGTCCGTGGGGCATCACCTCGGCGTTCGCGCTGTGGGGCGCGAAAGCGGCCAGCGGGCTGGGCGTGGACGTCGGCAGTTGGGTGTTCTGGCAAAGCGCTGCGAACGCCAAGGCGCTGGCGGCTCCGGTGTGGGAAGACATCACCAGTGTGATGGACATCGGCATCATGCTCGGTGCCTTGCTGGCTGCAGGTCTGGCAGGTCGTTTTGCACCCAGCCTCGAGATCCCCACGCGCTCGCTGGTGGCGGCGGTCATCGGCGGCTTGCTGCTGGGCTACGGCTCGCGCCTGGCCTACGGCTGCAACATCGGTGCGTACTTCAGTGGTATCGCATCCGGCAGCCTGCACGGCTGGCTGTGGCTGATAGCGGCCTACGCCGGCAACGTCGTTGGTGTCCGCCTGCGGCCGATTTTCTTCACCGGCGAGCGTCCGCAGGTGGCTCTTAATGGCTGCTGAAAACGTCTAATCCCCCGAGATAAGCGGGCCGCTTGCGAACCAACTGCCGGTTTCGTATTCAAAGGCCATGCGGTAACTGTGCGTATGCGGTTCGCTTATTTTTCGATGGGGTGGTTCTTTTGCAGCAAACGATCATTTCGAAAATCCGTTTTCTCGGCAAGACCATCGGCTATGTAGGATGGTCGCTTTTCTGGCTGTTGATCTGGGACGTGATTGTCACCGTCGACTTCATGCTCTACCTGGAGCGCAAGATCACCTTGCCGTCCATGCCGTTGACCCTGCTGGGCTCGGCGCTGGTGGTGCTGACCAGCTTCCGCAATTCAAGTGCCTATAACCGCTGGTGGGAAGCCCGGACGCTATGGGGCGCGCTGGTCAACAGTTCACGCAGTTTCGCTCGGCAAGTGCTGACGCTGGTCGAGGATGACGACGGGATCAACCCGGTCAAGGCCACACTGTTGCGTCGCCATGTCGCGTATGTGAAGTGCCTGTCTGCGCACCTGAAGGGCGCCAAGTGTGGTGATGAGGTTCAGATGCTGATTCCTCGCGAGGAATTTGAACGTCGTAACGACACCAATAACTTCCCTAACGACCTGCTCAATACGTCGGCTGCGCTATTGGCCAAGGAGTATCAGGCCGGGCGGCTGGACAGCATTCGTCTGGCGCGTCTGGAGTCGACCATGGTGGATATCTCCAATTGCCAGGGTGGCATGGAGCGTATTGCCAATACACCGTTGCCTTATCCGTACGTGGCCTTTCCGCGCCTGTTCATCACGCTGTTCTGCCTGATCGTACCGATTGGCCTGGTGGAGACCCTTGGCTGGTTCACGCCTCTGGCGTCGACAGTGGTGGGTTTCATGCTGTTGGCGATCGAGAAGATCGGTACTGACCTGCAGAGCCCGTTCCGTGCCAGTGAACATGAGATTCAGATGACGGCGTTGTGCGAAAACATCGAGCGCAATCTGGATTCGATGCTCAGGGGCGCGCAGGAGGAATGCAAGGCTTCATGAAGGGGTGAGGCGTCGCGCGATTGCGTGACGCCTCGGGTAAAGCAGAGGCAGCCGCTTAACGCAGCTCGCCGCACAGGTCCAGTTCGACCAGGCGCCGTACTTCCTCGGTCGTCAGGTCTGCGCCCAGCAGCGCATGCAGTTTGCCCAGCGCTGCTTCACGGGTCATGCCACCACCGGAGAGCACGCCTGCACCGCGCAGACGGCTGCCCGCTTCGTAGACATCCAGCTCGACACCGCCCTCATGGCACTGGGTAATCGCGACCACACAGATACCCAGCGCTCGTGCGTTCTCCAGACTGGCCAGAAATTGCGGATCGTCACTCGGGCCGGTGCCGCTGCCGAAGCATTCGAGCACCAGACCGCGGATACCACTGTTGATCAGACCGTCCAGCTGGGCAGCACCGACACCGGGAAACAGCGGCAATACCGCCACCTCTGCCAGTGTCTTGGTCTGGCGATAGTTCAGTGCGTCAGGGAGCGAAACCACCGCATGGCCGCCACGCGAGCGTTGCAGCGGTGCGAACGGCTGACGACCGAAGCTGCGAATTTTCGCGCAGCGTACGGGTGTCATCAGTTGCCCGTGAAAATACAGCTGCACGCCTGACACCAGACCCGAACCCAGCGCCAGCAGGGCGCCGTTGACGTTTTCCCAGGCATCGCTGTCCTGCACGCCGGCAGGCAGCATCGACCCGGTGAACAGCACCGGCGCACTGAACCCCAACAACTGGAAACACATCGCCGCTGCGCTGTACGCCAGGGTGTCGGTGCCATGCAGGACCAGCACCGCATCGCAGCCTTCGACTTCCACCGCCTCGATCACGGCCTCACGCAGGCGCAACCAGTAGGAAGGGGTCATGTTGGCGCTGTCGATCAGCGGCGACATCTCGCGAAAGCGCCACTGCGGCACTACCAGTTCCGGATGCTCGGCCAGTTGCCCGGCCATTCGCGCCTCGAAACCGGAGGCCGGTGCCAGGCCGTTGGCGCTGGCCTGCATGCCGATGGTGCCGCCGGTGTAAAGAACCATCACGCGTTGTGCGGGTTGTTGTGCGTCATGCGGCATGGCTCTTCTCCGGCGTAGTGTCGCGGTGATTATCGTGCTTCGGGTACAGACTTGGCTGCCGCTTCGGCATCCTGTGTCGACTGACGGGTCGGATTGGCCGGCCATGCATTGCGGTCCAGGTCCAGATCAGGGAACTGGCTGGAATCGAACACCGGCGTCTTGACCCCGGCCCGACGTTGCGCATCGTAGTCATTCAAAATGCGCTTGACGACTTTGAACAGCATTGCGAGGGCGATCAGGTTGACGAACGCCAGCATGGTCATGGTGATGTCGGCGAACGCCAGGACATCCTTCAGGTCGACGACTGCACCCCACATGATCAGTACCAGCACCGCGATGCGGTAGATGATGATGGTCTGGATCTTCTCGCCAAACAGGAACCGCAGGCTGTTTTCGCCCAGGTAGTAGTTGTAGAGAATCGAGGTGAAGACGAACAGTGCCAGCGCTACGCTGATGAAGACTCTGCCCCAGTCACCGACCACGGCTGCCAGCGAGTTCTGTGCCAGAACGATACCGTTGCCGTCGTAGCCGATATCGTAGATACCGGACAGAAGAATCAGCAAGGCGGTGCAGGTGCAGATTACGAAGGTATCGAGGAACACGCTGAATGCCTGAACCACGCCCTGTGCCACCGGGTGCTCGACCTGTGCCACGGCAGCCACGTTGGGCGCACTACCCAGACCGGCTTCGTTGGCGAAGACGCCACGCTTGACGCCCATCACGATCGCGCTGCCGATCAGGCCGCCGAATACCGGATCAAGGCCGAAGGCGCTTTTGACGATGGTCATCAGCATGCCGGGAACGTGGTCGATCTGCAGGGCGATGACGTAGATGGTGACCGCGATATAGATCAGGGTCTTGACCGGAACCAGCAGGTCGGAAATAGCCGCGATACGCTTGATGCCGCCGACGAAGGCCAGGCCCAGCAGCACGACCAGGCAGATGCCGGTGGTGCGGGTGTCGACGTTGAACGCGCTTTTCAGCGAGTCGGTCACCGCGTGCGATTGCAGGCCGTTGAAGGCAAAACCGAAGGTCACCAGCAGCAATACCGCCATGACCATGCCCAGCCAGCGCTTGCCCAGGCCGTACTGAATATAGAACGCCGGACCGCCACGGAACTGGCCTTCGGAATCCTTGCGTTTGTACAGCTGAGCGAGTGAGCACTCGATGAAGCTGCTGGCCATGCCGACCAGTGCGGTCACCCACATCCAGAACACGGCACCCGGACCGCCGAGCGTGACGGCAATGCCGACGCCTGCAATGTTACCGGCACCGACGCGGCCCGCAAGGCTGAGCATCAGGGCCTGAAACGAACTCAACTGGCCGGCGCTGCTGCGCAGACTGTCGCGAAAAACCGAGAACATGTGGAAAAAGTGTCGAAACTGAACGAAACGCGAGCGGATCGTGAAGTAACTACCCAGGCCTACGATAAGTACGATCAGTACCTTACCGGAGAGAAAGTCGTTAATCATTTCCAGCATTTTTGTTATTCCTCGCTACTTTTGAGGGGGCGCACTATACCGGTGCAAAGTTTTTACGTCTGTAGTCGCTTTCTTGTACGGCTGATTCTTCATTCGCGACGATGAATGAATACTTCCACGGGTTGCTCCGCAAAAGTGGGGTGCCGAAGGCTCTGGGTCCAGTGTCGGAGCCCTTTGCTGCAGGCAAAAAAAAGGGTCTGGAGAATCACTCCCAGACCCTCAAAAAATTGAGGGGTGTCTAGGCCCTCAATCTGGTGAGCAGGTTGCGCAGGTCATTCCGGTCAGGCCTTCAAGGGGGCCAGACGCGGAGCGATCATGTTTTCCGGGCGCAGGATGTCGTCGAGCATGGCGTCGTCGAGCAGACCTTCCTCACGCACCAGTTCCAACACGCCGCGGCCGGTTTCCAGCGCGATGCGGGCGATACGGGTGGAGTTCTCGTAACCGATGTAAGGGTTCAGTGCGGTGACCAGACCGATCGAATGCTCGACCAGCTCGCGGCAGCGCTGTTCGTTGGCTGTGATGCCGACGATGCAGTGCTCGCGCAGCATGTCCATGGCGCGCTGCAGCAGGCGGATCGAGTCGAAGATCTTGTAGGCGATCAGCGGCTCCATCACGTTGAGCTGCAATTGTCCGCCTTCGGCAGCCATGGTCAGCGAAAGGTCGTTGCCGATGATTTCGAAAGCAACCTGATTGACCGCTTCCGGGATCACCGGGTTGACCTTGCCGGGCATGATCGAGCTGCCTGGCTGGCGTGCCGGCAGGTTGATCTCGTTGATGCCGGTGCGTGGGCCGCTGGACAGCAGGCGCAGGTCGTTGCAGATTTTCGACAGCTTGACCGCAGTACGCTTGAGCATGCCCGAGAACAGCACGAAGGCGCCCATGTCGGAGGTCGCTTCGATCAGGTCGGCTGCAGGCACCAGAGGCTGGCCGCTGATGAGCGCCAGACGATCGACCGCCAGCTTCTGATAGCCGGGGTCGGCGTTGATGCCGGTGCCGATGGCGGTTCCGCCCAGGTTCACTTCGGTCAACAGCTCCGGCGCCAGGCTGCGCAGGCGGTTGAGGTCTTCTGTCAGGGTGGTGGCGAAGGCGCGGAATTCCTGACCCAGGGTCATTGGAACGGCGTCCTGCAACTGGGTGCGGCCCATCTTCAGCACATGGTTGAATTCTTCGCCCTTGGCGGCGAAGGCCTGAATCAGGCTGGAAAGGCTGGCGAGCAGAGCGTCGTGACCCAGCAGCAGACCCAAGCGGATCGCGGTGGGGTAGGCGTCGTTGGTCGATTGCGCCATGTTGACATCGTTGTTGGGGTGCAGGTGTTTGTACTCGCCTTTCTCGAAACCCATGGTTTCCAGAGCGATGTTGGCGATGACTTCGTTGGCATTCATGTTGGTAGACGTGCCAGCGCCGCCCTGGATCATGTCGACCACGAACTGATCGTGGAAGTCGCCGCGAATCAGGCGGGCGCAGGCCTCGCTGATCGCCGCATGCTTGGCGTCATTGAGGTGTCCGAGCTGATGGTTTGCATCCGCTGCCGCCTGCTTGACCATGGCCAGCGCGACTACCAGTTTCGGGTAGTGCGAAAGCGGCACGCCGGAGAGGTGAAAGTTGTTCACCGCTCGCAGGGTCTGGATGCCGTAATACGCGTTGGCAGGTACTTCGAGAACACCAAGCAGGTCTTTTTCGATGCGCGATGATGCAGACGAGGACATGATAAAAAAAGTCTCAAAAGGCACGGACAATGCCGGAACGCCACGAATAGTGGGCTTGCCGCCCTCGATTGACCAATGCTGTTAAACGCTGGCCTATGCAAGAACGGCATAATCAGGGCGTGACCTGGATTCCGTTCAGTGCGTAAAGGGGGCAAAATGTCGCACCGGTGCCTTTCTTCGATCGCTGCTGCTGCGCCGCCCGGGCATGTATCCGCACTGCTTCGACGGGCGTCCTATCGGGACGCTGCAAATCGGTGCCATTGGGCATGCGCAATGGCCTGTCGAAGCCGTCATCCATTGTCCGGGAGGACCTGATGAATCTGGAAAGCAAATGGCTGGAGGATTTCAGCGCCCTGGCGGCCACTCGCAGCTTTTCTCAGGCCGCCGAGCGTCGCTTCGTGACCCAGCCGGCATTCAGCCGGCGTATTCGCAGTCTGGAGTCGGCACTGGGGCTGACGCTGGTCAATCGCTCGCGGACACCCATCGAGCTGACCGCTGCCGGACAATTGTTTCTGGTCACGGCCCGGACGGTGGTCGAGCAGTTGGGCGAAGTCGTGCGCCATCTGCATCATCTGGAAGGCGGGCAGGGCGAGGTCATGCAGGTGGCTGCGGCGCACTCCCTGGCGCTGGGCTTCTTTCCGCGCTGGATCGCCCAGTTGCGCAACGAAGGGCTGAACATTGCGACCCGGCTGGTGGCGACCAACGTCGGTGACGCGGTGCATGCGTTGCGTGAAGGTGGCTGTGATCTGATGCTGGCGTTCTACGATCCCGATGCCGCGCTGCAGATGGACGCCGAAATCTTTCCCTCGCTGCATTTGGGGCATACCGAGATGTTGCCGGTCTGTGCCGCCGATGCCGAGGGGCGGCCGTTATTCGATATGGAAGGCGAGGGCAGTGTGCCGCTGCTTGCCTATAGCGCCGGGGCCTTTCTGGGGCGTTCGGTGAACCTGTTGCTGCGCCAACGTAATCTGCGCTTCACCACAGTCTACGAGACGGCCATGGCCGACAGCCTGAAAAGCATGGCGCTTGAAGGGTTGGGGATTGCCTGGGTGCCACAACTGAGTGTGCGCGCCGAACTGGCGCGCGGTGAACTGGTGGTGTGTGGCGGACCGCAGTGGCATGTGCCACTGGAGATCCGCCTGTACCGCTGCGCACTGGTACGCAAGGCCAACGTGCGCCTGTTGTGGCGCAAGCTTGAAAGCCCTGCGGCAGCGGGCTGAGCATAAGATGGCCGGGCATGATGATTCATGCCCGGCCGATCATTCACTCAACGCCGGGTATGTTGTCGACGTAGTCGCGAATCAGTTGCTTGTTGGCGTCGCTGAAGTAATAGCAGGGGATAATCGTTGAATGGGATTTTTCCCACATCGTTGTCTGGCATGGAAAACCGGTTGCCGCCTCATGCTCAGCACCAAACAGGTGGCCGACTTCGTGTGGCAGCGTGTTGTAAGCTTTAAGGGACGCCATTGCGACGTGATAGTTGGTTGCTGTAACGCCGTGTACCGAACCGTTGATTTTATTGGACGTCACCAGCACATATTTATGCCGCTCCGATGGTGCCGGCAGGTTTTTTGCGTTTGCATACTGGATGCTCTCTTTTGACAACCGGTATAGCAGCTTGTCCAGGTCGTCCCCGCGATAGGCGAAGTCGGTCAGGCCGGGTTCGTCCTTGATAAAGGTGACGGTTGTCCTGCGCCCAGTGATTTCTTCCAGTTGGGCAAGCAGGGGATTCAGGTACTTTTCCGCCAGTTCGGCGCGCTCATAGCTTGTGAGTTGGTCGTGCATGATCAGGAATAACCCCAGGTTCGGGCCACCTGCGCTGGCAAACGGCAGATAAGAAAAGGCCGCCAGTAACAGCCAGATTTTAAGTGTGTTTTTCATTGATACGTTCTCGTCCTTGAGATATGGATGGATAGGGCGACTTCAATGTCGCAGCGCCAGTTAAGCAAATACTGATAAGCCGTAATAGCCGACGATTGCGATAAAGGCAGTAGGGCAGGCGCTGGTTTGATGTAAGAGGCATCGACGAACGGAGCCCGCTATCCGGCGCTCTTCAAACCCGCCCGCGCTGCTGACACCCGCGTCCTGCGCGTCGCGCTGACAGAAGGTGATTGCGGGTGCTTTAAAAAGGCAACTTTGCGGTATACTGCGCGGCCTTTGGCCGGTTAAGCCGGTCATTATTCGTACAACAAGCCACGCCGGTTCCCCCGCGTGGCTTGTTGTTTTCAGACGCGCCTGCGGGCGCCCGATGAGAGGCACGACGATGAGCGCACTGGTTGGCGTGATCATGGGCTCCAAGTCCGATTGGTCCACCCTTAGCCACACCGCCGATATGCTGGAAAAGCTCGGCATCCCTTTTGAGGTCAAGGTGGTGTCAGCTCACCGCACACCGGATCTGCTGTTCCAGTACGCCGACGAAGCGGAAGGCCGTGGCATTGAAGTGATCATCGCCGGTGCCGGCGGTGCCGCTCACTTGCCGGGCATGTGCGCTGCCAAGACCCACCTGCCTGTGCTGGGCGTTCCGGTGCAGTCTTCAATGCTCTCGGGTGTCGATTCGCTGTTGTCGATCGTGCAGATGCCGGCCGGTATTCCGGTCGCGACCCTGGCCATCGGCAAGGCGGGTGCAATCAACGCAGCGCTGCTTTCAGCAAGCATCCTCGGCGCAAAGCACCCGCAATTCCACGCAGCGCTGAAGAAATTTCGCACTGAACAGACAGACAGCGTCCTGGACAATCCAGACCCACGCCACGCCTGAGGTTTTTCCATGAAGATCGGTGTAATCGGTGGCGGCCAGCTGGGCCGCATGTTGGCATTGGCAGGTACGCCGCTGGGCATGAACTTCGCCTTTCTCGATCCCGCGCCGGATGCCTGTGCTGCGGCACTTGGCGAGCATCTGCGTGCCGATTACGGCGATCTGGATCATCTGCGTCAGTTGGCGGATGAAGTCGATCTGGTGACCTTCGAGTTTGAAAGCGTTCCGGCCGAGACCGTGGCGTTTCTGTCACAGTTCGTACCGGTCTATCCTAGCGCCGAAGCGTTGCGCATTGCGCGTGATCGCTGGTTCGAAAAAAGCATGTTCAAGGACCTCGGTATCCCGACGCCGGCATTCGCCGATATCCAGTCGCAGGCCGACCTGGATGCCGCAGTAGCCAGCATCGGTCTGCCTGCCGTGCTCAAGACCCGCACCCTGGGTTATGACGGCAAGGGCCAGAAGGTCCTGCGTTCAGCGGCCGATGTGGTCGACACATTCGCCGAGCTGGGCAGCGTGCCGTGCCTGCTGGAGGGCTTCGTGCCGTTCAGCGGTGAAGTGTCGTTGATTGCCGTGCGTGCGCGTGATGGCGAGACCCGGTTCTACCCGCTGGTGCACAACACGCATGACAGCGGCATCCTGCGCCTGTCCGTCGCCAGCACTGATCATCCTTTGCAGGCACTGGCCGAAGACTACGCCGGCCGCGTCCTGAAGCAGCTGGATTACGTGGGCGTGCTGGCATTCGAATTCTTTGAGGTCGACGGTGGCCTGAAGGCCAACGAGATTGCGCCGCGCGTGCACAACTCCGGTCACTGGACCACCGAAGGCGCAGAGTGCAGCCAGTTCGAAAACCACCTGCGGGCGGTTGCCGGTCTGCCGCTGGGCTCCACAGCCAAGGTCGGCGAAAGCGCCATGCTCAACTTCATTGGCGAAGTGCCGGCAGTGGACAAGGTCGTCGCCGTCGAAGACTGCCACCTGCATCATTACGGCAAGGCGTTCAAGGCTGGCCGCAAGGTCGGACACGCCACGGTCCGCAGCGTAGACCGCGCAACGCTGGATCGTCAGGTGAAGCTGGTAGAGGCGCTGATCAAGGGCTGATCAGGCCCACGGCTAGCGTGCTGATGTTCCGCGTTGGCACGCAGTTTCAGGACACTCCGCGTCCTTTTGCGACGCGGAGCGTCGAGAACTGCATTCCCACGCAGAGCGTGCGGAACGAGCGTTTCTAACTGTCGTGCCTATGTTTCGCGTTGAAGCACTGTTCGAGACGCCTGGCCTCGGTTCAGGTAGGTTCAGCCCCGTCATTCATGAAGAATTCTCCACCCCGAAGCAAACTGGCCACTTCGCCGGAACCATTCCCTGCCGCTGTTCTCAGATAGCAGTAGGTCGGGGCTGCTATTAGCCCGGGCATATTCACTTAATACAGAGGGAAATGGCATGGGTATCATTGGAACCATCTTTATCGGCCTGATCGTTGGTCTGTTGGCTCGCTTTCTGAAGCCGGGCGACGACAGCATGGGCTGGATCATGACCATCGTGCTGGGTATCGCCGGTTCGCTCGCAGCCACTTACGGTGGTCAGGCGCTGGGTATCTATCAGGCAGGCGAGGGTGCAGGTTTCCTCGGCGCGCTGGTAGGTGCAATCATCCTGCTGGTTATCTACGGCATGATCAAAAAGAAATAACGCTTATGCGTCAGCCCTCTGTTTTACAGTGCGCAGAGGGCTAGAATGCTCGGCAACTGTCCACCCCTTTGCCGAGCTTTATCATGCGTCGCTTCCTGTTGATGACTCTTCTGCTGTTATTCGCGCTCTGCGGTCCCGCATACGCCCAGTTGCCGGAAACCGACTGGCTTGAGCTGATGCCCAAGTCCGATCAAAAAGCCCTCGAAGCCATGCCCGAGATTGACCACAATTCTCCGGAAGCCATGGGCACGTTCGACAGCAAGGGTGGGCTGAAGCAGAGCAAGGGTCTGCCTGCAGTCATGTATTCGACCAAAACCGTCCCGGCAATGAACGGCAAGACGATTCGTCTCGGCGGCTACCCTGTGCCTCTCGAAACCGACGCCAAGGGCCGCAGCACGCTGTTCTTCATCGTGCCTTACCCAGGCGCCTGCATCCACGTGCCGCCACCGCCGCCCAACCAGCTGGTGCTGGTGCGTTACCCCAAGGGGCTGAAACTGGATGACATCTACACACCGCTGTGGGTAGAAGGCACCCTGAAAATCGAGAAGGTCAGTAATGACCTGGCCGATGCAGCGTACGCGATGGATGCCTCAAAGGTCCGCGTGGTGGTTGAGTCGGACCTTTGATAGGTTTGATCAATAACTGATCAGAGCGCCTCGCTCCAGATGCTCACACCCAGAACATGCATCTGGTCCGGTGCCAGCGTGACCACGTCGTCCAGCACGTTGGCGGTTTCGACGCAGACCATGCGCTGCCAGCCGTCTGCTGCCATGTCGGTGAACTTGCCGGTCTTTTCGATCCACGGGTTCCACAGAATGGCTGAGTTAGAGCCCGTGCTGCGGATGTGGATGCGTCGCTGCCACTCCGGGTCGACAATGCTGAGCACGCCTGGCGTGTCCTTGTAGATGCGGTCGGTTTCGCCTGTGAAGGTCAGGTCGCCGGCTTGCTCGCGTTCTTCCCAGTTTGCCAGGGTTTCGATATAGCGCAGGCCGTCGAGCCCTTCGACGCTGACCTGACGTACATCGCTGACGGCGAAATAGGTGTGCAGCGCCTGGCTGATCACCACAGGTTCAGTGCCGCA
This sequence comes from Pseudomonas sp. SZ57, assembly GCF_009495975.1. Lineage (NCBI taxonomy): Bacteria > Pseudomonadati > Pseudomonadota > Gammaproteobacteria > Pseudomonadales > Pseudomonadaceae > Pseudomonas > Pseudomonas sp. SZ57. Next base: position 38,418 of record NZ_WIBD01000005.1, on the reverse strand, counting down.
GTTGTAGCTGACCAGACTGACATTCAGTGCATGGTCCAGACGAATGCTCAGTTTCAGGGCGACGTTGTGCGGCCAGCCCGGCAAGTGGCCTTCGGCCTCGGGAAGCACGAACTCCACCAGCAGTGCATCGCCATCTGCGCCAATACCCAGCAACTGCCAGTCCAGCGCTCGCACTTCGCCATGCGCCTTGGCAGGCTCGCTGCTGTCGCGCATCGCCTGCACGCTTTGCGGGTTGCGCTCCAGATTGCCGAACCACGGCCAGCAGATCGGCATGCCTGCACGAATGGGTTTGCCGCGTTTGAAAACGGCCTCTTCGTTCAGCCACACCAGCGGCGGCTGCCCGGCTACTTGATAGCTGAGGATGTGTGCGCCTTGTTGCGCAACCAGCAGCTCAGCTTCGCCGTGGCAAATACGCCAGCAGTTCAGCTCATCGTAAAGGATGGATTCAACGGTGGGTTCAACCGGGGATGTTGGCATGCAAAGTTCTCACTCAATGACCGTGACGAAAATAGACCGCTTCACGCAAGACGAGTTTAACCGGCAGCCAATCCGTGACCGAGCGACAAATTACCGTCGCGCGGGAACCGAGCGCGTCCGGCCGCTGGCATCTATGGCGACGAACACGAACGCAGCCTCCGTGACCTTGCGCCATTCGCTGGTGAGCGGGTCGTCGCTCCACACTTCGACCATCATTTTGATCGAGGTGCGTCCGACTTCCAGGGTGCGGGTATAGAAGGAAAGCTGTTCGCCGACCGCGACCGGGACCAGAAACGCCATGCGATCGATGGCGACGGTCGCCACACGGCCACCCGCGACCTTGCTGGCCATCGCTGTGCCTGCCAGGTCCATCTGGGACACCAGCCAGCCGCCAAAGATGTCGCCAAAGCCATTGGTTTCGCGGGGAAGGGCGGTGATTTGCAGTGCAAGGTCGCCTTGCGGGGTTGGATCTTCTTGTTCGAGCTCGATCATGCCTAGGGTGCCTCTGACCCATGACTCTCATTATTGTATGTCGCGGTTAACAGGTGCCATTCAAAACCATGAGCATGAACATTATGTGTTCAGCGCCGGTGTGGCCCAAAGGGAAACTCTGCGAAACCCGCTGATTCAGACGTTTTCGCACAACTTCCCAAGGCTGTTGACGACTTGCGAGTATATCGGGCGTTGCGTCATAGAACGACCGTGGGTCTTCATTTTGTGTCAGTGGCAGTTCTGCCATGTGTTTTTTGTAGCAATTTGCTATCTTGCTGGACCTCTACAGGTGACAAGACTGCCTGTACACGCAATTTTGGTGCCTATCTGCGCCTTTGCTCCCGACAATCGCTTCTGCACGGCACCCCGCAGCAGCCAGCGTTGCTGTCGCTCGCCCCTTTTCAAAGAACAAGCAAAGAGAAGCCTTGTCATGTCATCTGTTCCTCCAAGTTCCACGCAGCCTGCGCGGCCTCTGACTCGCAGCGATTACAAAACCCTTTCGCTGTCGGCCCTGGGTGGTGCGCTGGAGTTCTACGACTTCATCATTTTCGTGTTTTTCGCGGCGGTGGTCGGCAAACTGTTTTTCCCGGTGGACATGCCCGACTGGCTGCGCATGATGCAGACGTTCGGCATTTTCGCCGCCGGTTATCTGGCGAGGCCTCTGGGCGGCATTATCATGGCGCACTTCGGCGATCTGCTGGGGCGCAAGAAAATGTTCACGCTGAGCATTTTCATGATGGCGGTGCCGACGCTGATCATGGGTCTGCTGCCGACCTACGCGCAGATCGGCATGTGGGCGCCGATTCTGCTGCTGTTGATGCGCGTTATTCAAGGGGCCGCCATTGGCGGTGAAGTGCCGGGCGCCTGGGTGTTCGTGTCCGAGCATGTGCCTGCACGTCGTGTCGGGTATGCCTGCGGCACCCTGACCGCCGGCCTGACAGCGGGCATCCTGCTGGGCTCGCTGGTAGCTACGGCGATCAATAGCATCTATACCCCGGTCGAGGTATCGGATTACGCATGGCGTATCCCTTTCCTGCTGGGTGGCGTGTTCGGCCTGATGTCGGTGTATCTGCGCCGCCTGCTGCATGAAACGCCGGTGTTTGCCGAGCTGCAACTGCGCAAGGCACTGGCCGAGGAGGTGCCGCTCAAGGCGGTACTGCGCGATCATCGTGGCGCCGTCGCGCTGTCGATGCTGATGACCTGGTTGCTGTCTGCCGGCATCATCGTCGTGATCCTGATGACGCCGACCATTCTGCAAACCATTTATGGCTTTCCGGCTGCTACGGCGCTGAAAGCCAACAGCCTGGCCATTGTCTTCCTGAGCGTGGGCTGTATCGCTGCGGGCGCACTGGCGGATCGTTTCGGCGCAGGCTGGGTGTTCCTGCTGGGCAGCGCAGGTTTGCTGATCAGTTCCTGGACGTTCTATCACATCCTCGGCAGCCATCCGGATGTGCTGTTCCCGCTGTATGCGGTGACGGGCCTGTTCGTCGGTACGATCGGCGCGGTTCCTTACGTCATGGTCAAGGCATTCCCGCCTGTGGTGCGCTTCTCGGGGCTGTCGTTCTCCTACAACCTGGCGTACGCGATCTTCGGTGGTCTGACGCCGATGGTCGTGACCTTCATGCTCAAGAGCAGTCCGATGGGGCCTGCGTGGTACGTCGCGATCCTCTGCGGCCTTGGCATGGCCATCGGTGTGTTTCTGCTGAGCCGAAAGCGCTGATCATCGTCCGCTGTTGAATCGCTCGGGCACCGCTACAGCCAAAGGCTATCTACCTGCGCAGGTCGATAGCCTTTTCATCTTATTGTCATAATCAATTCATAGAGTAGTCATAAGACTGGCCGAAAAAGGCTCGTGGACACCTACATACCCTGCCAGGAGCGCAAGGATGACACTCAAGCGTTTGATGACTGCACTGACCTTGGTTGCCGCCGGAGTGACGGCAGCCAATACGCTGGCTGCGGTCGACCCTGCCATCAAGGCCTATACCAAGACCTCCGGTGTGTCGGGCAATCTCTCCAGTGTCGGCTCCGATACCCTGGCAAATCTGATGACCCTGTGGGCCGAGGCCTACAAGAAAGAATACCCGAGCGTGAACATCCAGATTCAAGCGGCCGGCTCCTCCACGGCGCCACCCGCGTTGACCGAGGGCACGGCAAATCTGGGCCCGATGAGCCGCAAGATGAAAGACGGCGAGCTGTCGGCTTTCGAGCAGAAGCATGGCTACAAGCCGACCGCCATCCCGGTCGCGGTGGATGCCCTGGCGGTTTTCGTGCACAAGGACAACCCGATCAAGGGCCTGACCCTGCAGCAAGTGGACGCGATCTTTTCCGCGACCCGCCTGTGCGGCGCCAGGGCAGATGCGAAAACCTGGGGTGATGTCGGCGTGACCGGCGATCTGGCAGGCAAACCGATCCAGTTGTTCGGTCGTAACTCGGTGTCGGGCACTTACGGTTACTTCAAGGAAGAAGCCCTGTGCAAAGGCGACTTCAAGGCCAACGTCAACGAGCAGCCCGGCTCCGCTTCGGTGGTCAGCGCGATCAGCAATTCGCTTAACGGCATCGGTTACTCGGGCATCGGTTACAAGACATCAAACGTCAGGACGGTCCCGCTGGCGAAGAAGGAAGGGGGCGAGTTTGTCGAAGACAGCGAAGCCAATACCCTGAACGGCAGTTATCCACTGTCGCGCTTCCTTTATGTGTACGTGAACAAGGCGCCGAACCAGCCCTTGGCGCCGCTGGAGGCCGAATTTGTGAAGCTGGTGCTGTCGAGACAGGGCCAGGAAGTGGTGATAAAGGACGGTTACATCCCGCTGCCCGCCCGGGTCGTGGAGAAGACGCTGGCCGATCTTGGCCTGCAGGGCGCAAGCGGCGTGGCGGTAAAGTAGTCACGTACGCGTTGCGAGTGAGGCTCAATGGACTGGCCTGCACACAAATTGAACAGTCCGCCGCCGGTTTCGCAGGCGGCGGGCTTTCTTGCGTCACCTTGCTGTAATGTTTCTGTCATACAACGCGTCTACGGTGTGTGCGCATGAATGAGCTGTTCAAATCGACGATGGACCTGAGCTCGCCTCCAGCGCGTATTGATTTCAATACGCCAGCGATGGTGCGAAAGCGTCGTGTCCGTGCGTTGAAGGACCGGCTCACTCACTGGTACGTCGCCATCGGCGGCCTTGCCGTGCTGGCGGCCATCACGCTGATCTTCTTCTACCTTGCCTATGTGGTTGCGCCGCTTTTCAAAGGCGCCAGCCTGACCGCCGAGCCAGCACTGAATGCTGCCTGGCTGCAGGACGCTGGTGCGCCGCTGATGATCACCATCGAAGAGCAGAACCAGATCGGCATGCGCATTTCCGACAAGGGCGAAGTGGTCTTCTTCAACATCGAGGACGGCGCAGAGCTGCAGCGCATTGCCTTGCCGCTCCCCGCGGGCGTGTCCGTCGCGTCCATCGGCAAGGATCAGCCCGGCGCGCCATTGATAGCCCTGGGTTTGTCCAACGGCCAGGTGCTGGTGTTCAGGCACTCGTACCTGACGACCTACCCGAACGATCAGAAAACCATCACCCCAAGCGTGGCCTGGCCCTACGGCGAAACACCTTTGGTACTGGATGAGGCCGGGCGTGCGGTCGAGCATGTCACCGTCAGCTCGGATGGCGACAGCCTCAAGCTGGCAGGGTCGACCGGCACTCAGTTGCATGTCATCTCGCTTGAACAGAAAGAAAACATGATGACCGGCGAGATGACCCGCGAGCAGACGCGTGTCGAGTTGCCGCAGATGTCCGCGGCGGTCAAGGCGATCTACATCGACCCGCGCCAGCAATGGTTGTATGTCATCAACGGGCGCGCGCAGGCGGATGTGTTCAGCCTGCGCGATCGCAGCCTCAATGGCCGCTATAAATTGCTGGAAGACGGCAACGCCGAGATCACGGCGAGCGCTCAACTGGTCGGCGGCATTTCGCTGATCATCGGCAACTCCAAGGGCAGTATGTCCCAGTGGTTCATGGCCCGGGACACTGACGGCGAGCAGCGCCTGATGCGCATCCGCGATTTCAGCCTGGGCAGCGCACCTATCATGCAGATCAAGGCCGAGCAGCGCCGCAAGGGCTTCATCGCTCTGGATGCTTCCGGCAAGCTGGGCGTATTTCACAGCACCGCGCACCGCACCCTGCTGATCGACAAGGTCGCCGAGGGGCCCGGTATTCTGGCGTTATCGCCACGCGCCAACCGGATTCTGATTGAAAGTGCTGGCAAGCTGCTGCCGCTGACGCTGGACAACCCGCACCCGGAAGTCTCCTGGAGTTCGCTGTGGGGCAAGGTCTGGTACGAGAATTACGATGAGCCCAAGTACATCTGGCAGTCCACGGCGTCCAACTCCGACTTCGAACCTAAGCTGAGCCTGGCGCCGTTGACCTACGGCACGCTGAAAGCGGCGTTCTACGCCATGCTGCTGGCCGCGCCGCTGGCCGTGGCTGCCGCCATCTATACCGCCTACTTCATGGCCCCGGGCATGCGCCGCAAGGTCAAGCCGGTAATCGAATTGATGGAAGCGATGCCGACGGTGATTCTCGGCTTTTTTGCCGGATTGTTTCTGGCCCCGTATCTGGAAGGGCATCTGCCCGGCATCTTCAGCCTGTTGCTGCTCACGCCGATCGGCATTTTGCTGGCGGGCTTTTTCTGGACCCGCCTGCCTGATTCGCTTCGCTTGCGTATTCCCGATGGTTGGGAAGGCGCGATTCTGATTCCGGTCGTGCTGTTGGTGGGCTGGTTCTCGCTGAGCATGAGCCCGCACCTGGAGAGCTGGTTCTTCGCCGGGGACATGAGCACCTGGATTCGCGACCACCTGGGCATCACCTACGATCAGCGCAATGCGCTGGTGGTCGGCATCGCCATGGGGTTCGCGGTGATCCCCAACATTTATTCGATTGCCGAAGACGCCGTGTTCAGCGTGCCGCGCAGCCTGACGCTGGGTTCGCTGGCACTGGGCGCGACGCCGTGGCAGACCCTGACGCGGGTGGTGATCCTGACCGCCAGCCCGGGCATCTTTTCCGCTTTGATGATCGGCATGGGCCGGGCCGTGGGGGAAACCATGATTGTGCTGATGGCGACCGGCAATACGCCGATCATGGACATGAACCTGTTTGAAGGCATGCGCACGCTGGCGGCCAACGTCGCGGTGGAGATGCCGGAGTCGGAAGTGGGCGGCAGCCATTATCGGGTGCTGTTTCTGGCGGCGTTGGTGCTGTTGATGTTCACCTTCGTGATGAACACCCTCGCAGAGTTGATTCGTCAGCGTCTGCGCAAGCAATACTCGTCGCTGTAAGGAAGGTAGGCGTTGGTGAAGCGGAACTCCCTCAGGAACTGGTTCAAAAGTGGCGCCCCCGGCGTCTGGATGAGTGCGGGTGCCGTATCCATCGCTGTGATCATGACCATCGGCCTGTTGGCGGTGATCGCCGTGCGTGGCCTTGGGCATTTCTGGCCCGCCGATCTGGTGAGCGCGCAGTATGCAGTCCCCAATCAGGAGTCGAGCGTTCTGGTCGGTGAGCGGGTCGAGCAGGAGCAAGTGCCTCGTGCGCGCCTGAAAAGCGCGGGCCTGCCGGTGCCTGATCAAGGGCCGGAGTTCATGACCCGCGAGCTGTTCAAGGTCGGCAATCGCGATATCAACCCCAGTGACTTCAACTGGGTGGTAGGCGAATGGCTGACCGGGCAGAGCCGGCCTGCAGACCTGATGACGCTGGAGCGTCGCGAGTGGGGCAATTTCTACGGCTACCTGGTCAACGTCAAGGAAGGCGGGCGGGTCGTGGCCGAAGGCGACGCGGCCTGGCCGGCCCTGCAAGAGCGCATCGAGCGCGTCGAAAAGCTGGCTGACGAACTCTACACCCTGGAAAAGAAAGACATTGGTGCCATTAATCACGGAATCGAGCGCCTGCGTCTGCAGGCCCGCAAGCTGGAACTCGATGGCCGACTGGATGCCGCCGCGCAAGCGGACATGGCTGCCGAGCGGGCCGAGCTGGATGCGCGTTACAAGGTCATCGAGGCGCGTCTTGACGGACTGCATCAGGCCTTTGACCGCGACAGCCTGACCGCGCGTGATGGCAACGGCAAAGAGATCGAACTCAGCCTGGGCAAAGTGGTGCGTGCCTATCAGCCCAATTCGATGGGCACGGTGACCAAGCTTGGCTTCTACTTCGAGAAGCTGTGGGAGTTTCTCAGCGCCGACCCACGCGAAGCCAATACCGAAGGCGGTATTTTCCCGGCGATCTTCGGCACGGTGATGATGACCCTGATCATGGCCGTGATCGTCACGCCGTTCGGTGTGCTGGCGGCGGTCTACCTGCGTGAGTACGCGCGCCAGGGTCCGGTTACCCGGCTGATTCGCATCGCGGTGAACAACCTCGCCGGTGTGCCTGCGATTGTCTACGGCGTGTTCGGTCTGGGGTTCTTCGTCTATGTGCTGGGCGGCTCGGTGGACCGGCTGTTCTTTCCTGAAGCGCTGCCGGCTCCGACGTTCGGTACGCCGGGCCTGTTATGGGCTTCGCTGACGCTGGCACTGCTCGCCGTGCCGGTGGTGATTGTGGCGACGGAAGAAGGCCTGGCGCGCATTCCGCTGACCCTGCGTGAAGGTTCGCTGGCACTGGGTGCAACCAAGGCCGAGACGCTGTGGAAAATCGTACTGCCGATGGCCAGCCCGGCGATGATGACCGGGCTGATCCTCGCGGTGGCGCGTGCGGCCGGGGAAGTTGCGCCTTTGATGCTGGTGGGCGTCGTCAAGCTGGCGCCGTCGCTGCCGCTGGACGGCAACTATCCTTATCTGCACCTCGATCAGAAGATCATGCATCTGGGTTTCCACATTTACGACGTCGGCTTCCAGAGCCCCAACGTCGAGGCCGCACGCCCGCTGGTGTATGCCACCGCGCTGCTGCTGGTACTGGTCATCGCCTTGCTCAATCTGTCGGCGGTGAGCATCCGTAACCATTTGCGGGAAAAGTACAAGGCGCTCGACAATTGATCCCGAATTCGCCCTTTGGCAAACGCGGCCGTTCGCTGGCGCGAACCGTTCGCACAGGAGCAATCCATGCAGCATGAAAGCCCGACGAGTGGCATGAACATGTCGGCCCTGAGGCGTCACAAGCAACGCCTGGATCTGGCCGACGAAAGCGTGGCCATCGAAGTGCCGGGCCTGAATCTGTTCTATGGCGACAAACAGGCGCTGTTCGACATTGCCCTGAATATCCCGAAGCAGAAGGTGACCTCGTTCATCGGTCCGTCCGGGTGTGGCAAATCGACGTTGTTGCGCTGCTTCAACCGCATGAACGACCTGGTCGATGGTTGCCGGGTCGAGGGCGCGATCAACCTGTACGGGCACAACATCTACACCAAGGGCGAGGAAGTCGCCGAGTTGCGTCGCCGCGTCGGCATGGTGTTTCAGAAGCCCAATCCGTTCCCCAAGACAATTTATGAAAACGTGGTCTACGGGCTGCGCATTCAGGGGATCAACAAGAAGCGCGTGCTCGATGAAGCTGTCGAGTGGGCGCTGAAAGCCGCTGCGCTCTGGGATGAAGTCAAGGATCGACTGCATGAGTCGGCATTGGGTTTATCCGGGGGGCAGCAGCAGCGTCTGGTCATTGCCCGAACGATCGCCGTGGAGCCGGAAGTCCTGCTGCTCGACGAACCCTGTTCGGCACTCGATCCGATTTCGACCCTTAAAGTCGAAGAACTGATCTACGAACTGAAATCGAAATACACCATTGTGATCGTTACCCACAACATGCAGCAGGCGGCTCGGGTGTCGGATTACACCGCGTTTATGTACATGGGCAAACTTGTCGAGTTCGGTGATACGGATACCTTGTTCACCAATCCGGCAAAAAAACAGACAGAAGACTACATCACCGGTCGTTACGGGTAGTACGTGCTTCGTCAGCCCTGAACCACCGCTGCGTTTTCGCAATTAACCGGACGTTCCAAGGACACCCAGCATGATCCACAAAGACAGCCATACGCATCACATTTCCCAACAGTTCAACGCTGAACTCGAAGACGTTCGCAGCCATTTGCTCGAAATGGGTGGCCTGGTCGAGAAGCAGGTGAACGATTCGGTCACGGCGCTGATCGAGGCCGACTCCGGTCTTGCCCAGCGTGTTCGCGAGGTCGACGACCGGATCAATCAGATGGAGCGCAGCATCGACGAAGAATGCCTGCGCATTCTGGCGCGTCGCCAGCCTGCAGCGTCCGACCTGCGCCTGATCATCAGCATTTCCAAGTCGGTGATCGACCTGGAGCGCATTGGTGATGAAGCGACCAAGATCGCGCGCCGTGCCATCAAGCTCTGCGAAGAGGGCGAGGCACCGCGCGGCTACGTCGAAGTGCGTCATATCGGCGATCAGGTGCGCAACATGGTGCGCGATGCGCTGGACTCGTTCGCCCGTTTCGACGCCGAACTAGCCCTGTCGGTTGCGCAGTACGACAAGACCATCGACCGCGAGTACAAGACGGCCCTGCGCGAGCTGGCGACCTACATGATGGAAGATCCACGCTCGATCTCCCGGGTACTGGACGTCATCTGGGTGCTGCGCTCTCTGGAGCGAATCGGCGACCATGCACGCAACATTTCCGAGCTGGTGATCTATCTGGTGCGCGGGACCGACGTGCGGCACATGGGCCTCAAGCGCATGAAGGAAGAAGTGCAGGGTATATCGAGCGAAACCGCTAATGTTCCGGGCAACGCTGACGATAAGTAAGATTGCCTGCGAGAAAAACGCCCAGCACGCGCTGGGCGTTTTTCGTTGCGCAGATCAGTATTTCCCGTCGCCTGCGGATTAAATGTCGCGGCGCAGTCAATCAATATGGCAGTTGGCTACCAGTCAACGCTATGCTTGCCGAAACAAAGGGCGTGTTGGCATACCGCAGTTCGCCTCCAGGTGAACACGCCCGCAGGAGCGTCGATGAGTAAGGTCAGTGTATTGGTGGTGGATGACGCGACTTTCATTCGCGACTTGGTCAAGAAAGGGCTGCGCAATTATTTCCCCGGGATTCATACCGAGGACGCGGTCAATGGTCGCAAGGCTCAGACGTTGCTGGGCAAAGAGGCGTTCGACCTGATTCTGTGCGACTGGGAAATGCCAGAAATGTCCGGCCTGGAGCTGTTGACATGGTGCCGTGAGCAGGACAATTACCTGAGAACCGTTCCGTTCATCATGGTGACCAGCCGTGGCGACAAGGAAAACGTCGTGCAGGCCATTCAGGCCGGTGTGACCGATTTTGTCGGCAAGCCGTTCACCAATGAACAGCTGCTGACCAAGGTCAAGAAAGCGCTGGCAAAAGTCGGCAAGCTCGACGCCGTCATGTCCACAGCTCCGGCGCGCATGAACTCGCCGCTCAATGACTCCCTGAGTGCATTGACCGGTGGCAAGGCCGAAGTGGTTCGTGCCGGGCCTGTTGCAGCCGCTGCCGCAGCCCCCAGGCCTGCTCCTGCACCCGTCAGATCGGCAGAGCCGACCGGTCGCGGCCAGGGCCAGTTGCGCCTGCCCAACGGCACTCAGTCGTGTGTGATCAAGGCCCTCACCCTGAAAGACGCCACACTGGTGATTCGCGTCAGCGAAAACCTGCCCCAGGTACTCGACAGCGCGGTGCTGGACCTTGAGCAGGGCGAGGACAACGAGGTTGCGCGCCTGAACGGCTACCTGCACTCCGTCGCCGCGTTCGAGCAGAAGCCCGACAGCGAATGGCTGCAAGTGACCTTCCGCTTTGTCGATCACGACGCGCAGAAGCTCGATTACCTGTCGCGTCTGATCGCTCGTGGTACGGCGCAGAAGCACTTCATCCCGGGTGCCTGACCTCCACCTGCCGCTGATCTGAATGGCATGCCGACGCTGCGTTGGCGTGCAGCTTACAGTCAGCGACGTTGTTTCCTGCCTGTTCGATACAGATGTGCTTCTTTCGCAGTGGCGCAGGGTTCTATTTAGTTTTTCCAGTCGCATGAAAATGCAAATACCTACTGGAAAAACCCCCAATGACGCTCAACCCGCTGCAATCAACCCCAGGCACTGCAACTGCCCACCCCGCATCTGTCGTGACCAGGCGCTCTGCCTTGCGTCTGTTCTGCGAAGCCCTTGTCGGGCTGACACCGGATGCCGAATACCGCGATAACGCACTGCTCAGTTCGCTCGATGAGCGACTGGCCAAGCCCGACATACAGGCCTCGGTAGCGCTCAGACTCGCGGCGATACCCGCCAATGAATGGCCCGACAGTGACCTGCAGGTCGATCCTTCGACGGCAATGTCGTTGGCTACCCGTGGCGAGTATCTGCGCCGGCTCGCGGCCCATGTGGTCAATCCCGTTAACGCACGCTGGCTGGACGCCGCTATCCGCGACGCCACCCTGGTACCGGGCATGCGCACGCTTTCTCTGGCGATCAGCCTCAGGTCCGAGCATTCAGGATTATCATTCGAGTCGCTGATAGCGCTTGCTGCGCTTTTGCTGATGCCGGCGTTGCATTCAAGCAGCGAGCCGGACAAGTCGCTGCCCAGCGCTCATAGCCTTGATGTGGATGTCCCGGCGCTTGAGGTCTGGAGCACGGTGCGGCATCTCGATTACCTGTTTCAACAATCAGGTATCGAGCTGCTGTGCGAGCTTGATGCCACGGAAAGCTATCTGCGGTTCAGCCCCCACGACACCTGGTCTGCCTTGAGCCAGACCGCCCAGTTCAAATCGCTCTTCGCACCGCTGCTGGGTTACATGGACTGGTACGGAGGGCGGCCTGGAGAACAGGCGTCGCCGCGCATCACGCAGGCGCTCGCCGGGCGAGTGATCGCTGATCGGGTTGCGGCGACTGTGCAGCTCGATGGCGAGCCGCTGGACGTTGCCCTGCGCCGCGGCTGGGTGTGTGAATACAGCCATGTCCAGCTTTACGACAGGGTTCGTCAGTTGATTCGTGCGCACTATCCGCAGGCGCGTTCCAGCACCCTCGACATGCTGTGTTACCTGTTTTTACGCGAGGTGATGCCTGAGCTTCTGGTGGCGAGTGTCCCCGATCATCTTCAATACGGGCGCTCGTTGCAAAGTGTGGCGCTGATTCACAGCGTTGCGCTGGTCGAGGCGCTGACGCCAGGTCAGTCGCAAATCGCACCTTATGATGAGCTGGTCAGGGTCAGTGCGGGTCTGGCTCAGTCGAGCGATGCCGGGATTCATGCCTTGTGGGCGCGCACGCTGGTGGTCCCGGCCTTGCGCTACGCCACTGCGCAGGGCGTTATTCAAGGGGCTGGCACTGACGATGTACATCAGGCAACCGCCGGGCAGATCAGTCAGGCGCTGGCTTTTCTAAATACTCAGCAGTCGTTGCATGCGGAGGAGTTGAACAGCCTGCTGGGAATAAAGCCTGCGGACCGAAAGAAGCTGGCGCACCAGATGCTGGAGAAAGCAGGCGTCGATCAGCGGCTGTGGGATCAGAGCATCAAGATCGATCACTGGCCAATATTGCAGGCGCACGGGTTTACGGTGGCAGCATCCTACTCCCTGGATCGTTTGATAGCCGCTGGCAAGCCGCAAGCGACGGTGGTCGAGCTGCTGATGATGGGCGAGGTGTATATCGAGGGGCAGCCGACGATTCCCGACGCCTACGCCAGTGCTTTTGATCGGTTTCAGCAATCGCTGGTCAGTGCACAAGCCAGCATCATCAGGCGACTGTTGTCCGAAATGCAGGCGCAGCATCGAAATACCCTGTCGAACTCGACCTGCGAGGTCAGTCGGGTGCGATTCGGCGCACAAGAGGGCACGCAGGGGCTCTTCATTCGATGCCAGCAAGGCGACCACCGCAGCGACTTTCACGGTCACTCGGTGAACGAGCGTTTTTTCGAGCTGATACCGGCAGCCGGTGTAGCCGGTGAGGTGCATCAAGCCTTCACCTATGAGGTCGAGGGTGTCACGTGGTCGGGCACTATTCCGATTACCGAAGCGCTCAGCCGCAAACAGGCTCACCAGCGGCGTATCGAAAAAGCCAGCGTTACGCCCTTATGGCCAATGGACAGCGACGCTTACCTCAACGGCACCGTTTCACGCTCCGCGATCGCTTATCACCGACCGCAGCCAGGAACGCTGGTGCCCTCCGGCGACTTGATCTTCCAGGCCGATGCCGATCAGCAAAGCGCTTTGGAACATCTGGCGAACAAGGCCGCAGCACATTTGCTTGACCGGTTTCTCGAGCAAAGCAAGGCGCTGCATCTACATGAGACGGAATGGGAAAAAATCTGGGCCAGGGAGCGCGAGTTCGCTGACATGGCTGCGCGGCTGATCATTCCTTTTTATGGCTGCATCAAGGACCTGGCCAGCGGTGATCGGTCTGGCAGCGTGATCCTCGACTGCGTGACGGATCTGGCTTTCGCGCTGATTCCGCTTGGACAGTTCGCCGGCTCGACGGCTCGAATCATCCTGCGGGCTAGCGAAATGAGTGTCGAGTCAGTCGCCAGACTCACCGGCAAGGCGGTCAGCACATTGATCGGCGGCCTGGCAGAGCAGAGTGCCGTGTTCGCCGTGCGAGACCTGGGGCGGTGTGGATTGAAACTGGGCGTGCGTGGCTGGTCTGCACTGCTGGAGGAGGTGCCGTCGCTGCGCACCGTGTTTTCATCTCAGTCACTGCTCGATACCGTCTTCGGTCTGGACAAAGGCATGTATCGACTCGCCGACAGCGTGGCCACGCCACGGCCGGTGAACGTGGAGTCTGTGGACAGGGTCGTGATGGTCGATGGCAGACGCGATGTGGCTGTACGCGATGTCGGTACTGCGCAACAGCCGGACTTCAGGCTTTGCGATCCGCGATCCGACGCAGTATTCGGGAAAAGACTGACGCCCCTGTCGCAGAACAATCTCACGGAGTTTTCAGTTTTTTCAGCGCAGGAGCATATAGGCCCCGAGCATTACCCGGCCATCGCGCCGGTTATCCCGGTCGGTGAGGGGGCCTGTGAGATACGAATCGTCGAAGGCTGTAAGGTGCAGGCCATCGAGAGGGAGGAGGGGGTATTCGATATCCTCGTGGATCAGCGGATCTACCACCTCGACACCCACGCGCCCGATGCGGCGCTGCGCACGTTGGCGGTCGAGAGGCTTTCTCGACGTTCCGCTTCGTTGCAGGAAACCGAAGCGGTCTGTCGGGTTCGACGTAACCTGATACAGGCTCCCTGCAGCCACGGTGTGAAGCTGATAACGCCTGCGCCAGAGCCGATAAGCGAAGGCTCTACGTCCCCCACACGCACTGGCAAATATCCGAGTAATGCGATGGACGCCCGCGAATTCGGCCTGGCCCGACTGTCGCTGGGTGCCGACTCCACGATTCCGGACATCGATGTCTTCGTCAACGAAGGCAAGTTCTGCAAATGGGCTGATACCGCTGAACCCTCCGCCTCCACCTCGACGCAAGCACCTGCGGGAAAAGGGGTCGTAGCGCTTTCCGACGCCGAGCGAGCGCTCTTTGCGTTGCCCGAGACGCCAGTTTACTTGTCAGAGTTTTCTGGTGCGCTGACGGAGAAAGGGCTTTTGGGGCTGCCGGAAAACTTCCCGTTGCAAGACGCCTTCTGGATATATGTGCATATACCTGTCATCGAGCTCGGGCCTATCGCATCGGGCATCGCAGATGCCCGAACCCTGCGTGGTATCCGGCTGGATACGGAGAGCGTGCCCTGGATTTATATCGAGCCGGATACGGGCGTTTTCTACAAGGCTGCCATCACCGGGAGTGGGCTCGAGTTGAAGTTTTCCCGTGTGACCGATGTGGCGCAGATCAACGAGTACATCAGAGTTTCCGAACAGTATCGACTGGTTCGTGAGCTTCCCGATGCCGAGCAGGACCAGGAAAATATTGCACGTCTGCTGTTTGACCTGCTGGACGATTCCACGCGCGACGAATGGCTTGTGTCCTGGGCAGAACCCGTCAAGAACTACGACGACTATGTGCAGTGGTGCATGGCTAATCAGAAGCCGAATGATCTCCTGCGATTTGCCGCGAATATCATGTCTGGCGAGGATATTCAGAAGAAATTCGTTGAGCTGGCCAGGAACAGCATTCCAGATTTCAAAAAAATCACCCAGCGAAGCCTGCCGGAACAGCAGCATATTGTCGAAGTGCTCAATCACCTGCTGCCGACACAGGGTTCTCCGATCAAATGGGAGAGGTTGAACCTGGAAACTATCGTGATGCCCAATGCACCCAAACGAATAATGAAGCAGGTCAGGGGCGCCAATCTGTCTTTCCTGCAGGCTTACACCGAGTCGGGCGAGCGGATCGTCTACTACGCGCTTTCCGGAGGCAAAAAAGCCCGGGACCTGAAGCTGCAGCCGGATGTCGCCGAGCAAACCGAGCGGGTCATCGACGGGGTGATCTACCGTGATGCAAGGGCCCGCATGGCCGGGCGTCAGCCTGATCCGGGTTTTACCAGTTTGCCGGTCATCAGGGACGTCGATCATCTGGTGGTCAGGAAATTCGGGCGTCACCTCGATTCTGAAAGGCTGATTGCGACGATCTTCAAGGAAGATATGGCGTCTACCAGACTGACGCATATCAAGGTGTTCACCGTGATGGAAACCTGCCGCTCTTGTGGCGGATTCGTTTTGCCCCGCTTGAAACTCGACTTTCCCGAGGCGCACTTTTCCGTGACGTACCTCAAGCCTTATCAGGCCTCCTGACCGAGTCAGCCTCGCGCGGTGTCATACGACACCGCGTACCGGGCCTCTGGCGTGCCTTCCTTGACGCTTCATTGATGTCCGATTGATACCCTTGCATCCTCTTCTGCCTGCAAGGCTGCTAGGCTTGGCACCCAGTGCCCTTGAACCCGACCCTCTCCGATGCTTGAACGCCTGCTTATCCTGTTTGCCCTGACGTTGACTGTGCAGTCGGCCGGGGCTGTCACGATTTATAAGTTCACCGATGCCGATGGCGTGGTGTCCTTTTCAGACCGGCCGACGCCCGGCGCTTCGGTCATGGTGTTTCGCGACCGCATGGTCGAGCGTATCGACGGCCAGGTGCACTTGAGTGTCAGGCGGGAAAAGGGCGTACACAGCCTGTATGTGCGCAACGATCTGTACGCTCCGGTTGAAGTCGAACTCAAGCTTTCCAGTGTGACCAATGTGCTGGGGGTATCTGGCTCGTCAGCGACGCTACGCCGTACGATCCCTGCGCGCAGCAACCAGCGCGTGGTGGTCTTGAGCCCCAAGGTGGGCAGCAAGCCGATGAACTACGCCTCGGTGCTGAGTTCAACCCTGGGTGATCCCAGAGGCTCGGTGCAGGCCTACAAATACCCGCTGCCGTGGATTGGTGGACCGTTTCGCCTGACTCAGGGCCCGAATGGCAGATACAGCCATTACGGCGTCAAGGGGCGCTATGCAATGGACATCGCCATGCCCGAGGGAACGCCGATCATTGCCGCGCGCGGCGGCACGGTGGTGAAGATCGAAAACAGCCAGTCAGGGCGGGGCTCGAATGCGTCAGGCAACTTTGTGCGCATCCTGCATGACGACGGCACCATGGGCGTCTACCTGCACCTCATGCGCGGCTCAGTGAGTGTCAGGGAAGGTCAACGGGTCAGCGTCGGAACAGCGCTGGCGCGGTCGGGCAACACCGGCAACAGCACCGGCCCGCATCTGCACTTCGTCGTGCAGCGCAACTCGGGCAATGAACTGATCTCGATCCCCTATGAATTCGCCACACCGGTGCAGAGCCTGCCCAACTTCGCCGTCGGCGGGAATTGAGCAGGGGGCCATTCATTGCTCCCACGCCCTGCGTCCTATCCTGAGCATGGGGCGCAACTCAGACCTGTGACGCGGAGTGTCACGCAAGGCATTCCCACGCTGGAGCGTGAGGAACGATAGTCGTCCGGGAGAACACCTATCGTGCCCATGCTCCGCGTGGGTATGCCGTTCTGGACGCTCCGCGTCCTATCCTGAACATGGGGCGCGGCACAGAGTTGTGACGCGGAGCGTCACGCAAGGCATTCCTACGCTGGAGCGTGAGGAACGATAGTCGTCAGGTAGATGACTATCGTGCCCATGCTCCGCGTGGGTATGCCGTTCTGGACGCTCTGCGTCCTCTCCTGATTGTGTGGTATGGCGCAGATCTGTGACGCGGAGCGTCACGCAAGGCATTGTCACGCTGGAGCGTGAGGAACGATAGGCGGCAGGTAGATCACCATCGTGCCCATGCTCCAGCGTGGGCATGCCGTTCTGGACGCTCTGCGTCCTCTCCTGATTGTGTGGTATGGCGCAGATCTGTGACGCGGAGCGTCACGAAATGCATTCCCACGCTGGAGCGTGAGGAACGATAGTCGTCCGGGAGGACACCTTGCGTCCGATCCTGAACAGGCGGCGCTGATCGGTCAGTCCAGTTTCAGCACCTTGGCCAGGACGATTTTCGGGCCTTTCATCTTTTTGATGATGATGCGCAGGCCTTCGACTTCCAGCTGTTCCTCTTCTTCCGGCACGCGCTTGAGCGTGTCGTAGATCAGGCCGGCCAGTGTCTCGGCTTCGATGTGATCCAGGTCGATGCCCAGCAGGCGCTCGATCTTGAACAATGGCGTATCTCCGCGCACCAGCAGTTTGCCCGGCTGATAGGCAAGAATGCCGCGTTCCACCTTGCGGTGTTCGTCCTGGATGTCGCCCACCAGTACTTCGAGCACGTCTTCCATGGTCAGGTAGCCCACGATCTTGCCGTCGGCTTCTTCCACCACGGCGAAGTGCGCGCCACCCTTGCGGAACTGCTCAAGCAACTGCGACAGCGGCATGTGCCGGGAAACACGTTCCAGCGGGCGGGTCAGCTCGGCGAGGTTGAACGATTCCGGAATATGGTCCAGCGCTGCCAGCTCCAGCAGCAGGTCCTTGATGTGCAGCAGGCCGACGAACTCGCCACGTTCAGCGTCATACAGCGGATAACGGCTGAATTTGTGACGGCGGAACAAGGCGAGGATTTCCTTGAGCGGCGCGTTGAAGTCCAGTGACACCATGTCTTCGCGGGAGTTGGCCCAGTCGACCACTTCCAGCTCGCCCATTTCCACCGCCGACGCCAGCACGCGCATGCCCTGATCGCTTGGGTCCTGGCCACGGCTGGAGTGCAGGATCAGTTTCAGTTCGTCGCGGCTGTAGCTGTGTTCATGGTGCGGGCCGGGCTCACCCTGGCCGGCGATGCGCAGAATGGCGTTGGCGCTGGCGTTGAGCAGGTAGATGGCCGGGTACATCAACCAGTAGAAGAAGTACAACGGCGCCGCCGTCCACAGCGACAACAGCTCCGGCTTGCGGATCGCCCAGGATTTGGGGGCCAGCTCGCCGATCACGATGTGCAGATAGGAAATGATGAAGAAGGCGGTAAAGAACGACACGCCCTTGATCAATTCCGGAGTGTCCACGCCCACCGCTGCGAGCAATGGCTCCAGCAGGTGCGCGAAGGCCGGTTCACCGACCCAGCCCAAGCCCAGAGAGGCGAGGGTGATACCCAGCTGACAGGCCGAAAGGTAGGCGTCCAGCTGGCCATGGACCTTGCGCAGAATGTGCCCGCGCCAGCCGTTCTTGTCGGCAATGGCTTCAACCTTGGTCGAGCGCAGTTTGACCATGGCGAACTCTGCCGCAACGAAAAAACCGTTGAGCAGGACCAGGAACAAAGCAAACAGAATCATGCCGAAATCGGCGAAGAGTGAAGACAGGTTAAAGCTAGGGGAAGGGTCCATGATGGGGTTTTGCAGGGTCCGTATTAATCAGGAAGAGGGTCGTGTCACGCCAGAGAAGACGCCATGAACCCGGCAATGTAGCGGCTCGAAGCAGGATTGCCTAGTAGTCTGAATCGTCGCTCGCGGGTTTGGACAACTGACCGCTGGCAAAGTGACAGGTAAAAACACTGCCCTTGCCAAGAACACTGTTGATCTCGAGGTTGCCCCGATGGCGCAGCAGCACGTGTTTGACGATGGCCAGACCAAGCCCTGTACCGCCGGTATTGGACGCGCGGCTGGTATCGACCCGGTAGAAGCGCTCGGTCAGGCGCGGCAGGTGTTTGGTCTCGATGCCGATCCCCGAATCCTGCACGCTCAGGTGCGCACCCCGTTCGTCGGCCCACCAGCGAACACGGATTACGCCCTCGGCCGGGGTGTATTTGACGGCATTGAAGATCAGGTTGGAAAACGCGCTGCGCAGTTCGCTTTCGCTGCCCTTGAGGCGCATGTTGCTTTCCAGGCTGAGGTGGATCTGCTGGTTCTTGCTGCCCGACAGCGCGTTGGCATCGGCGGTGATGGTCTTGAGCAGGGAATTGACGATCACCGGGTGGTTGTCCGAGGGGTAATCGGTGGCCTCGAGCTTGGCCAGCAACAGCAGGTCGTTGAGCAGCGTCTGCATGCGCCCGCCTTGCTGGTGCATCTGTTGCAGTGCACGGACCCAGCGTGGATTGACCTCGTCCACGTTATCGAGCAGCGTTTCCAGGTAGCCGAAGATCACTGTGAGCGGTGTCCGCAACTCGTGAGACACGTTGGCGACGAAGTCTTTGCGCATCTGCTCCAGCTGATGAATGCGCGTCACGTCGCGCACCAGCATCAGATGCTCATTGTTGCCATAACGAGTGATCAGCAATTGAATGCGCAGGCGATCGTTGGTCGGCGACGGGATTTCCAGCGGCTCGCTGTAGTCGCCCAGCGCAAAGTATTCCTTGAAGCGTGGATGCCGCACCAGATTAGTCACCGGCTGCCCGCTGTCCTGCGGCGTCTTCAGACCCAGCAGGGTTTCAGCGGCACGGTTCCACCACTCCAGGTTGCCGTCGCTGTCGAGCATGATCACGGCATCGCGCAGCGCGGCGGTGGACTCCTGCACGCGGTCGATGACGGCCTGAAGGCGGCCACGGACACGCTGATCCCGACGTTGCAGGTGGTAGATGCTGTCGAAGACTTCGCCCCACAGACCGTAACCGTCCGGAGGCGGCTCGTCAGCCTTGTGGCTGCTCAGCCAGTCGTGCAGGCGTAACAGCTGCTTGAGGGTCCAGGCCAGATACAGTCCCAGCCCGGCGGCCAGGCTCCAGGCATACTGCCCACTGATCAGGCCGACCAACAGGCAGGCAGTGACCAGCAACAACATGTGGCGTATCAGAGTGCCGTGCCAATTTTGATTCAATTAGGGGTAAATCCTTGTCTGGTCTGCACCGGCCATTGCCCTGCGTCGACGCAGCGGTTGTCAGCTCTTGGTCGAGAAACGATAGCCAGTGCCGCGCACGGTTTGTACCAGATTTTCATACGCATCCCCCAAGGCCTTGCGCAGGCGGCGGATGTGAACATCGACGGTGCGTTCTTCGACGTAGACGTTGCCGCCCCACACCTGATCCAGCAACTGACCGCGTGTGTAGGCGCGCTCCTGATGGGTCATGAAGAACTGCAGCAGGCGGTATTCGGTCGGGCCCATTTCGGCGGGTTTGCCATCGATGGTGACCCGGTGGCTGATCGGGTCGAGCAGCAGGCCGCCGACTTCGATGGGCGCTTCGCCGTCAGTCGGGCCAGCGCGACGCAGCACGGCCTTGAGGCGTGCCACCAGCTCGCGCGGCGAGAAAGGCTTGGTGATGTAATCGTCGGCGCCCACTTCCAGGCCCTGGATCTTGTTGTCCTCTTCACCCTTGGCGGTGAGCATGATGATCGGGATGTCCCCGGTCAGTTCGTCACGCTTGAGGCGCCGGGCCAGTTCGATGCCGGACGTGCCTGGCAGCATCCAGTCGAGCAGAATCAGGTCAGGCTTGCGGTCCACGATGATCGCGTGGGCCTGCTGAGAGTTTTCGGCTTCAATACAGTCGTATCCAGCCATTTCCAACGCAACGGCGATCATTTCGCGAATTGGCGCTTCGTCGTCAACGATCAGGATGCTCCTGCCAGCCATGCTCGAACCTCTTGTCATTTAACTGTCTTGGGGCGCATTAGATAACGGAATTATTGCAGTCGTGTGACAGGTCTGAATGAGGCTAGCACGCTGACGGGCCGTGGGGGCCCGCAGGCCTCGCGATCCTGAATTTATTTCAGTCGTGCGCAGGCTGGCGGTGGCTGTACTCAGCGCACCGCGTAGTTGGCGACGATGCCCAGGAATATCGCCAGCCCGGCCCAGTGATTGTGCAGAAAGGCCTTGAAGCAGGCGTCTCGCTCGCGCGCTCGGGTGCTCCAGAATTCCCAGGCGAAGCAGCCCGCCGCTGCCAGCAGGCCGATGTAGAAGCACGCGCCCAGTTCGAAGCGCGCACCGGCCAGCATCAGGCAGCCCAGTGCCAGCCCCTGCAGGGTCAGGATGATGACCCGGTCGGCATCGCCGAACAGGACGGCCGTGGATTTCACGCCGATTTTCAGATCGTCGTCGCGATCGACCATGGCGTAGTAAGTGTCGTAGCCCACGGTCCACAGCAGGTTGGCGATGTACAGCAACCAGGCTGCAGCGGGCAGCTCACCGGTTTCGGCAGTGAAGGCCATCGGCATGCCCCACGAGAACGCAGCACCCAGCACCACTTGCGGGTAATAGGTGTAGCGCTTCATGAACGGATAGCTGGCCGCCAGGGCGAGACCGCCGAACGACAGCCAGATGGTCGCCGCGTTGGTAAACAGCACCAGCACAAAGCTCAGGCCGACCAGCACCGCAAACAGCACCAGCGCTTCCCGGGAGCTGACTTTGCCGCTGACCAGCGGACGCTGCTCGGTGCGTTTGACGTGGCCGTCCACCTTGCGATCGGCGAAGTCATTGATTACACAGCCTGCCGCCCGCATCAGAAAGACGCCGAGCACAAAAATGAACACGGTCTGCAGCGACGGCGCGCCCTTGCCTGCAATCCAGACCGCCCACAGGGTCGGCCACAGCAGCAGGTAGACGCCGATGGGCTTGTCGATGCGTGTCAGCTGGATGAAGTCCCAGGCGCGTGGGCTCAGACGATTGAGGGATTTGAGGAGGGACAGGTACATCAGACGTGGTCCTTGTCGTGAATCGCAGTGCACAGGGCGGGCAGGAAAACTTCGGCGACCAGCACGCTCAACGCGCCTCGATCGAAGCGCGAGCGGCGTGCCCACAGCCCGCGCGCTGCGTCGGCAGCGGGCAGCCAGGCCTCGGGGTAATGACACACTTCAAGCGTGCCGCGCACGAACGCCGGGTCGCTGAACAGCAACTCACCCAGCGAACGAGTGCCCAGCTCATCCATATTCAGGCCGCCATCCAGCAGGGCGCTGCGGGCAGCGACACTGCGCGCGAACACCCAGTTGTTGCCGTTACCGCGCAGGTACACCTCGCGCACCCAGCCTTCGCCCGCCTCTGGCAGGCCCAGCGCCAGGCACTCGTCAGGGCGCAAGGGCTGCCAGCCTTCAAACTGCGGAAATACGCTGAAACGACCGTCAGACAAACGGTCCAGGCGACGAGTAAGGGAGTCCTGATTGAACAACCAGTCGAGCATTACCGGGTCCGGCGCGTCGATCAATTGCTCGCGCTCGAGCCAGGCAGGGCCAATGAATGCGGGGGATTGCTGGGTCACGATAAGCCAGTTCCGGCAGCCAACGAGGCCGCGAGCTTAGCATGATTGCCGGTCTCGACCGACGGTCGGCAGAACCTCAGGTTATAGAATCAGACTTGCATCCGCGCCTGCCGATCAGTACAACGCCCTTCAGAAGACGGCAACTGACCGTCGTACGCTATTGAGCCTGATAAACGAGAGAACCTGACATGAAGAAGTGGCAATGCATCGTCTGCGGCCTGATCTATAACGAAGCCGATGGCTGGCCGGATGACGGAATTGCGCCCGGCACCCTCTGGCAGGATGTGCCGGAAGACTGGCTCTGCCCGGATTGCGGCGTGGGCAAAATGGACTTTGAAATGATCGAAATCGCTTGATTGCTGCCCGTAGACAAGGGCTGGCAACAACGAGCACCAGGCACAGTGAAATAGGGAAGAACAATGAGCGCACCTGTCGTCATCATCGGCACCGGCCTTGCGGGGTATAACCTCGCTCGAGAGTTTCGCAAGCTGGACGCAGACACGCCGCTGTTATTGATCACGGCCGACGATGGCCGTTCCTACTCCAAGCCGATGCTCTCTACCGGCTTTGGCAAAAACAAGGAAGCCGACGGCCTGAGCATGGCTGAAGCCGGCGCCATGGCCGATCAGCTCAAGGCCGAGATCCGCACGCACACGCGCATCAGCGGGATCGATGCCGGTCACAAACGCCTGTGGATCGGCGAAGAGGCGGTGTATTACCGCGATCTGGTGCTGGCCTGGGGCGCCGAAACCATTCGTGTACCGGTGGAAGGCGACGCCGGCGACGCCGGCGACGCCGTTTTCCCGATCAACGATCTTCAGGATTACGCCCGTTTCCGCGCGGCTGCGGCGGGCAAGCGTCGGGTGTTGATTCTCGGCGCAGGACTCATTGGCTGTGAGTTCGCCAACGACCTGATCCTGGGCGGCTATGAAGTGGACCTGGTGGCGCCGTGCGAACAGGTCATGCCGACCCTGTTGCCCCCTGAGGCGGCGGCTGCGGTGAAGTCCGGTCTTGAAAGCCTGGGCGCACGTTTCCATCTGGGGCCGGTGCTGACCCGCCTGAACCGCAATGGTGAGGGCCTGCAAGCGCACTTGTCGGACGGGCAGGTGATGGACTGCGACCTGGTGGTGTCAGCCATCGGCCTGCGTCCTCGCATCGAGCTGGCCGCTGCTGCCGGCCTGCAGACCGGGCGCGGCATTCTGGTCGACCGCCTGTTGCAAACCTCCCACGCCAACATCCACGCGCTGGGTGATTGCGCTGAAGTCGATGGCCTGAACCTGCTCTACGTGATGCCGTTGATGAGCTGCGCTCGTGCGTTGGCCCAGACGCTGGCCGGAAACCCGACTTCCGTCAAATACGGGCCCATGCCGATCACCGTGAAGACGCCCGCCTGCCCGCTGGTGGTTTCGCCGCCGCCGCGTGGCAGCGATGGCCACTGGAGTGTCGAAGGGCAGGGCGCTGATATCAAGGCGCTGTGTCACGACGCCGACGGCCATCTGCTGGGCTATGCCCTGACAGGCGCAGCGGTTATGGAAAAACTCGCACTCAACAAGGTGTTACCTGCGTTATTGGCGTGATTTCACGTCATTTTGTCGGATTGACCCTGTATTTCTGCCAATAAACCGCATTCATGCACTGGCGCGGGTCAGTTCGGCATGCCATCCTCGGTCTTGTCTGCCGCTACGTAGAGCTGTCGCGGCGCCTTGTTGCCGTTTTTTTACAAAAGCGGCGCGGGACATAAAAACAAAAAACCGTAAAAGAGGCTTCATATGCGTAAACCAGAAGTTGCAGCCGCCATCGCTGAAAAGGCGGATCTCACCAAAGAACAATCCAATCGCGTTCTCAATGCCATCCTTGAAGAGATTACTGGCGCACTGAACCGCAAGGACAGTGTCACGCTGGTAGGTTTCGGTACTTTTCTGCAACGCCACCGTGGCGCCCGCACTGGCAAGAACCCACAGACCGGGGAGCCGGTCAAAATCAAGGCAAGCAACACGGTTGCCTTCAAACCGGGGAAAGCCCTGAAAGACAGCGTCAATCCTTGACACCCTGTTGTGCGCCTCGGCGGGAGACGCACAACCCACAGGCGGGCACACCAATCGGATTGGGTGCCCGTTTCTTGTTTCTGTCGTATGACGTCGATGATGCCTCTCGCTCCCTGTGAGAATTGTCCTACTCCATTCCATGTAATTGCCTTCCAAAGCCACAGCTTTGCCTGACTTTTTCTTGTTGCTGATTCCCTTAGAGTGCCGTTCCTGCTGCACCCCTTCAATTACTCTTGGGAAATCCAGAATGAAAAAGCCATGGAAGTTTGCTGCTGTTGCGGCTCTGATCGCCACGACCAGCGGTTGTGTGAGCTACAACGTCAGCCAGCCAAGCGCACCGCTGGAAGGCACGGTCAAAACCGACCTGAAGGCTGACGTCAAGGTTGGCGGCACCATCAGCGGCGAGTCGTCCACCAACGTGCTGTTCAATTTCCTGAGCTTCGGCGGCGATAATCAGTTCGCCGACGGCGTGACCTACGGTGGCGCAAGTGGCGGTGGCGGCCTGGGTCTGGCGTTGCCTGATCCGGTCTCGACGACCAAAGCGGCAGCCGCTTTCAAGGCGGTTAAATCCTCCGGCGCCGATCTGATCGTCGCGCCGCGCTACGAAGTCAGCGTCAAAGACTACTTCATCTTCAAGAAGGTCGATGTAAAGGTCACGGGTAACAAAGGCAGCATCAACAGCATTCGTTGATGCCAGTGGGATGCTGCTTCCCACGCGGAGCAGCATCCTCATGTTCGGTAACTGTTTTGTGCCGATCTCCCTCGAAATCCTTTCTTTTCCTAAAGGTTTTGCGCCGATAACCCGCTACACTGCCACGCCGATTCCGAGTCGGAACCTGCGTGTTCAGAGGCCATGTATGAAATTTCGTTTCCTGTTGTGGATGCTGGGCCTGCTGATGGCCCGCGCCAGTCGTAACAATCCGGCGTTCCAGCAGCAATTGGCTGGCAAAGACCTGACCTTTCAGCTGCAGACGGCAGATGGCAAGGTTGCACGTCACTTCGTGGTCCACGATCAGCGGATCCGCAGTGCAAGCGGCACGGTTGCAGAGCCGGCGTTTGCCATCGTGTTTCGTGATGCAGCCTTCGGCTTTGATACCCTTCAGGCGAAAAACAAGCAGCTGGCGTTCATGAAAGGCATTCAGGACAAGGATATTCAGATCAAGGGCAACCCGGCCCTGGTGATCTGGTTCCAGGGCCTGGTCAAATACCTTAAACCGAGAAAGAAAGCGGCCTGATCACGGCAACTGCAGCCCGCCTGCAGCCTTGTGCAACGCCCTGAGGTGCTCGGACACCTGTTTGAGGTTGGCTTCGTTGGCGGCAATCTCTTTGGCGCGCTCAGGCTCCAGCAGGGCTCGCACTTCCTTGTCGAGATCGCCGGTCAGGCGCTTGAGCTGTTTCTGGCGCTGACTGCTTTCTGCTTCAAGACGCTGCCATTCACCCGCCTGTGGCAAACCGTACCCGTCGCTGCCCAGCAGCTCGGCAGGCCGGCTGAGGAACCCGCTGCTGGCGAGGATTTCCTGCAGCGTTTTGGTGGCGTTGGAGACTTTGCCGTCTTTCAATTCCCGTGCACCCAGATAGCTCTGTTTCACTTCATCCTGGGCCAACAGCAGTTGCCTGCGCAGGCTGGCCTGCTCCAGCAGCAGAATCGCAGCGCTGGTACGCAGATCGGCTTTGCCGAACCACTGGCTGCGCTCACTGGCGGGTAGCGCCATCCAGTCTTCCACGGTGTTCTGTTTGATCGGCAAGTGCTTCTTCAGCACTTCGAACATCGCCTGATAGCGGTCGCGGTAGGAGTCGAACCGATAGCCCAGACGCAGCGCCTCCTTGGGATCGTCCAGTACGCTGGTATCAGCCAGCCCTCGGCCTTCGAGGACTTCAAGCAAACCGTTGGGCAAAATACTGTCCAGGCCGACGAGCTTGGGGTTGTGCGTACCGGCGCGCAGCAGTTTGAGGTTTTCAACGGCGCAGTTGTTCGAGAGGAAGTAGTAGTTGCCGTCGTAGCTCCAGTGCATCTCGGCGGCGTGCTGCACCAGCCCTTCTATTTCCGGACGCGACAGCTTGATCGGTACCGACGCCAGGCTGCGCAGTTCGGTCTTGGTGTATTCATCGATGACCTGCGCCAGTGGCAGGACGAACAGGCGCGACGGGTAGGCACCCATCAGGCCGTCCCAGCTGGACAGCTGCACGTCGCCGACAAACGCCCGGTACGACAGCACCAGGTGCTGATCGAGGTCCAGTCGGCAATCCGGACCACGCGGGCGGCCGGGTTTGCAGATCACCAGGCGCAACATGCTGTGGCCCCAGCGGCTTGCCCAGTTCTGGTTCGCCTCGGCCAGCAGATAATCCACCGCATAGACCCGCTCCGGGTCCAGCTTGCCCAATGGCTCTCGGCCGAAGTCGCTGCCGGCGTTCAGGTAGGGGTAGAACTTCGGGCATTCGTTATGGGCTGCAGGTGCCCAGCCGAAACGCTCCTTGTAATACGCATACAGGGCAGGGCGACGGCAGGCGTAGGCCGGATCAAGGAGAAAGTACTCCATGTTCACCGCCACGAATTCCAGCGGGCTGGTGGTTTCGTAGATGTCCGGACTGCGGGCGACCTGGCCGTTATGTTCCTCGCGGTCGCCGCGACGTCCGACATATTGCTGCCATCCCGCCAGGTCCAGCAGGCGTGGATCGTCACTCAGGGTGAAGCGTCGCTCGGTCTGGCCGCGGCAGTTGTCAGGCAGGCCGACCTTGCCCAGCGAACTGCTGCGTGAGGTACAGCGAAAAATCGCCGCTCGCTCGCTGGGCGACCACAGGCGGGCGCGGTCGTAGACGTGGGTCAGCTCATGCAGGACAGTGGCGAGCAACTCACGACGCACCGTACCGTGTGGCCGGCCGGTCTGGGCCGTGGCTGCCGAGCCGTCCGTCAACGAGGCCAGCAGGTGGCTGTTGAGGTACAGCTGATAGGGCCCGGCGGCCTGACCGTAGGCGTTCTGCGGCATGTCAGCGGACCAGCTTACCTCGACGGTGCGGTCCAGTGCTTCGACGAAGCTGGGCGGTAGTGCGTGCAGGGCTTCGTCGAGCAGCGCCTGGCTGGCTTGCTGTTGGGGCGCATCGAGGCCGTCGGTGTGCAGTTCCAGCTTCAGGCTGGCAAAGGCATGCGTACCGACCAGCGACAGCGCGCCAGCAAGCAGCCAGGCGCGAAACCGCCTCACAATGCGAGGATTGCTTCAGCCAGGGTCTGATCGCTTGCATTGCGCGCTTCCGGCACGCGGGTACGCAGCGTATCGAACGCAGCATCCAGTTGGGCGCCGTGGATGTCACCACCAGTGGCAACGTAGCTGGCAGCATCGTCTTTGGCCTGGAGAACGACCTTGGAGTCGCGGATCGATGTGGTGGTGTCGGAAGTGAAATCGATGGTACGGCCGAACGCACGAACGATGATGTTGCTCGTGGCCACAACAGTCTGGGCCTGGGCAAAATCGGCCAGCAAGAG
Organism: Pseudomonas sp. SZ57; assembly: GCF_009495975.1. Taxonomy (NCBI): domain Bacteria; kingdom Pseudomonadati; phylum Pseudomonadota; class Gammaproteobacteria; order Pseudomonadales; family Pseudomonadaceae; genus Pseudomonas; species Pseudomonas sp. SZ57. Next base: position 10,444 of record NZ_WIBD01000005.1, on the reverse strand, counting down.
CAGGCCAAGGGAAGCAGCAATCAGCGGGGTACGCATGTAGTGACGTCTCCAGTTACGCGAAGAGGGGAAAGTGGCTATTGGACGAGGATTGCCTGCGCCAGTTCAAGGTCGCTGGCATGAAGTTTTGCATCTGCCTGACGCAGGGCGTGCAGCGCTGACTCAAGCCGGGCGCCACGCATTTCTCCGTCGCTGGCGATGAATGCAGCAGCATCGTCACGGGCAGCCATGATCAGTTTGTTATCGAACGGTCCTGTCGAGACCTGGCTGGTGGCATAGGCGGTCTTGACCAGGCCTTGCGTGGTCGTATCGAACGCTTGAACCTGACTGACGTACGTCAGGCTGGCAAAGGGAGCGATATACAGAAGGTGCACTAAACGCATGACTTTCACGAACCGGCAAAACAGGCTCCAAGGCTAGCGCAATGCGCGGGCCAGAGCTACCCCGGCACGTAGCCGGGGCGCAGCGGTCAGATGGCCAGAATGGCCTGAGCCAGCTGGCTGTCGCTGGCTTGCAGTTCAGGCAGGACCTGGCGGATGTGCTGCAACGCGCCTTCAAGGCGAGCGCTGCGGATGTCGCCGGAGCTGGCCACGAAGCTGGCGGCGTCGTCACGGGCGGCAAGAACGATCTTGTCGTCTTTCAGGGAAGAGGACACGTTGGAGGTCGCGCGGGTCGATGCATTGACGGCATCGACCACTGCGTCGGTGGTGACGATGAAGCTGGAGGCGTTTGCACCGGCTGCGGCGGTCAACAGAAAGACAGCGCCAAGGTTACGTAGCAGAGACATGATCGAGTTCCGTTGTGGACAAGTGGGCACAGACTGCCTGCGAAGCCGAAGGGCTGAGGTAGAGCGCTAGACTATCCCACCCATACTGCAGTTGTCATGAAGGTCGACGGCTTCGACTTACACAGTTTGCAATATTTGATGACTGTACCTGCCGTATTTTGATTTTGTTAAATCTGTACTGGTTTAGCCAAGGCTCTCTGAATCCGCCCCCTGAAACGACAAAACCCGTCTCAGTTGCCTGAGACGGGTCTTGTATGAAGCAATTCGGATTGCTGGCAGGAGACCTGACGGTCAAGGACCAGCGGGCGCTTGTTTAGCGCCAGAACGGCTTGCTCAGCTCTTCGTAACGCTGGGATTCGCTGATACCGGCGTCAGCCAGCAGGCGTGCATCCAGACGGGCCAGCTGGTGGCGGCTGGACAGGCGACGCTGCCAGAGCATCAGGTTGGCGAATACGCGCAGAGGCAGAGAGGCTTTTGCGGTGGTAACGGTGCTTTCGCTGAACAGATCGGAACTGATTGTACGTTCCATGGTGTGACTTCCTTCCGCTTGTGGCGGGATAAGTGAGTTGCTTGACTGGTGCCCATTTTCCTCGTGCGCGTCCAGCTTCCATAGACACAGTTCACCTGTATTGTGAGGGTTCAGTTAACTGTGATTGGGCACTGTTTTGTTCATAAATGGGGCAACTGTACCGGTCTGCACTTTAAGGGTGCATTTTGTGATCGATTGTGGTGATTTTGACCTTTCAAGACAGTTTTATGACCGGTACAGCAGTACAGTTTTTTCATAAGCCCTTGGGTGCCAGCTGAAAGTGAATCAGAAAAGCGCTTGCTCACTTCCAACTGTCCTGTTCAGGCTGGCAGCATGCGCCCGGTTTCTTCCAGGTTGATGTGCCAACTCAGTGCTTCGCGCAGGATGTGTGGGGTATGCCCGCCCACGGCGCAAGCGGCACTGAAATAGGTGTTCAGCGCATCGCGATAATCCGGATGCACGCAGTTATCGATGATTACTCTGGCGCGTTCGCGAGGTGCCAGACCGCGCAGGTCCGCCAGGCCCTGCTCGGTGACCAGGATGTCGACATCGTGTTCGGTGTGGTCGACATGGCTGACCATCGGCACGACGCTGGAGATCGCGCCACCTTTGGCGATCGATTTGGTGACGAAGATCGCCAGGTGCGCGTTGCGCGAGAAGTCTCCGGAGCCGCCAATGCCGTTCATCATGCGAGTCCCGCAGATGTGGGTGGAGTTCACATTGCCATACAGGTCGAACTCCAGCGCGGTATTGATCCCGATGATACCCAGGCGACGGATCACCTCGGGGTGGTTGGAGATTTCCTGCGGGCGCAGTACCAGCCTGGACTTGTAGCGATTGAAGTCGGCAAAGACCTCGGCATGCTTGGCCGCCGACAAGGTCATGGAACTGCCCGAGGCAAAGGTCAGTTTGCCTGCATCGAACAGGTCAAATGTCGAGTCCTGCAGCACCTCGGAGTACATCGTCAGGTCCGTGAAGGGCGACGCCAGCAGACCGTGCATCACCGCGTTGGCAATGTTGCCGATCCCGGCCTGCAGTGGCATCAGCTTGTCGGTCAGCCGGTCTTCGCGCACTTCTTTCTTGAAGAACTCCACCAGATGATTGGCGATGGCCTGCGTGTCCGCATCAGGTGGTGTGACCGTGGAGGGCGAGTCAGGCTGGTTGCTGATGACAATGCCGACTATTTTTGCCGGGTCGATCTTCACCGCGTGGCTGCCGATACGCGAATCGGCCTCCAGGACCGGAATCGGCAGGCGTGTCGGCCTGTAGCTGGGTATATAGATGTCGTGCAGGCCTTCCAGCTCCAGTGGCTGGGACAGGTTGATTTCCACGATGACCTGTTTGGCCAGGATGGCGAAGCTGGCCGAGTTACCGACGGAGGTGCTCAGCACCAGATGGCCCTCTTCAGTGATCGCCACGCATTCGATCACAGCCAGGTCCACCGCCTTGATCTGCCGATTGCGCAGCAGCTCGACCGTATCGGACAAATGCTGATCGATGAACATCACCGTGCCGTTGTTGATCGCCTTGCGCAGCGTGCTGTCGACCTGAAAGGGCATGCGCCGGGACAGTACGCCGGACTCGGTCAGTTGCTTGTCCAGGTCATTGCCCAGACTGGCGCCGGTCATCAGGCTGATTTTCAGCGGCGTCACTTTGGCGCGCTCGGCCAGCGCGTGGGGTACGGCCTTGGCTTCGCCTGCACGGGTGAAGCCACTCATGCCGACGGTCATGCCGTCTTCAATCAAGGCGGCAGCGTCGGCTGCGCTCATAACCTTGCTCATCAGGGAGGGCCGGCGGATACGGTCACGGTACATGGGTCTGTCTCGTAGATAGAAGCGAACGACAAGTCTAGAGCCTTGGTCGAGCTTCGTCCTGCTACCAAGGTCGCATTTGACCGCTCTAATTAGCGGGTTCCAGCGCAAAACACTGTTACGCGGAATGTAAAAAGCCCCGGTCGCCAAGCGAGCCGGGGCTTCAATGGAGCGTGGTCAGGCTAGGCGTTTTCGACGGCCTTCACCATGTCCTCGATCACCTTTTTGGCGTCTCCGAAGACCATCATGGTTTTATCCAGGTAGAACAATTCGTTATCCAGACCTGCGTAACCACTGGCCATCGAGCGTTTGTTGACGATGATGGTCTTGGCCTTGAACGCCTCCAGAATGGGCATCCCGGCGATAGGGGATTTCGGATCGTTCTTGGCGGCCGGGTTGACCACGTCGTTGGCACCGAGCACCAGCACCACATCGGCCTGACCGAATTCGGAGTTGATGTCGTCCATCTCGAACACCTGGTCGTAAGGCACTTCGGCTTCGGCCAGCAGCACGTTCATGTGCCCGGGCATGCGTCCGGCCACCGGGTGAATGGCGTACTTCACGGTGACGCCGCGGTGGATGAGCTTCTCGGTCAGTTCCTTGAGTGCGTGCTGGGCACGAGCCACTGCCAGGCCGTAGCCGGGCACGATGATCACGGTGTCGGCGTTGGTCAGCAAAAAGGTGGCGTCGTCTGCCGAGCCGGATTTCACCGGGCGTGCTTCCTTCGCACCCGCCGGGCCTGCCGAGTCCGTTGCGCCGCCAAAGCCACCGCCGATCACGTTGAAGAACGAGCGGTTCATCGCCTTGCACATGATGTAGGAGAGGATCGCGCCCGAGGAACCCACCAGTGAGCCCGCGATGATCAGCATCGAGTTGTTCAGCGAAAAGCCGATGCCGGCCGCTGCCCAGCCTGAATAGCTGTTGAGCATCGAGACCACCACCGGCATGTCGGCCCCGCCAATCGGGATGATCAGCAGCACACCGATGACGAAGGCCAGCGCCAGCATGATCGCAAAGGCAGTGAGGCTGCCGGTGAACATAAAGGTCAGGCCGAAGAACAGCGTGGCCAGGCCGAGGACCAGATTGAGCGTGTGCTGGCCGGCAAACTGTACCGGTGCGCCTTGAAAGAGGCGAAATTTGTACTTGCCCGAGAGTTTGCCGAAAGCGATGACCGAGCCCGAGAAGGTAATCGCACCGATGGCTGCCCCGAGGAACAGCTCCAGACGGTTGCCGGCCGGAATCGCATCGCCCAGATTGCGAACGATGCCCAGTGATTGAGGCTCGACGACCGCCGCGATAGCGATGAACACTGCCGCCAGGCCGATCATGCTGTGCATGAACGCCACCAGCTCCGGCATTTTGGTCATTTCGACGCGCTTGGCCATGATCGAGCCAGCGGTTCCGCCCACCAGCAGGCCGACTACGATATAGCCGATGCCTGCGCTGGTCCCTTCAGCAGTAGACAGCACCGCGAGCTTGAACACCAGGCCGATCGTGGTGATGACCGCCAGGCCCATGCCGAGCATGCCGAACAGGTTGCCACGGCGCGAAGTGGTAGGGTGCGACAAGCCTTTGAGTGCCTGGATGAAGCAGATCGATGCGATCAGGTACAGCAGGGTAACCAGATTCATGCTCATGACTTGGGCGCCTCATCCTTTGCCTTGGGGGCCTTTTTCCTGAACATTTCCAGCATCCGCCGAGTGACCAGAAACCCGCCAAACACGTTCACGGCCGCCAGTGCGACCGCCAGCGTGCCCATGGTCTTGCCCAGCGGGGTGACCGTGAGCGCAGCGGCGAGCATGGCGCCAACGATGACGATGGCGGAGATCGCATTGGTGACCGCCATGAGCGGCGTGTGCAGCGCAGGCGTGACATTCCAGACCACGTGGTAGCCGACATAGATCGCCAATACGAAAATGATCAGGTTGTAGACGCCGGGGGAAATCAGCTCTTCCATTGGTGTGTCCTCAGCCGTTCTTGCGGACAACTTGCCCGTCGCGGCACATCAGGCATGCGGCGACGATGTCGTCTTCGAGGTTGATCGAGAATGTGCCGTCCTTGTCGAACAGCAGCTTCATGAAGTCCAGCAGGTTGCGGGCGTAGAGCGCCGATGCATCGGCTGCGACCAGAGCGGGCAGGTTGGTGTGGCCGACGATGGTCACGCCGTGCTCGACAACCACTTGATCGGCAACGGTCAGCGGGCAGTTGCCGCCCTGTGCAGCGGCCAGGTCGATCACCACCGAGCCGGGCTTCATCTGCGCCACGGTTTCTGCGCCGAGCAGTACCGGGGCCTTGCGGCCGGGAATGAGCGCGGTGGTGATGACGATGTCCGACAGTTTCGCGCGCTCATGCACGGCGGCGGCCTGGCGTTGCATCCAGCTGGCCGGCATGGGGCGTGCGTAGCCGCCAACGCCTTCGGCGCATTCGCGCTCTTCGTCGGTCTCGTAGGGCACATCGATGAATTTTGCGCCCAGCGACTCGATCTGCTCCTTCACTGCCGGACGCACATCCGACGCTTCCACCACGGCGCCCAGCCTTTTGGCGGTGGCAATGGCCTGCAGACCGGCAACGCCGGCGCCCAGGATCAGCACCCGTGCTGCTTTGACGGTACCGGCAGCGGTCATCAGCATGGGCATGAAGCGCGGGTAGTGATGCGCGGCGAGCAGTACTGCCTTATAGCCCGCAATGTTGGCTTGCGAAGACAGCACATCAAGGCTTTGCGCCCGCGATGTGCGCGGCGCGGCTTCCAGGGCGAACGCGGTAATGCCACGTGCGGCCATCTTGCCGATCAGTTCGTTGTTGAAGGGGTTGAGCATGCCGACGACCACCGAGCCGCTTTTGATCAGGTTCAGCGCCTCATCGTCAGGTGCGACGACCTTGAGAATCAGTTCGGCCGCATAGGTCTCGTTGGTGTCACCGATCACTGCGCCAGCAGCCTCGTAAGCGCTGTCTGGAACGCTGGCATGAAGGCCCGCGCCGCTTTGCACGGTAACCCGGTGACCCTGGCTGATCAGCTTTTTGATGGTTTCCGGGGTAGCAGCTACCCGGGTTTCGCCCGCTTGTGTTTCGAGAGGAACGCCAATGTGCACGACAAATCTCCTGCGCGATTTTTTATCGTTCGTATGTAGGCCAGTGCACTACGGCTGGTGCGTCTGGCTTGGCCAATCAGCACACCCCTTTGCAGCAGGGGCGGGGCATTTTGCAGGCGAAGTTTGCGGGCTTCAATACATTCTGTAACGAAACTATAGATGAACTACAAGTCACACTGTGACCTATTGTCGCACTTATTCGATAGAGCCCTTTATCTGTAAGGGCTGTGGTGATATTCCTTACGAAAAACAGGTGATAAAAGTTTTTCTGCCGAAAATCCGATAAATGCGCCGTATCGACCCATAGGCCCTATAAATAAAGGGTTGTGTCCCGTTTTTTGTGAGCGATCGGAAGTTACTTCAGGGCGACATAAGGTTATATCTGTAGGTGTCAGCAGCTATGGGCTACCTGAGATATTGGTCGAATTTTTCCTGGGGCAACTGGTAAGCACGGGCCTGTTCGATCAGCCAGTCACGAAACGCAGTCAGCGATGCCGATTCAACTTTGCGCTCAGGAATCATCAGGTGATAGGCCTTGCTGCCGGGCAGTGAGCGGGGGTTTGCGATCACCAGACGCTTTTCCTGCAGTTCGCGTTGAATGAGGAAGGGTGGAATCAGAGCAACGCCCATGTCGTGCATGGCCGCCTGCGCCAGCATGGAGAACAGTTCGTAGCGCGGGCCGGTCATGTCGCGCGCGATATCCAGATCCTGCGCATTGAACCATTGGCGCCAGGCGTAGGGCCGGGTGGTCTGTTGCAGCAGCGGCAGTTCGGCCAGCTCGCGTGCTGTCAGGCTGTCGCGACCTTCAAGAAAAGAGGCGCTGCAGACCGGCATGGAGTTTTCGCTCATCAAACGATGCGACTGGGTGCCGGACCAGTCGGCATCGCCAAAATAGATGGCGGCGTCGAAGTCGGTGTCGGCAAACAGGAACGGGCGGGTGCGGTTGGTCAGGTGGACCGTGACGTCGGGGTGTTTGTGCTGGAAGTCCTTCAGGCGCGGCAGCAGCCACTGAGTGCCGAAGGTCGGCACCACGGCGAGTTCGATGGCGTTGGCACCTTGCTGGCCCATGACCGACAGTGTGTCGCGCTCGACCGCGTCCAGTTGCTGGGACACACGACGACTATAGGACAGCCCGGCTTCCGTGAGCTTTACGCCCCTGCGCGAACGCCGGAACAACTCGACGCCGAGAAACTCTTCCAGCCCGCCGATTTGCCGACACACAGCGCCTTGCGTGAGGGAGAGCTCGTTAGCGGCCTTGGTGAAGCTCTCGTGACGGGCGGCTGCCTCGAAACTGACCAGTGCAGTGGTGCTGGGTATCTTGCGTCTCATGTACTTTATTCTCACTGATATTTTTGTTTTAGAGCGCAGTTCTGTGTCACGGAGTGAGAAATTACCACACATGCTTGATAAAACCTCGTTTGTCGCTGGCATGGGCCAGGACTAGGATCACTGCAGGATTTCATCTGAGCGCGAGGAACTGGCATGAGCGGTAAGGCAGGCTTCAACTGGATTGACCCCTTGTTGCTGGATCAACAGCTCACTGAAGAAGAGCGCATGGTCCGCGACACGGCCGAGCAGTTCGCCCAGAGCAAGCTGGCCCCGCGCGTGCTGGAAGCATTCCGTCACGAGAAAACCGACCCGGCCATCTTTCGCGAGATGGGCGAGGTGGGGCTGCTGGGGGCGACCATCCCGGAAGAGTTCGGTGGCAGCGGCCTGAATTACGTGTGTTATGGGCTGATCGCGCGTGAAGTCGAGCGTATCGATTCGGGCTACCGTTCGATGATGAGTGTGCAGTCCTCGCTGGTCATGGTGCCGATCAACGAGTTCGGCACGCAGGCCCAGAAAGAGAAGTACCTGCCCAAACTGGCTTCTGGCGAATGGATCGGCTGCTTCGGCCTGACCGAGCCCGATCATGGGTCCGACCCTGGAGCGATGATCACCCGTGCCCGGAGCGTCGAGGGTGGTTACCGCTTGAGCGGCAGCAAGATGTGGATCACCAACAGTCCGATCGCCGATGTGTTTGTGGTGTGGGCCAAGGACGATGCCGGCGATATTCGCGGTTTCGTTCTCGAAAAAGGCTGGGCAGGCCTGAGCGCTCCGGCCATTCACGGCAAGGTCGGTTTGCGCGCATCGATCACCGGCGAGATCGTCATGGATAACGTGTTCGTGCCCGAAGAGAACATCTTTCCCGATGTGCGCGGTCTGAAGGGGCCGTTCACCTGCCTCAACTCGGCACGGTACGGTATCTCCTGGGGCGCGCTGGGTGCCGCAGAGTTCTGCTGGCACACCGCGCGGCAATACACCCTGGATCGCCAGCAATTCGGCCGTCCGCTGGCGGCCAATCAGTTGATCCAGAAGAAGCTGGCAGACATGCAGACCGAAATCACTCTGGCCTTGCAGGGTTGCCTGCGTCTGGGGCGCATGAAGGACGAAGGTACGGCTGCCGTGGAGATCACCTCGATCATGAAGCGCAACTCGTGCGGCAAGTCGCTGGATATCGCGCGTCTGGCCCGCGACATGCTGGGCGGCAATGGCATCTCGGACGAGTTCGGCATCGCCAGGCATCTGGTCAACCTGGAGGTTGTGAATACCTACGAAGGCACGCACGACGTGCATGCGTTGATTCTGGGGCGTGCGCAGACCGGCATTCAGGCTTTCTATTAAGGAGGACTGATCATGGGGGCGCTTTCGCATATCCGGGTGCTCGACCTGTCGAGAGTCCTCGCCGGGCCATGGGCCGGGCAGATCCTTGCTGACCTTGGCGCTGACGTCATCAAGGTCGAGCGCCCTGGGTGTGGCGATGACACTCGCTCGTGGGGGCCGCCATTCCTTCAGGATGCTGCGGGGCAGAACACCAGCGAGGCGGCTTATTACCTGTCCGCCAATCGCAACAAGCAGTCTGTGACCATCGACTTCACGCGTCCTGAAGGGCAAAGTCTGGTGCGCGAGTTGGCGGCAAAGTCCGACATCGTGATCGAAAACTTCAAGGTCGACGGGCTGGCGGCTTACGGACTGGATTACGAGTCGCTGAAGGCGGTCAACCCGAAGCTGATCTATTGCTCCATTACCGGCTTCGGGCAAAGCGGGCCGTATGCGCGGCGTCCGGGTTACGACTTCATGATCCAGGCGCTGGGTGGCTTGATGAGCCTTACCGGTCTGCCGGACGGTGAAGAGGGAGCCGGGCCGGTGAAGGTCGGCGTCGCATTGACTGACATTCTGACGGGGCTGTATTCGACGACGGCCATTCTCGCGGCTCTTGCGCATCGTGATCAAAGCGATATCGGCCAGTACATCGATATGGCGCTGCTGGATGTACAAGTAGCCTGCCTGGCCAATCAGGCCATGAACTACCTGACGACGGGGGTAGCGCCCAAGCGCTTGGGAAACGCTCATCCCAACATCGTGCCCTATCAGGACTTCCCCACGGCTGATGGCGACCTGATCCTTACCGTCGGCAATGACAGTCAGTTCAGGAAGTTTGCCGCTGTGGCGGGGCAGCCGCAGTGGGCGGAGGATCCACGCTTCCTGACCAACAAGCTGCGAGTGGCTCATCGTGCCGAGCTGATTCCGTTGATTCGCCAGGTGACGGTGTTCAAGACCACTGTGCAATGGGTCAGTGAGCTGGAGGCAGCCGGCGTGCCTTGCGGGCCGGTCAATGACCTGGCCCAGGTGTTTGCCGATCCGCATGTGGTGGCGCGTGGCCTGGCCATAGAGCTTCCTCATGCGCTGGCCGGGCGTGTTCCGCAGGTAGCCAGCCCGATACGGCTGTCTGAGACGCCGGTCGAATACACAAGGGCGCCGCCGCTGCTGGGAGAGCATACGGTGCAAGTGCTGCAGGCGCTGCTGGGGATTGGCGAGGAAGAGCTCACTCTGCTGCGCGAGGCAGGGGTGCTGTAGCTATATAGAAGAAAGCGTTTGCGAGGGGCTCTTCTATATAGCCAAGGGGCCTTTAAGGTTAATTTCGGCGATTTTGAAATTAACGGTTGACGCCCTCTGTCAGGTGTCTATAATTCGCCCCACTTCCGGCGCAGACGGAAACGAAAAAGCCTTGTAGATCAATAGTTTGCAAGGTTTTAGAGTTAAGAGTCAGCGAGGAAAGAGGTCGGGTCTGGATTGATCGACAGCGGTGAGAAGAAAGAGTTTGACACGCGGTTGTAACGCTGTAGAATTCGCCTCCCGCTGATGAGCATCTCAAGAGTTGATCGCAGCGCAAGTGGTTGAAGTTGCAAAG